>NZ_VCMY01000006.1:0-223752 GCF_005924235.1 Mycobacterium sp. DBP42
AAACGCCTGTGGAGCCTCGGTAAGTCCTCCCAACACACGGGATGCGCGAGGCGATGAAGCAGGAAGCACCCCAACCGCGGCATAGCCGCACGGGAATCCCCGCCATTCATGGCGGGGAGCACGTCAAATCTTCGCCGCCTACTGGCCGCATCAAACGGACGAGTTCGGTGCGCTGTTCAACAGCATTCCCAAATACGTCGCGTCCCGTGGCAAGCCTGATCTGGCGTGGGCCGGTTCCGAACAGCTGGGCCCAGATCTGGGTGCCGCGGTGCGCGAGGTCCGTGACGGGCATGAACATGTGAAGGTCGTCGGAAGCCTGAACCTGGTCCAGACGCTGATGCGCGAGAAGCTCTTCGATCGCCTCGACCTGTGGGTGCACCCGATCATGCTGGGGGCGGGGAAGAAAGTGTTCGACGGGGGTTCGGTGCCCACCAATGTCACACTGCTGGAGCCGCCCGTCGCCAGCCCGAGCGGTGTCGTGTTCCTGCGGTACGGTCTCGCCGACGGCGTGCCCGGGACGGGGGACATGAGCGAGCGCGCATAGCGTCCACGCGCCTAACGCTCTTCGCGCACCGGATCGGCCGGCACCAGCGGCACCGCGATCAACGGCAACAACGCACACACCGCGAACGCCGCCGGATAGCCCGACACGCCGATCAGCGCGCCGAACAGCGGTGCCGAGCTCGCGGTCGCCAAATGCTGGCTGGTGTTCTGCGTGCCCAGCGCGCGCCCGCTCCAGAACGGACCGGCGATTTCGGCTATCGCGGTGAACGCCAAACCGTTGTCCGACACCGTGATCACCGACGCAATCACGATCAGCGCGACACTGATCGGTGAACCCAGCCAGTCGGTGAGGGCAAGAAGCCCCATCGTCGCAGCTGCCGCCAACGCGATGGTCCGGATCGGCCGCAGCCGCTGCCCGACGACATCGGACCACCGGCCCGCGGCGATCCGCCCTGCCGCGCCCAGCAATTGAGCGATGGTCACCAGGGTGCCCGCTGATGCCGCCGACCAACCCCGGTCGCTCATCAACCACACCAGTGTGAACGTCCACACCACACCCTGCGGCACCACCAGCAGCACCGAGACCGCGTGGATGCGCCACAACACATTCGAGCCACGGTACGGGTTGGCCAGGTGCTCGGCCGGGGCCTCATGACGCGGCGGCCGTGGCGGATCCAGCACTCCCACAGCGCAGATCGCCGCCGCCAATACGCACACAATCGCGGGGAAGAGCAATGCAATTGCCACGCCGTGAGATTCGGCCAGACGCGGAATCACCAACGCGCCCAGGCCGACTCCCAAAGGGGTTGCCGTCTGCCGGATTCCCATCGCCAGCCCGCGTTGTTCAGGCGGGAACCAGCCGACCACGACTCGCCCGCTCGCCGAATTGCTGCTCGCGGCAGCCATTCCGCCCACCAGCAGGAAGATTCCGACGGCTACCAGGGAGTGTGCCGCGGCCGCGCCGAAAGCTGCCGCGGCGGTCAGCGCAGAGCCCACCGTCAACACGATCCGCTCGCCGACCCGGTCCACGACGTAACCCCAGGCGATCAGGGTGACCACGAGGCCGAAGCTCGGCATCGAAGACAGCAGGCCGGCCTTGGCCAGATCCAGGCCGCGTTCGGCATGCAGGGTGGGGATGAGGAACGCCGCGCCGTTGATGAAGACGTTGGCACACGTGGTCGCAGTCAGGGCGATCGCCAACATCGACCAACGGCGGAAGGTGCTGATCGACGAAACCGGCATGCGGTCATAGTTTCACGGATGTCCCAAAATATTGAACTTCGTTCCCAATATATGAGATACATCTGCGCTGCCATAAGCTGTGGCGGTGAAGCAGTGGTGGACGGCAATCGTTTTGCTGATGTGTGGGCTCCTGGCGGCACCGACCGCGGCGGCAGCCGTGCCGAACTGGTCGGGCCTGGATGCGCGTCACCATGACGCGCCGATTCCCGTGGCCGGCAGCCTGATCGAGACGGTGCCGTTGGACCCGGCACTGTCGCTGCCGGGCGCGGCCAGCGCTTACCGCATCTTGTATTCGACCGTGGACCAACATGATTCGCCGGCACTCAGCACTGCCGCGGTGTTCATCCCGCATGGTCAGGCGCCCGAAGGCGGATGGCCCACGATCGCGTGGGCGCACGGCACCGTGGGCCTCGGTGACGACTGCGCACCGTCGGCGCAGCCGCGCAGTCCACGGGATGTGGAATACCTCACGCACTGGCTCGACCAGGGCTACGCCGTCGTCGGCTCCGACTACGCCGGGCTGGGGACCCCCGGTTTGATGAGTTATCTCAACGGCGTGGCCACCGCGCACAGTGTCGTCGACTCCGTCATCGCGATGCACCACATGGACCTGCCGTTGTCGCCGAAATGGGCGATCGTCGGGCAGTCGCAGGGCGGAGGAGCCGCGATCAACAGCGCGCGATGGGCCACCGAGTTCAGCCGCGGGACCGGCCTGGACTACCGCGGCGTGGTGGCCACCGGGACGCCGTTCAACGTCGAGGGCGTCGTCAAACAGGCCGGGCCCGCCATGGCGCTGCCGCCCAACCTGGGGCCGGCCGCCAACAGTTACACCGCCTACATCCTGGCCGGGTTCCGCGAGGCCCGCCCCGACATCGACGTCAACAGTGTCCTCTCTCCGGCCGGGCTCGATGCCGTCAACCAGGCCGAGACGCTGTGCAAGCCGCAGCTCGACCAGCAGCTCACAGCCATGACGCCGAACGCATTCTTCCGTGCGCCGCTGGACGCACTGCCCGGCGTATCGAAAGCCCTCGATGCCCACCTCAGCACCCCGACGAGCGGCTACGACCGGCCGATCTTCCTCGGCGTCGGGCTCCAGGACCGCGATGTCCCACCCAACATGTCGCTGCAACTCGACGAGCAGCTGCGGGCAAACGGGCAGGATGTCACCCTCAAGGTCTATCCCGACCAAGATCACTCGGGCACCGTGCTGGCCTCGGTTCCGGACTCCACGCCGTTCCTCGCCACAGCGTTCGGGCGTGGCTGACCGAAACTGGCAGGCGTCCGCGCTGATCCCGAGAACCTGCGCACTACCCTGATCAAAATGCGCTTAGGTCGAATCGCCAGTCCCGACGGCGTCGCTTTCGTCAGTGTCGAAGGTGACGGTGCCGACGCCGTCTGCAAAGAGATCGCCGAGCATCCATTCGGCAACCCCAACTTCACCGGGCGGAGCTGGCCACTGGCCGACGTCCGCCTGCTGGCACCCATCCTGGCCAGCAAGGTGATCTGCATGGGAAAGAACTACGAGGCGCATGCCGCGGAGATGGGCGGCGCTCCTCCCGAGGATCCGGTGATCTTTCTCAAACCCAACACCGCGATCATCGGGCCCAATGTGCCGATCCAGTTGCCGGCCGATGCGAACCCGGTCCACCACGAGGGAGAGCTGGCGATCGTCATCGGCCGGCCCTGTAAGGACGTACCCGCCGCACGTGCCGCCGAGAACATCCTGGGCTACACCATCGCCAACGACATCTCGGCGCGCGACCAGCAAGCCAAGGACGGCCAATGGATGCGGGCCAAGGGGCACGACACCTTCTGCCCGGTGGGCCCGTGGATCGTCAACGACCTCGACCCCTCGGACCTGGAGATTCGCACCGAGGTGAACGGCGAAGTGCGCCAGCTCAGCCGGACCTCGCTGATGATCCACGACATCGGAGCCATCGTCGAATGGGTTTCGGCGGTGATGACGCTGCTGCCGGGTGACCTCATCCTGACCGGAACCCCCGAGGGGGTCGGCCCCATCGAAGACGGGGACACCGTGAGTGTCTCCGTCGAAAGCATCGGCACCCTCACCAATCCCGTTGTACGCAAGCAGAAGTAGAGGAAAGTGATGACGTCTACCGCTGGACCGGTCAGGGTGCGGTTCTGCCCGTCGCCGACCGGAACCCCGCACGTCGGTTTGGTGCGCACCGCGCTGTTCAACTGGGCCTACGCCCGCCATACCGGGGGAGCGTTCGTCTTCCGGATCGAGGACACCGACGCCGCGCGCGACAGCGACGAGAGCTACGCAGCCATCCTCGACGCCCTTCGGTGGCTGGGCCTGGACTGGGATGAGGGCCCTGAGGTCGGCGGCCCCTACGAGCCGTACCGGCAGTCGCAGCGCAGTGAGATCTACCGCGACGTGATAGCCCGCCTGCTCGAAGCCGGCGAGGTGTACGAGGCCTATTCCACGCCGGAAGAGGTCGAGGCGCGGCATGTGGCGGCCGGGCGGAATCCCAAACTCGGCTACGACAACTACGACCGCGACCTGACCGACGAGCAGCGTAGGGCCTTTGCCGACGAGGGCCGTAAGCCGGTGCTGCGCTTGCGGATGCCCGACGAGGACCTCGGGTGGACCGACCTGGTGCGCGGCCCGGTGAGCTTTCCTGCGGGCTCGGTACCGGATTTCGCCATCACGCGCGCGAACGGAGATCCGTTGTACACGTTGGTAAATCCCGTCGACGACGCGTTGATGAGGATCACCCACGTGCTGCGCGGCGAGGACATCATGCCCTCGACCCCGCGACAGATCGCGTTGTACCGAGCGCTGATGCGGATCGGTGTGGCCGAGCGGGTGCCTGAATTCGCTCATTTGCCAAGCGTTCTCGGTGAGGGCAACAAGAAGCTGTCCAAGCGGGATCCGCAGTCGAATCTGTTCCTGCACCGCGACCGCGGCTTCCTGCCGGAAGGGCTGCTGAACTACCTCGCCCTGCTGGGCTGGGGCATCGCCGACGACCACGACGTGTTCAGCCTCGACGAGATGGTGGCTGCCTTCGACGTGGCCAACGTCAACTCCAACCCGGCGCGGTTCGACCAGAAGAAGGCCGACGCGATCAACGCCGAGCACATCCGGCTGCTGACGCCCGAGGATTTCACCGCCCGCCTGCGTGCCTATCTCGACGCCCACGGCCATGACACGGGCTTGGACGACACCGCATTCGCCGAAGCCGCGGCACTGATCCAGACCCGCATCGTGGTCCTCGGCGACGCGTGGGGGCTGCTGAAGTTCTTCGACGACGGCTCCTACGAGATCGACGAGAAAGCCGCCGCCAAAGAACTGCGGGAAGAGGCCGCGCCGGTCCTGGATGCCGCGCTGAGCGCCCTGGAGGGCATCAGGGAGTGGAACACCGCCAATATCGAGGCGGCGCTCAAGACGGCGCTCCTGGACGGTCTTGAGCTCAAGCCTCGTAAGGCGTTCGGGCCGATCCGCGTCGCCGTCACGGGCGCCACGATCAGCCCGCCCCTGTTCGAGTCGATGGAGCTGTTGGGCGCCGACCGCAGCCTGGCGCGGCTACGGGCGGCCCGCGCCACGCTGTGAACCCTCGCGCGTGCACGGGGCTTGGTAAAGAGGGCCCAAAATCTTTGGTAGTCTGCTCGTCGGCCCGGAAAGCGAAGCGGGGAGGTCCCCGCCGAGCCGGTCGGACCAAAAATTGCCTGTGACCTGCGGTGATGGGCAATTAATGGGGTATGGTGTAATTGGCAACACAGCTGATTCTGGTTCAGCCATTCTAGGTTCGAGTCCTGGTACCCCAGCCATCCGGAGCGGTTCAGCCGGATTAGGTGAGCACGACCGCCTAAGCTATGCTGACCAACCGGAAGTTCTAGCCCCCGTCGTCTAGCGGCCTAGGACGCCGCCCTCTCACGGCGGTAGCGTGGGTTCGAATCCCATCGGGGGTACAGAGGTAAAAGCGCCCAGTTCTTACAAACTGGGCGCTTTTGCGTTGGTCGAGGTTCGGGTCCGAGGCAGCGGTTCCTCCCGTGGCTCGCGCCCGCTTTGTCACGTCAGAGTGGTGCTGGGTGTCGAACGTCACGCCAGCGTGACGCCCGAGCATTCTTCGGCGACGAGCCGGCCGCGACGCCCCCGCTTGGTCACGCCAGAGTGGGGCTGGGGGTCGACGGCCACGCTGGCGTGGCCGTCGCCGGGGTGAGACGGCGGGACACCCGCAGACGGGGCACACCACGCCCGGGGCGTCGTGGAAATCCTGAGATTCGCCTCACAGTCGGCGGGTGAGCGCGTCGGCGGCCGCGAGTAGGTCGGCGGCCCAGCGGGCACCTGGCCGGCGCCCCATGCGGTCGATCGGCCCGGAGACCGACACCGCCGCGATCACCGCCCCGCGGCTGTCGCGCACCGGCGCAGAGACGCTGGCCACGCCAGGCTCACGTTCAGCGGCGCTCTGTGCCCATCCGCGCTTGCGAACCTCGGCCAGCGTGCGGTCGGTGAATTTGGCGGCAGGCAGCACGGCCTGCTGGGTGGCCGGGTCGGCATACGCCAGTAGCACTTTGGCTCCCGACCCGGCCGTCATCGGCAGGTGGGTGCCCACCGGCACGGTGTCGCGCAACCCGGCAGGAGGTTCCAGTGCCACCACACAGACCCGGGATTGGCCCTCGCGCCGGTACAGCTGCACGCTCTCGCCCGTGATTTCGCGCAGGCGGGGCAGGACTGCGGCGCCGGCCGCCAGGAGCGGATCGTTGACGTGGGAGGCCAATTCGGTCAATGCCGGGCCCAATCGCCAGCGACCGTCACCGTCCCGGGCCAGCAGCCGATGAGTTTCGAGCCCTGCGGCGAGTCGGTGGGCGGTAGCCCGGGGCAGCCCGGTCCGCTCACAGAGTTCGGCCAGCCCGCAAGGTGACTCGGCCACGGTGTGCAGCACACCCACGGCTTTGTCGAGAACGCCGATGCCGCTATCATTTCTCACAGAGAGATACTAGCGTCTCGCATTGTGAGATGACAGGCGAGATGACGACAGTACCGCCCAGCCCTGGCGGACTCTTGATGCAAGCCCGCATTGCCGTTAATCGAATCGAGAAGTAGCGATGGACCAATCGACACAGACATCCGTGAAGCCGCGCACCCTGGCCGAAAAGGTTTGGGACGACCACGTCGTGGCGCGCGGTGAGGGAGAGGGTGCGGCCAGAGAGCCCGACCTGATCTACATCGACCTACATCTCGTGCACGAGGTCACCAGTCCGCAGGCATTCGACGGCCTGCGGTTGGCGGACCGGCCGGTGCGGCGGCCGGACCTGACGATCGCCACCGAGGACCACAACGTGCCCACGGTCGACATCGACAAGCCGATCGCAGACCCGGTTTCGCGTACCCAGGTCGAGACATTGCGGCGCAACTGTGAGGAATTCGGCATCCGACTGCACCCGATGGGCGACGCCGAACAGGGCATTGTGCACATCATCGGGCCGCAGCTGGGATTGACGCAGCCGGGCATGACGGTGGTGTGTGGGGACAGCCACACCTCGACCCACGGTGCGTTCGGCGCCATCGCGATGGGCATCGGCACATCCGAGGTCGAACACGTGATGGCCACGCAGACACTGCCGCTCAAGCCGTTCAAGACCATGGCGGTCAATGTCGACGGGGTACTGCCCGCCGGTGTGAGCGCCAAAGACATCATCTTGGCCGTCATCGCCAAGATCGGGACCGGCGGCGGCCAGGGACACGTCATCGAATACCGGGGCAGTGCGATCGAGGCGCTGTCCATGGAAGGGCGGATGACGATCTGCAACATGAGCATCGAGGCCGGGGCTCGCGCGGGCATGGTCGCGCCCGACGAGACCACTTTCGAATTCCTCAAGGGCCGCCCGCATGCACCCAAGGGCGCTGATTGGGACGCCGCTGTTGCCGCGTGGAGCCAGTTGCGTACTGACGAGGGCGCCGAATTCGACACCGAGGTGTACCTGGACGCCGCTGCGTTGAGCCCGTTCGTGACCTGGGGCACCAACCCGGGGCAGGGCGTCCCGCTGTCGGCGTCGGTCCCCGATCCGGAGTTGATGGGCGACGACGCCGAACAACAGGCGGCGGAGAAGGCTTTGGCCTACATGGATCTTCGGCCCGGGATGGCCATGCGTGACATCGCCGTGGACACCGTTTTCGTCGGGTCTTGCACCAACGGCCGGATCGAGGACCTGCGGGTGGTCGCCGACGTGCTGCGCGATCGCAAGGTCGCCGACGGCGTGCGGATGCTGGTTGTCCCTGGGTCGATGCGAGTCCGTGCGCAGGCGGAATCGGAAGGTCTCGACCGGATATTCACCGCAGCGGGCGCTGAATGGCGTCAGGCCGGTTGCTCGATGTGCCTGGGTATGAACCCCGACCAACTGTCTCCGGGCCAGCGCTGCGCCTCGACGTCCAACCGGAATTTCGAAGGCCGACAGGGCAAGGGCGGCCGCACGCACCTGGTCTCGCCGGCTGTCGCCGCAGCTACCGCGGTGCGCGGAAAGCTGGCGTCCCCGGCCGATCTGCCCGCCGCAACCCACTAAGCAAAGCAAAAGGAGAAGCCCGATGGAGGCTTTTAGCACTCACACCGGCATCGGCGTCCCCCTGCGACGGTCCAATGTCGACACCGACCAGATCATCCCCGCCGTCTATTTGAAGCGGGTTACCCGAACGGGTTTCGAGGATGGATTGTTCGCCGCCTGGCGCTCGGATCCATCGTTCATTCTGAATCTCCCGCCATTCGACAAAGGCTCGGTGTTGGTCGCGGGACCCGATTTTGGTACCGGATCTTCACGCGAACACGCCGTCTGGGCGCTCATGGACTATGGCTTCCGGGTGGTTATCTCATCCCGTTTCGCCGACATTTTCCGCGGCAACGCCGGCAAGGCCGGGCTATTGGCGGC
The DNA here is from genome assembly GCF_005924235.1 of Mycobacterium sp. DBP42. Taxonomy (NCBI): domain Bacteria; kingdom Bacillati; phylum Actinomycetota; class Actinomycetes; order Mycobacteriales; family Mycobacteriaceae; genus Mycobacterium; species Mycobacterium sp. DBP42. Next base: position 8,632 of record NZ_VCMY01000006.1, read on the forward strand.
TGAAGTCGCCCAAGATGATGTCGAGCTCTTGTGGAAGCTGATCGAGCAGAATCCTGGGCTGGAAATCACTGTGAATCTTCAAGATCGAAATATCGTCGCCGGAACGGTTGTGGTGCCGTTCAGGATTGACGACTACACGGCCTGGCGGCTGCTCGAAGGACTCGACGATATAGGCCTTACGCTGCGGAAACTCTCTTCGATCGAGGATTACGAGAAGCGCAGGCCGGCCTGGAAGCCGCGTACTCTGCCAGCCTGATCGGGGGCCTTGTACGGGTGTTTCGGCACCCGAATTAGCCGCCTGCCAAACCGGTTTTGGGCCCTCCCGGCAGGAGTCCAAGTGGGGCAAGCGGATTGCCGGATTGTTCGCTAGCTACGCCTGAAATTGCGCGTGGCTCTTGGAAATCAGTGGTCGCAGGGTTTACCGTGTCCTCTAGTCGGTCCAAGGAGGACCACTGGTTTCGGAGGTTTTGGATGAACAAAGCGGAGCTCATCGACGTACTCACAACCAAACTGGGCACCGATCGTCGGCAGGCTACCGCCGCGGTGGAGAACGTGGTGGACACCATCGTCCGCGCGGTGCACAAGGGCGACAGCGTCACGATCACCGGCTTCGGTGTCTTCGAGCAGCGCCGCCGCGCTGCCCGAGTGGCGCGTAACCCGCGCACCGGCGAGACGGTGAAGGTCAAGCCCACCTCGGTGCCGGCTTTCCGTCCGGGCGCACAGTTCAAGGCGGTTGTCTCTGGCGCGCAGCGTCTCCCGTCTGACGGCCCTGCGGTCAAGCGTGGCGTGACCGCAGGCCCGGCCAAGCGCACGGCCGCCAAGAAGACCGCCGCCAAGAAGGCGCCGGCGAAGAAGGCGGCTGTCAAGAAGGCACCGGCGAAGAAGGCCGCGACCAAGGCGCCCGCCAAGAAGGCGGCTGTCAAGAAGGCACCGGCCAAGAAGGCGGCTGTCAAGAAGGCACCGGCCAAGAAGGCCGCGACCAAGGCGCCCGCCAAGAAGGCGGCTGTCAAGAAGGCACCGGCCAAGAAGGCCGCGACCAAGGCACCGGCCCGGAAGGCCGCGACCAAGGCGCCCGCCAAGAAGACCGCTGCCAAGAAGGCACCGGCCAAGAAGGGCCGCAAGTAATTACGGTAAAGGCACGTCGTGAGTGGTAAGTGAGCTCACGACGTGTCTTTTCTCGTGTGGATCTAGTGTTCCGCGGCCAGCGGACTGCACATGTGATCGGCGGCCACGAGCCCGCCGTCGACCAGCGACAGAACCCAGCTGCTGCCTTTGCGATTTCCCGTCGTGGCCGGGCGGACCCCGTCGCGTTCGCACCACCAGGAAATCAGCCCCGGGATCACCTTGCCCTGTGAGCAGACCACTGGCGTCCCTGCGCGTGCGGCGACGTCGACCAGTCGATTGCGTGCGGTCTTGTGGTCATCGACGTAGGCCTCTTCGGTCAGTGCCGGCTCGTTGTGAATGTCCACGCCGAGTTCCTGAGCCAGCGGCTCCAGGGTCTGGTGGCAGCGCAACCGATCAGCCGCGTAAAGCGTTGTGGCACCGAATGCCAGTAATTGGGCGACCAAAGCTTCGGCCTGCGCCCGCCCCTTCTTGTCCAGCGGGCGCTTGCGGTCGTCGCCCTTGAAACGGGACCGCCGCCCCGCCGCCCCGTGCCGGACGACCAGTACGGTCTTGGTATCTGGTGGATGTTTCGCGAAGCGGCGCAACACTTTTCGGTCATGCGGGTATACCAGCTGATCCGCTGCCGCAGATACCGGCAGCCAGATGAGCTTGTCCACCTCGTCGTTGGGGGTGAAGTCACCACCTGTCGCGCGGGCCGCCCAGTACCAGACCCGTTTGGCTCCCTGGGGGATGTCGTACGAGATCGACCCCAGCCGACGGCCGAGTTGTGCGGTGTAGCCCGTCTCCTCGTGGACCTCGCGCACGGCGGCAACAGGTTCGGTCTCGCCGAAGTCGACCTTGCCCTTGGGCAGGGACCAGTCGTCGTAGCGTGGACGGTGGATCACGGCGACCTCGGTGACGGCCGACGGGTCCTCACCGCGGCGCCACAACACGGCGCCGGCCGCGGGCACAAGCTTGTTGCCCGGTCCCGCCGCTGGCGTGCTGTCTTTCGACACCTCAACTCCTGCAGGTCATTCACCGGCCCAGCCGGGTGGTATCAAGGATGCCGGTGACGTTCCATCATCGACACCTGGTGGTCGCGAACCGTCTGCCCCTCCTGGGGAAGCGCCGTCCAGTGACCATCGTGTCGTAGCTCCCAGCATCGGGTGGCCGGATCCATCGCCGATTCGAACACCTCGTTGAGTTGCGCGGTCAGCCTCGGATCCTTGACCTGAGCCATCACTTCGACGCGGCGGTCGAGATTACGATGCATCATGTCGGCGCTGCCGATCCAGAACTCGTTGATGGCGCGGAAGTGAATAATCCGCGAGTGTTCGAGGAACCGTCCCAGGATCGAGCGCACCCTGATGTTGTCGGAGTATCCGGGCACGCCCGGGCGTAGGGCGCAGATGCCGCGGACCACGATGTCGACCGGGATCCCGGCCTGCGATGCCCGGTACAGCGCGTCGATCACCTGCTCGTCGACCAGGGCGTTGGCCTTCAACCGGATTCCGGTCGTCGCACCCTCATGGTGGGCGGCGATCTCCCGGTCGATGCGCTCGATGATGCCCTTGCGCACACCGCGCGGAGCCACCAGCAGATTGCGGTAGGCATCTTTGCGCGAGTAGCCGGTCAGCGAATTGAACAGGTCCGTGAGATCGGCGCCGATGTCGGGATCGGCGGTGAGCAAGCCGACGTCTTCGTACAACCGCGCGGTTTTCGGATTGTAGTTGCCGGTGCCGATGTGGCAGTAGCGCCGGATCGCCGAGCCTTCGCGGCGGACCACAAGGCAGGTCTTGCAGTGGGTCTTGAGCCCGATCAGCCCGTACACCACGTGCACCCCGGCTTGTTCGAGCGCCCTGGCCCACTTGATGTTCGCCTGTTCGTCGAAGCGGGCCTTGATCTCGACGAGTGCGACCACCTGCTTGCCGGCTTCCGCCGCATCGATCAGTGCGTTGATGATCGGCGAGTCACCGGACGTGCGGTAGAGCGTCTGTTTGATCGCCAGCACGTTGGGGTCGGCGGCGGCCTGCTCGATGAAGCGCTGCACGGTGGTGGAGAAGGAGTCATATGGGTGGTGCACCAGCACATCCCCGTCGCGCAGGGTGGAGAAGATGCTCTTCGGTGTCTCGCGTTCGCCGAAAGCCGGTGGGGTGGCCGGTACGAACGGCCGGTCCTTGAGTGCGGGCCGGTCCACGGCATAGATCTGCCACAGCGCGGACAGGTCCAGCAGGCCGGGCACTTCGATGACATCGCCGGGCGCCACATCGAGCTCCCGCAAGAGCAGCTCGAGCATGCTCTCGGTCATGTCGTCGGACACTTCCAGCCGCACGGGTGAGCCGAATCTGCGGCGTGCCAGTTCGCGTTCGAGCGCCTGCAGCAGGTCCTCGTCGCGGTCCTCTTCGACCTCGAAGTCGGCGTTGCGGGTGATCCGGAACGCGTGGTGCTCGACGATCTCCAGGCCCGGGAACAACACGGGCAGGAACGCCGCGATCAGTTCCTCCATCGGCAGGAACCGCACCGCGGCCGAGCCGTCGGCGGGCGGGCTCAGTTCCACGAAGCGGCCGACGTTGTCGGGCACCTTGATCCTGGCGAAGTGTTGCCCGCCGTCCTCGGGATGTTTGACGGTGATCGCCAGGTTCAGGCTCAGCCCGCTGACGAACGGGAACGGATGGGCCGGGTCGACCGCCAGCGGTGTGAGCACCGGGAACACCTGCTCGTGGAAGTAGGTGGAGAGCTTGGCGCGTTCGGCTTCGTCGAGCTGGGCCCAGTTGACGATGACGATGCCCTCTTCGGCCAGCGCCGGGCGCACGGAACTGAGGAACACGTTGGCGTGCCGGTTGGCGATCTGCTGCGTGCGTTCGTTGATGCGGCGTAATTGCTCGCGCGGGGACAGACCGTCGGCCGAGCGCACCGAGAGACCCATCTCGTCGCGACGTTTGAGCCCCGCCACCCGGACCATGTAGAACTCGTCGAGATTGGAGGCGAAGATCGCCAGGAACTTTGCGCGCTCGAGCAAGGGCAGTGACGGGTCGGCGGCCAGGGCAAGCACCCGGGCGTTGAAGTCCAGCCAGCTCAGCTCGCGGTTGAGGTATCGATCCTCGGGTAGCGCGTCGTCCACTGCCGGCGAGGTGGCCGCCGGCGGCGCCTCGGGTGTCGCCGACTCGATGGAGGGCCCCGATGCGGTTGAGGTGGTGTCCCGTTGGGAGTTGTTCGATCGGGTCCCCGGCTCGGCTTCGGTGGCTTCGCTCATCTGTCCGATCATTCCCTATCCACGGGTGCGCGGCTACCTACTGGCGTGCCTGCCGAGGGTGCGCGCGGTTGCGGCGCCGACGCCGAGGCGACGCGCCACCTGGAGATCGTCGGGGGTGTCGATGTCGCAGCGCAGACCCGGCCAGGCGCCGGTGAGCTCGATCGCACCGGAGTGTCGATGGCGCGCAGCTGAATCGGATCCGAAGTGCGGGTCCAGCGAAGTGCCGAACGCGAACAACGCCGAGGTTCCCGTCCCATGCCGGTCCCCGACGAAGCTGCGTGGATAGCCGCGGGCCAGGGTCAGAGCCTGCGCCAATTCCTGGGTCTGCAAGGCGGGTAGATCCCCTTGTAGAACAACGATATTCGGTCCGATGGCGCGCAGTTCAGCCTCGGCGGCGGCGATGGCGTTGTTGAGCGGGTCACGATGGCCGGGCGGTGTCGGGTCCAGCAAGACCCCGGCACCGAGTTGCCTGGCGGCCTCGGCCGCGGTGTCGTCGGGCGTCACGACGGTCACCGGCGCGATGGCGGACGCGGCGGTAATGGTGTCGACGAGCATCGCCAGCACCACCGCCTCGCGAGTGGGCGCGGAGAAGATTGGCGCCAGCCGGGTTTTGGCGGCCGACAGCCGTTTCACCGCGATCACCAGACTGACGTCGGCGGCCTGGGTTGCTGCGGCGTTGTCGCTTCGGGAGCCGCTCATGGGTTCATCCTGCCAGCCTGGCCGGCTCCGGCGAGCGACGCGGTCGCCGGGATAGGGTGAGCGGGTGGTAGAGGCTGCGGTGATGGGTGCCGGTGCGTGGGGGACGGCGCTGGCCAAGGTGCTGGCGGATGCGGGTAATCCGGTGACGATGTGGGCCCGGCGCCCCGAGGTTGCCGACGAGATCAACACCGATCACCGCAACAGTCGCTACCTCGGCGACGTCGAGTTGCCTCCGACGATTCGCGCCACCACGGACCCGGCCGAAGCCCTTGACGGCGCCTGCACGGTGTTGTTGGGTGTCCCCGCGCAGCAGCTGCGGGCGAACCTGGAGGGCTGGAAACATCTGATCGGTGACGACGTCACCCTCGTGAGTCTGGCCAAGGGAATCGAACTCGGCACGCTCATGCGGATGAGCCAGGTCATCGTCCAGGTGACCGGAGCCGATCCGTCCCGGGTCGCGGTGGTGACCGGACCGAACCTGGCCAGCGAGATTGCCGACGAGCAGCCTGCGGCCACCGTCGTGGCCTGCAGCGACTCCGGACGCGCGGTCACGCTGCAACGCGCGCTGGCCACCGGGTACTTCCGGCCTTACACCAATGCCGACGTGGTGGGGGCCGAGGTCGGCGGGGCCTGCAAGAACGTCATCGCCCTGGCCTGCGGCATGGCGGTCGGGGTGGGGTTGGGGGAGAACACCGTCGCCGCGATCATCACCCGCGGTCTGGCCGAGGTGATGCGGCTGGGCATCGCACTGGGCGCCACGCCCGCCACGCTGGCCGGGTTGGCCGGCGTCGGTGACCTCGTCGCCACCTGTACTTCCGGGCATTCCCGTAACCGCACCTTCGGCGAACGGCTCGGCAAGGGCGGCACCATGGAATCGGCGCTGATCGCGGGAGCCGGACATGTGGCCGAGGGGGTGGCGTCCTGTGAGTCGGTACTGGCGCTGGCCTCCAGCTACGGCGTCGAGATGCCGCTGGCCGACGCCGTTTATCGGGTGTGCCACAAGGGTTTGTCGGTTCACGAGGCGGTCGCCGGACTGCTGGGTCGCAGCACCAAGCCCGAGTAGCGACCTCGGGCACGAGGAGATGGCACCAATGGACGGCTTGTACGGGGATTCCACCCGAAGCGTCAAAGCCGTTGGCCTGGAATCTGTTCCGGGGCAGCCGGTGGCACCGGGCCCGGTTCCGGCGTCGGCGTACCACCTCTCACCCGACGAAGCCGAGCCACTGGACACCTACGGCCGCGGCTCCAACCCATCCTGGCGGCAACTGGAATCGGCACTCGCCGAACTGGAGGGGGCTGCCGGAGCGCTCACGTTCGGGTCCGGCATGGCCGCCATCACCTCGGCCCTGCGCGTGCTCGCCAAACCCGGAACCACGCTCGTAGTTCCGGCTGACGGCTACTATCAGGTCCGTCGATACGCCGCCGAATATCTTGCTCCGCAAGGGATTACGGTGACAGAGGCGAATGTGGCCGACATCTGTGAGGCAGCTGCTGGAGCCGACGTGGTGCTCGCCGAGACGCCGGCCAACCCCGGGCTCGATGTGGTCGACCTCCATCGATTGGCGATGATCTGCCGCCGCCGTGGGGCGACCCTTGTCGTCGACAACACCACGGCGACACCGCTGGGCCAGCAACCACTTTCACTCGGAGCCGATCTGGTGGTGGCCAGTGCCACCAAATCGTTGTCCGGACACAGCGATCTGGTCGCCGGTTACGTTGCGGGCAGCCAGCCCGAGCTGATGGCCGCGATAGAGCGGGACCGGCTGCTGGCCGGGCCGATCCTGGGCGCGTTCGAGGCCTGGTTGGTGTTGCGCAGCCTCGGCAGTGCCGGACTGCGTTTCGAACGGCAGTGCCAGAACGCCGCGGCGCTGGCGCTGATGCTGCGCACTCATCCGGCGGTGCGTTCGGTGCGTTACCCGGGCCTGCCCGCAGACCCGGCACACGAGCTGGCGGCCACCCAGATGAAGCGGTTCGGGGGACTGGTGTCGATCGAGCTGGCCGATAAGGCCGCCGTGCACGCCCTGGTGGAACGCAGCGCCCTGCTGATCGCCTCGACCAGCTTCGGCGGCATCCACACCTCGGTCGACCGCCGGGCCCGCTGGGGTGACCCGGTGCCTGCGGGGTTCGCCCGCATCTCGGCGGGGATCGAGGACACCGAAGACCTGCTCGCCGATGTCGAGCAAGCGCTTGCCGGCTGAAACCCCAGGTCAGGATGCGCCGACAGGCAGGGGCAGGCCGGGACGGTAGCCTCTCTAGGTTGTGAGTGCCCGCAATCGGACCGGATCCCGCACCCGCGTCGCCGTCGTCTACGGCGGGCGTAGCTCGGAACACGCGATCTCGTGTGTGTCGGCGGGCAGCATCCTGCGCAATCTCGACCCGGAGCGGTTCGAGGTGGTCGCCGTCGGGATCACCCCCGACGGCTCGTGGATGCTGACCGACGGACGCCCCGAGACGCTTGCGATCAGCGACGGCCAGCTGCCCGAGGTCACCGAGACATCCGGTACCGAACTGGCGCTGCCTGCCGCCCCCAACCGCAGCGGCCAGCTGCTGGCGCTGAGCAACGGGCCCGGTGAGCTGTTGGCCGCCGTCGACGTGGTCTTCCCGGTGTTGCACGGTCCTTACGGCGAGGACGGCACCATTCAGGGTCTGCTGGAGCTGGCCGGGATTCCGTATGTGGGCTCCGGCGTACTGTCCAGCGCCGCCGGGATGGACAAGGAGTTCACCAAGAAGCTCCTGGTCGCCGAGGACCTGCCGATCGGCGACTTCGTGGTGCTGCGCCCCAGCCCCGACGGTTCAGATCCCACCCTCGACTTCGAAGACCGGGAACGGCTGGGCCTGCCGGTGTTCGTCAAGCCCGCCCGGGGTGGCTCGTCGATCGGCGTGAGCCGGGTCGCGGCGTGGGACGAACTGCCCGCAGCGATCGAACTTGCGCGCCGCCACGACCCGAAGGTGATCGTCGAGGCCGCCGTCCCGGGCCGTGAACTGGAATGCGGTGTGCTCGAGTTCCCCGACGGCAGCATCGAAGCCAGCACGGTCGGCGAGATCCGGGTGGCCGGAGTGCGCGGACGCGAGGACGGCTTCTACGACTTCGCCACCAAGTACCTTGTCGACGCGGCCGAATTGGATGTGCCTGCGAAAGTCGACGATGACGTGTCCGAGGAGGTCCGTCGCCTGGCCGTGCGCGCCTTCAACGCGATCGACTGCCAGGGACTGGCCCGCGTCGACTTCTTCCTCACCGACGACGGGCCGGTGATCAACGAGATCAACACCATGCCGGGGTTCACCACCATCTCGATGTTCCCCCGGATGTGGGCCGCCAGCGGCGTCGACTACCCGAGCTTGCTGACCGCGATGGTCGAGACCGCCCTGGCGCGCGGCACCGGCTTGCGCTGAACGTTCTCCGCGCGCGAGGAGCGATCCAGACTTCAGCGCACCTGACCCGGCGCCGGCTCCTGGGCGCCCATCGTGCGGGCGATCTGACCCGAGATCTGCTGAATGGGTGTCGGCCCCGAGCCGGCCGGCAGCGTCAATGCGACGTACACCGGGCGGTCCACGGCGTACCACGTGCTGCGGCCCTGATCGTCGGCGGCCGGACCTGCCTCGCCCACCCGGAACCACTGCACTTCGTCGACCACCTGCAGCGGGGTACCCACGACGAAATCGGCGGGGCGTTCCAGCCCGCATCGCAGCACGACGGGTTCGGTGTCGGGCTGGGCGCGCCAAGCCGCGGTGGCGGGAGGTGTCGGGTCCACGGTCGGTGCCCGGCGGAAGTCCCCGAGCTGCTCGGGCAGCGCGTTCAGCAGGTCGTGGCACTGCTGGCTGTCGGCCTGCGGTGCCGGTATCGCCGGAATGGCGACGGGTTGCTGCGTGGGGGATCGCTGCCGGGATGCGGCGATGCCGAGCACGGTGATCAGCACCGAGACCGCGACGACAACCGCCGCGATGAGCAAGGCCCGGGGCGGTCCATCGGCGGCGTGCGAGTCGGTCACACCACCAACTCTATGGGTGACCGGCGTGGGCGATCGGGCAGGTCAGGGTCCGCGTGATCCCCGACACCTGTTGCACGGCGGGAACCACATCGGACTGCAGCGCCGCCAAGGTCTCTGCGCTGATGCGCAACACCACGTCATAGGGCCCGGTCACGTATTCCGCGGACACCACACCCGGCAGCCCGGCGAGCTGTTTGGCGACGACTTCGGCGCGGCCCACCTCCGTCTGGATCAGCACGTAAGCCTCCACCACCGGCTGTCTCCTCCGTATCGCTGCATAAACTGCTGGCCGCAGGCACCAAACGTACCGCAGGTCTGGTTTGGGTTCAGGACGCGGCAGCCGACCGGCAGGAGGCCACATGACCGGCGAGACCATCGGCAGCGATTCCGGTGACGACAACGACGACACGCTGGGCGGAGCCGGAGAATTCGTGGTCATCGACCGCTTGGTGGCCGGGCGCGTACAAGCCGATGCGGTGACGTTGGGCCCGGGCGATGACGCAGCAGTGGTGACCTCGGCCGACGGCCGCACGGTGGTCTCCACCGACATGCTGATCCAAGACCGCCATTTCCGGCTGGATTGGTCGACGCCGCACGACATCGGGCGCAAGGCGATCGCCCAGAACGCCGCTGATATCGAAGCGATGGGTGGCCGCAGCACCGCATTCGTGGTGGCCTTCGGCGCGCCGCCGGACACGCCGGTCGCCGCCGGAGCCGAATTGGCCGACGGCCTGTGGGATGAGGCGCACCGGCTGGGTGCCAGTATCGCCGGGGGAGACCTGGTGAGCGCCTCGCAGTGGGTGATATCGGTCACTGTCCTCGGCGACCTCGGTGGACGGGAACCGGTGTGCCGCAGCGATGCCCGGCCCGGTGACATCGTCGCGGTGGTCGGTGAGCTGGGCCGTTCCGCGGCGGGATACGCGTTGCTGCTCGACGGCGTCGACGGGTTCCCCGAATTGCGGCAGCGGCACCTGACGCCGGAGCCGCCGTATGGGCAGGGGGCGCGGGCCGCCGATGCGGGTGCCACCTCGATGACCGACGTGTCCGACGGACTGCTCGCCGACCTGGGCCACATCGCTGCGGCTTCCGGGGTACGCATCGACCTGGACCGCGGCTCTCTGGAGGGCGATCGGCAGGCGGTCGCCGAGGCCGCCGCGGCAGTGGGCGCCGACCCGTGGGCGTGGGTGCTCGGCGGTGGCGAGGACCACGCGCTGGTCGCGACGTTCCCGGGCGCTGCGCCACCGGGGTGGCGGGCCATCGGTCGAGTGGGTAAAGGTCCGGCCGCGGTGCTCGTCGACGGCGCGCCGTGGGCGGGGAGTGCGGGATGGCAGTCGTTTGACTGAGCGGTCAGGCTAAGTTGGCTTTCTGTGACTGCGGATGCGACAAGCAATTCAACGGGTGCACGTCCCCTGGATGAACTGGTCGAGGACGGCTGGGCCCGCGCACTCCAGCCGGTGGGCGCGCACGTCTCGAAGATGGGGGAGTTTCTGCGGGCTGAGCTCTCAGCGGGCCGGCGTTATCTCCCTGCCGGTCAGAATGTCCTGCGCGCCTTCACCTTTCCGTTCGACAAGGTGCGAGTGCTGATCGTCGGCCAGGATCCCTATCCGACACCGGGACATGCCGTCGGCCTCAGTTTCTCGGTCGGCGCCGACGTGCGCCCGCTGCCGCGCAGTCTGTCGAACATCTTCACCGAGTACAGCGCGGATCTGGGTCATCCGCAGCCGGCCAACGGTGACCTCACTCCGTGGGCAGAACAAGGCGTGATGCTTCTCAACAGGGTGCTGACGGTGTCTCCGGGCACCCCGGCCTCCCACCGAGGCAAAGGCTGGGAAGCGGTGACCGAGTGTGCGATCCGGGCGCTGGTAGCCCGTGAGCAACCAATGGTTGCGGTGCTCTGGGGTCGCGACGCGTCCACGCTGAAACCACTGTTGGCCGAGGGCGACTGCGCGACGATCGAATCGCCACATCCGTCGCCGTTGTCGGCTTCGCGCGGGTTCTTCGGCTCGCGCCCGTTCAGCCGTGCCAACGAGCTGTTGCAGCAGAAGGGTGTCGATCCGATCGACTGGCGGCTGCCCTGAGCGTCAGGGCATCGGTACTGCCGGCGGGGCCGGGATCGCCGGTGGCGCCGGGACCGGCGGGGGTGACGGGATACCCGGTGAAGGAATCTGTACGGTCACGTCACCGTCCCCCTCGGTCGGACCGGGCATCTCAGCCGGTGGCGATCCGGGGCCAGGCGATACCGGGGTCTCGATCACCGTGGTCTCGGTGTGAGTGGCCGGGCCTTCCGAGGTCACGGGTGCCTCGGTGGTCGTAGAGGTCTCCGAGGTGGTGGTATCTGTGTCGGAGGCGGTGCCGCCACACGCGGTCAGCATCAAGCCGACCGCGACGGCGGCAGCAAACGCATAGGGCGGTGTGTGGGATGCACGACATGGGGTCATGACGGCAGGAGATACCCCGCCAAGACCGCTGATAAACAGGATGGTCGCGCACCGAATCAGGCGCGCGACGTCAGCCGCGCGAGACCTTGCCGGCCTTGATGCAGGAGGTGCAGGCGTTCACGCGCTGCTTGTTGCCACCCGGACGCGCGACGGCACGCACCGACTGGATGTTCGGATCCCAGCGTCGGCTGGTCCGCCGATGCGAGTGCGACACCGACTTGCCGAAGCCCGGGGCCTTTCCGCAGATATCGCACACGGCAGCCATATCAACAACTCCTCGAATTCAGTCCTTGGGGGGTCTGGGCCCGCTCGCCGCTAACGGCGGGGCTCAACCCGACAACCTGATCAGAATACCGGGAGGCCAGAGGATCGCCAAAACGGCCTGTGAACACGACTCCAGGTTGTCCACAGCTGACGGTGCTCTGATCAAGTGTGTCGCCGCAACTCGATAGGCTGGCGCCCACGGCGGTGACTGCGGGGGACGGCCGCGCCATTCTGTGGGGATCTGATGGGGATTGGGAGGTCCGATGTCGGCTCGACGGCTGGACGGTCCCGCTCTGCGCGCCTGGGCCCACACTGCCGTCGATGATCTGATCGCCCACACCGACGAGATCAACCGGCTCAACGTCTTCCCGGTGGCCGATGCAGACACCGGGACAAACATGCTGTTCACGATGCGTTCGGCGTGGGCGCACGTCGACGCCGAACCGGTCGACGGGGACATCCCGGCCCTGGCCAGCGCGCTGGCGGCCGGGGCGTTGCAGGGGGCTCGCGGTAACTCCGGGGTGATCTTGTCGCAGATCCTGCTCGGCCTGGCCGAGGCGATCACCACCGGGGCGGCTCAGCGTGACGGTGATCTCTCCGTTGTGGACGCCGCGCTGCTGGCCGCGGCGCTGCGCCATGCCGCTGCCCTGGCCGGTGCGTCGATGGGCGAGCCGGTGCCGGGCACCATCGTGTCGGTGCTGGAGGCCGCGGCCGGGGCAGCCGAGCGATGCGCGGCCGAAGGTGGTGACGTCGCCGATGCGGCGGCGGCAGCAGGCGATGCCGCGGCGGCTGCGCTGGACCGCACCCCGGAGCAGCTCGACGTGCTGGCCAAGGCCGGCGTGGTCGATTCGGGCGGGCGCGGCCTGCTGGTCCTGCTCGACGCCATGACGGCCACGCTGGCGGGGCATGCGCCCACCCGGCCCGTCTACACACCGGCACCGCAGACTCCACTGGCCGCGACGGATCTTGCCGGCGCAGAGGCCCCACCCCAGTTCGAGGTCATGTACCTGCTGACGGGCTGCGGTGCGCCGGCCGTCGAGGGATTACGGGCCGCGCTCGAACAGATGGGTGAGTCCGTGGCGATCGCTGCGTCGGGCAGCGACCAGTACTCGGTGCACGTTCACCTCGACGATGCCGGGGCCGCGGTTGAGGCCGGGCTCGCGGTCGGGACGCTGAACCGTATCCAGATCACCGCCCTGACGGTGGGCCCGGGCCCCAGGTCGGCCGGGGGCTGGGTCCGCGAGCGGGCCGTGCTGGCCGTCGTCGACGGGGACGGCGGCGTGGAATTGTTCGCCGGCGAGGGCGCACACGTGCTGCGGCCCGAGGCGGACGAGCCCGTCAGCGCCCAGCAGTTGTTGCGTGCCCTGATCGATGTGGGGGCAGCCCAGGTCATGGTGCTGCCCAACGGCTATGTGGCCGCCGAGGAGTTGGTGGCCGGCTGCACGGCGGCGATCGGGCGGGGTATCGACGTCGTGCCGGTGCCGGCCGGGTCGATGGTGCAGGGGCTGGCGGCGCTGGCGGTGCACGACGGGAGTAGACAAGCCGTCGACGACGGGTACACCATGGCGCGGGCGGCCGCCGGCGCGCGGCACGGCACGGTCAGGCTCGCCAGCGAAGAGGCGTTGACGTGGGCGGGTGCCTGCAAGCCGGGCGACGGGCTGGGCATCGCCGGCGACGAGGTACTGATCGTGGGGCCCGACATCACCACGGCTGCCGCCGGGTTGATCGATCTGCTGATGGTGGCCGGCGGAGAGCTGATCACGGTGCTGACCGGCGACGGTGTGGACGGCGCCGTGGGAGAGGCTCTGCAGGCCCACGTGCATCGCGAGCACCTCGGCGCAGAGCTGGTCACCTATCACACGGGCCACCGCGGCGACGCCCTGCTGATCGGGGTGGAGTAGTGGTCAGTCTCAGCGAGCGCCTCGAGTTCGTGATCGGAAAGAAGAACGCGGACAAGCTGAATGCGAATTTCGGCCTTCGCACGGTCAACGACCTGCTGCGGCACTACCCGCGCAAGTACAGCGACGGCATGACGGTGCGTGAGGAGGGTGAGGCCCTCGATCTGGAGGAGGGCGAGCACGTCACGTTCATCGACGTGGTGACCAAAGCCGAGATCGGCGAGATGCGCTCGACCGTTCGAACCAAATCCGGTGGGACCAGACGGGCCAAGTATCTGCGGGTGGCACTGGGAGATCACCGGCCCGCGGTGACGGCCACGTTCTTCAATGCGGGCTGGATGGTGGACAAGGTGGAGAAGGGCACCCGCCTGATGCTCTCCGGTGAGGTCAAATACTTCCGCAACACCCTGCAGTTGAACCACCCGGCATTCCTGGTGCTCAATCCGCCACCAGGAAAGCAGATCGGCACCAAGTCGCTGACCACCATCGCGTCGGCGTCAGGAGCCAGCGGTGAGGACATGCTGGCCGAGTTCGAGCGTGACTTCTTCCCGATCTACCCGGCGTCGGCGAAGGTGCAGAGTTGGGACATCTACGCGTGTGTGCGGCAGACGCTCGACATGCTCGATCCCATTCCCGATCCTCTTCCGGAAGACTTTGTCCGCCAACACAACCTGATATCCGAGGATGAGGCGTTGCGGGCGATCCACCTGGCGGAGAACTCGACCCAGCGTGACCGGGCCCGGGAGCGGCTGACCTTCGATGAGGCCATCGGCCTGCAGTGGGGATTGGTGGGCCGGCGCTACAGCGAACTGAGCGAATCCGGCCCTGCTGCACCGCCGCTGGATCACGGGCTGGCCGCTGCCATGCGCAGCCGGATGCCTTTCGAGCTGACTGCCGGGCAATCCGAAGTGCTGGAGGTGATCTCGGGCGAGCTGGCGTCGACGCGGCCGATGAACCGGATGCTGCAGGGCGAGGTGGGTTCGGGTAAGACCATCGTGTCGGTGTTGGCGATGTTGCAGATGGTCGACGCGGGCTATCAGTGCGCTTTACTGGCGCCCACCGAAGTGCTTGCGGCCCAACATGCGCGCTCGATCCGTGACGTGCTTGGGCCGCTGGCGATGGCGGGGGAACTCGGCGGTGCCGAGACGGCAACCGGGGTCGCTCTGCTCACCGGGTCGATGACCGCACCGCAGAAGCGTGCGGTGCGTGCCCAGGTGGCGTCCGGGCAGGCCGGCATCGTCGTCGGTACGCACGCATTGCTGCAGGAGGCGGTCGAGTTCCACAACTTGGGCATGGCGGTCGTCGACGAACAGCATCGCTTCGGGGTTGAACAGCGGGACACGTTGCGCGCCAAGGCGCGTGATGGTCTGACTCCGCATCTTTTGGTGATGACGGCCACACCGATTCCGCGCACGGTGGCGCTCACGGTGTACGGCGACCTGGAGACCTCGACGTTGCGCGAGCTGCCGCGTGGCCGTCAACCCATCACCACCAACACCATTTTCATCTCTCAGAAGCCGGCCTGGCTGGACCGGGCCTGGGCCAGGATCCGTGAGGAGGTGGGCGCCGGCCGGCAGGCCTATGTGGTGGCATCGCGCATCGACGAATCGGACAAGCCCGCCGACAAGAACGACAATCGCGGCGGCCCACCGCCCATCACCGTGGTCGACCTGTTCGACCGGTTGAGTGCGGGCCCGCTCTCGGGGTTGCGGCTCGGGCTCATGCACGGCCGGTTGTCCGGTGACGAGAAGGATGCGGTGATGGGCCTGTTCCGGGCCGGCGAGATCGATGTTCTGGTGTGTACCACCGTCATCGAGGTCGGTGTCGACGTGCCCAACGCGACCATGATGGTGGTGATGGACGCCGACCGTTTCGGCATCAGCCAGCTGCATCAGTTGCGCGGCCGGATCGGCCGCGGTCAGCATCCCAGCCTGTGCCTGCTGGCCACCAGGCTCCCGGAAACCTCCAAGGCCGGTGAGCGGATCAAGGCCGTGGCCGCGACACTGGACGGTTTCGCCCTGGCGGATCTCGACCTCGACGAGCGTCGCGAGGGAGATGTGTTGGGCCTCAACCAGTCCGGGCGCACCATCAACCTGCGCTTCCTGTCCCTACGCGATCATCTCGAAGTGATCCAGGAGGCCCGGGCATTCTGCGAGCGACGGTACGAGCAGAGCCCGCACGATCCCGGAATGGATCTGCTGGCAGCGCAATTCGTGAACACCGACCGCGTCGAGTACCTGGACAAGGCATGACCGGCTCGCGGGTGTGGTGGCTGGTGGCGGCCGTCGCACTCGCGGTGGTGGTCGCCGTCCAGGTGACCACTTCGACGCACGACGCCGCGCGATTCGCGGCTCAGGCGCAGCCACCCACCGTGGCGCCCGGCGTCGACCTGCTGGCCGGTGTGCCCCAGATTCCGGTTCGCGTCCGCGGCAACGACTATCGTCGCGCGGCGTTCGGCGAGTCCTGGGACGACGACAACAGCGCGCCCGGCGGGCACAACGGCTGCGACACCCGCAACGACATCCTCAACCGGGACCTCGTCGACAAGACGTCCGTCGCGATCAAGCGTTGCCCGGCCGCCGTGGCGACGGGCACTCTGCATGATCCCTACACGAACGCGGTGGTGTCGTTCGTCCGCGGCAATCAGACCGGTGCCTCGGTACAGATCGACCACATCGTGCCGTTGGCCTTGGCATGGGACCTCGGGGCCCGTGACTGGCCCGACGACCTGCGGTTGCGGTTCGCCAACGACCCGGCCAATCTCCTGGCCGTCGCGGGTAAAGCCAATCAGGACAAGGGCGATCAGGAACCCGCCCATTGGATGCCGCCGAACCGGGCGTTCTGGTGCCAATACGCGGTGCAGTTCGTCGAGGTACTGCGCGGGTACGCGCTGCCGGTCGACACGGCGTCGGCTGTGGTGCTGCGTGACGCCGCGGGTACCTGCCCCATGGGCTGAGAGACCTCGGCGCTCGCCCGTCATCCTCGTGGGTTCGTCACGAGGGCACGGACCCCGGCAAGGTGCTGAAGCGCGAACTTCGGGAACCATTCTGGTCAGCCCGATCGGCTGAGTGACACCGGTTTGGGGTGTTACCCCGTGAAGGTCGCCGGGTCCGGCCGGAACCGGGTGCCGTCATCGAGGCCGCTCAGGCTGTCCATCTGCGCGGCGCTCAGCTCGAAGCCGAACACGTCGAGGTTGGACGCGATCCGCTCCGGGTTGGTCGACCGGGAGATCACGATGTTGCCCAGCTGGATGCTCCAGCGGATCAGCACCTGCGCCGGGGTTTTGCCGTGCGCCTCGGCGATGGCCGTGACCGCCGGGTTGTCGAGCAGATTGCCGACGCCGAGCGGGCTGTAGGCCTGTGTGACGACGTTGTACCGGGCGTTCGCGGCCCGCCAGTCACTCTGGTTCAGCAACGGGTGCAGCTCGATCTGATTGACCGCGGGCGCCGTGAACGTCAGGTCGACGATCGTCGAGAGGTTCTCCGGGCTGAAATTGGACACCCCGGTGGAGCGGGCCAGCCCCTCCTGCTTGAGCGCCATCAGCCCACCCCAGCTGTCGACGTACTTGCCGACGTCGTTGCCGGGCCAATGGATCAGATACAGGTCGACGTAGTCCAGGCCCAGCCGCTCCAGGCTGGCCCGTCCGGCGTTTTGTGAGGACTGGAAGCCGTGGTCGGTGATGGCCAGTTTGGTGGTGACCGAGATGTCTTCGCGGGGAATGCCCGAGGCCGCGATGGCGCGCCCGACGCCGGCTTCGTTGTCATAGGCAGCTGCCGTGTCGATCAACCGGTGGCCCGCCTCCAGTGCCGCGGACACCACGCGCTCTGCCTCAGAATCCGAGAGGCCGCCGACGCCGAGGCCGACCACGGGGATCGTGCGGTCGTCGTTGAGCGTGACGGTGGGAATCGCAGCCCCGTCCGAGGAGGTCATGTCACCTATCCTGTGAAGTTGAAGGTTCGCGGATCGGGACCCAGGCGGGTGTCTGTCTTCAACGTGGCGATGGCCGCCATGTCCGTTTCGTCCAGATCGAAATCGAACACGTCGAAATTGCTGACAATCCGCTCGGGGTTTACCGACTTGGGGATGACGATATTACCCAGATGGATATGCCACCTAATCAGTACCTGTGCGGCGGTTTTACCATGCCGTTCGGAGATCCCGGTGATCACCGGATCGGTCAGCAGCGAGCCCTGGCCGAGCGGGCTCCAGGCCTCGGTGGCGATGCCCAGTCTGGCGTGCACCTCACGAAGTTCTTGTTGCGGTAGCAGTGGGTGCAATTCGACCTGATTGACTGCGGGCACGATGCCGGTCGAGTCGATGAGGACCTCGAGGTGTTCGGGTTCGAAGTTGCTCACTCCGATCGACCGGACCCGGCCCTGATCGTGCAGGTGCGCGAACGCCTTGAACGTGTCGACAAATGCGTTGTTGGCCGGCATCGGCCAGTGGATCAGATAGAGGTCGAGGTAGTCGACACCGAGCCGGTCCAGGCTGGCGTCGAACGCAGCCAGCGTGGACTCATATCCCTGGTCGCTGTTCCACAGCTTGGTCACCAGGAACACTTCGTCGCGGGGGACCCCGGAGTCGACCAGGCCGCGGCCGGTCTCGGCCTCGTTGCGGTAGGCGGCCGCGGTGTCGATGTGCCGATAGCCTGCCTGCAGAGCCGCGCTCACTGCACGTTCGGTTTCTTCGGCGGGGGTCTGCCAAACCCCCAATCCGACTTGCGGTATCGAATTACCGTCGTTGAGCGTGACACGAGGACTCACAGAGGGAGCAGCCATGACTGAAAGTCTGCCAGGCGGACCAGTCGGAGGCAGACGTGACGGTCATGGCCGGGATGCGGTCAAACAGGTGGTGCTGGAACGGGCGACCGGGTTCACCTTGGCGGCGATTCCGCGGATCCCGGATCGGCTCAAGAGACTGTTGCTGGGTGGGCGTTCGGTCACGGTCGACGGCAACACCCTGGACACGACGCTGCAGTTCACCCTGGCCGCCCAACATGCGGCCGGAGTCGGCGGATTGGTTGCCGATTACAGCCCGGAATCCGGTGTCGCCGTCTCTCGCGCGGCGTTGGCGGTGACGGCGGGCATGATGAAGGCCCGGATCCGTGCGGACGTGACCGATATTTCCATTCCGGGGCCGGCTGGGCCGATGTCGGCGCGACGGTACGTCCCCGACGGCAGCGGGTCCCCGGCGCTCCCGGCGCTGCTGTTGTACTTCCACGGCGGTGGCTTCGTGATCGGTGATCTCGACACCCACGACAGTCTGTGCCGGCTGATCTGCCGGGACGGCGGAATCCAGGTGATCTCCGTCGACTATCGGCTCGCGCCCGAGCACAAGGCGCCCGCTGCCGTCGACGACGCCTACGCGGCGTACCAATGGGCACTCGACCATGCTGCCGGCCTGGGGGCCACCCGCATCGTCGTCGGGGGAGACAGTGCCGGGGGCAACCTGGCAGCCGTGGTGGCTCAGCAGGCCCGCGACTCCGAACTGCCGTTGCCCGCATTGCAGCTGCTGCTCTATCCGGTCACCGACCTGTCGAGCGACACGCGATCCAAGACATTGTTCGCCGACGGCTATTTCCTGGGTAAGCGCGACATGGACTGGTTTGCCGGGCATTACCTCGACGGCGCTGAGGTGTCGGCGCAGGATCCGCTGGTTTCGCCGCTGCTCAGCGAGGATCTGTCCGGCTTGCCTCCGGCACTGGTAGTCACCGCGGGATTCGATCCGTTGCGGGACGAGGGCAACCGATATGCCAGGGCGCTGCGCGAGGCCGGGGTGGTGGTCGACCTTCGCGAGGAGCGATCCATGATCCACGCGTTCGCCAACTTCTTTCCGCTGGGTGGCGGCAGCGCCACCGCCACGGGCGCGATGATCTCTGCGCTGCGCGCACATCTCAGCCACGCCGAAAGTTGACCGGTCGGCGCCGGTACGCTGGTCGACGTGGCCAAACCGAAGAAGACCGCGAAGTACGACCTCAAGGCGGCTGACCGCAAGCGCAACCGGTGGGTTCAGATCGGACTGACAGCCGTGGTGGTGCTGTTTGCCGTCGGCCTGGTGCTCTACATCGTGACCACCGGCCACAAGCGGCCGGCCGCGGGGGAAGCCCGGGCCGTGCACGTGGCCGCGCCCAACGTGATCACCAAGGAGGGCACCACCGAGCCCAAGGTCACGCTGAGCCTCTTCGAGGATTTCCTGTGCCCGGCCTGCGGCAATCTGGAGCAGCAGTTCGGCCCGACCATCAACAAGCTCATCGACACCGGCGCGGTCGCCGTCGACTACCACATGGTGGCGATCCTGGACAGGGCCGGCAACGGTTACTCGTCGCGGGCCGGCGGCGCCGCGTACTGCATCGCCGACGAGTCCGTCGAAGCATTCCGCCGTTTCCATTCCGCTCTCTTCACGCCCGGTATCCAGCCGGAGGAGGGCGGTGGGGTCTATCCCGACAACGCCCGGATCATAGAACTCGCCCGCCAGGCCGGTGCCGCAGGTGAGGTACCCGATTGCATCACCAAGGGCCGGTACGTCGAGATGGTGCAGGGCATGGCGGCCGCCACCGGAATCCGCTCGACCCCGACCGTCCGGTTCAACGGCGAGGACTACGACCCGAGCACCCCTGACGCGCTGATCGCGAAGGTCAAGGAAGTCGTCGGTGACCTACCTGCGCTGAAGGGCCCGGCCCCCGGCCCCGCCGCACCCGCTGCGCCTGCCCCTGGGGCTCCGGCCGCACCGGCAGCTCCCGCTCCCGCGCCTGCCGCCCCATGACTGACACTGCCGCTGAGCTCGATGAGCTCGGGACCGAGGAGTCCCGGGGCGTAGCGGTGGGCAGGGCCAGTGCCATCTGGGTGCTCATCGCAGGTGTCCTCGGCCTGGCCGCGGCGCTGGCACTCACGGTCGAGAAGATCGAGCTGCTGATCGATCCGGCTTACGTCCCGACCTGCAGCATCAACCCGGTGATCTCCTGCGGGTCGGTGATGACCACCCCGCAAGCATCGGTCTTCGGATTCCCGAATTCGCTGATCGGGGTGGTCGCGTTCACGCTCACCCTGGTCACCGGCGTGCTGGCGGTGGCGGGTGTCCGGCTGCCGCGCTGGTACTGGGCCGGGTTTGCCACCGGAACCCTGCTCGGTGCCGTCTTGGTGCACTGGCTGATCTTCCAGAGCCTTTACCGCATCGGCGCCCTGTGCCCGTACTGCATGGTGGTGTGGTCGGTGACCATCCCGCTGCTGGTGGTCACGAGCTCCATCGCGCTGCGGCCGCTGCACACCAATGCGGTCGCCCGGGCGGTCTATCAGTGGCGCTGGTCGCTCGTGGCATTCTGGTTCACCTCACTTGTGCTGTTGATCTTGGTGCGTTTCTGGGAATACTGGTCAACGCTGCTGTAACACTTCCGAAATAACTTGTCGGTTAGGTCTACCCGTGATTTCCAAACTGCTAGTCGCCAATCGTGGCGAGATTGCGATCCGCGCGTTCCGTGCTGCTTATGAGATGGGTATCGCGACGGTGGCGGTGTATCCGTATGAGGATCGCAATTCGCTGCACCGGTTGAAGGCCGATGAGTCGTATCAGATCGGTGAGATCGGTCATCCGGTACGGGCATACCTGTCGGTGGAAGAGATCATCAGGGTGGCCAAGCATTCCGGTGCGGATGCGGTCTATCCGGGATACGGGTTCTTGTCGGAGAACCCGGAACTGGCCTCGGCGTGTGCGGAGGCGGGCATCACGTTTGTGGGGCCTTCGGCGCAGGTCTTGGAATTGACCGGCAACAAGGCACGGGCGATCGCGGCGGCGAAGGCCGCGGGACTGCCGGTGCTCGCGTCTTCGGCGCCGTCGTCGTCGGTGGACGAATTGGTCGCCGCGGCACGGGATATGACGTTCCCGCTGTTCGTCAAGGCGGTGTCCGGTGGTGGTGGGCGCGGTATGCGCCGCGTCACCGACCCCGAGGCGCTGCCCGAGGCGGTGGAGGCGGCCTCGCGGGAGGCGGAGTCGGCCTTCGGTGATCCCGCGGTGTATCTGGAGCAGGCCGTCATCAACCCGCGCCACATCGAGGTGCAGATCCTCGCCGATACGCAGGGCAACGTGATGCACCTGTTCGAGCGGGATTGCAGCGTGCAGCGGCGGCATCAGAAGGTGATCGAGCTGGCGCCGGCACCGAATCTGGATCCTGGTTTGCGCGAACAGATTTGCGCGGATGCGGTGGCTCTGGCCCGACAGATCGGCTACAGCTGCGCGGGCACCATCGAGTTCCTGCTCGACGAGCGCGGCCATCACGTGTTCATCGAGTGCAATCCACGTATCCAGGTGGAGCACACGGTGACCGAGGAGATCACCGACGTGGACCTGGTGGGCTCGCAGTTGCGCATCGCGGCCGGGGAGAGCCTGGCCGATCTGGGCTTGAGCCAGGACTCGTTGGTGATCCGCGGGGCCGCGATGCAGTGTCGGATCACGACCGAGGATCCGGCCAACGGGTTCCGGCCGGATACCGGGCGGATTACCGCCTACCGGTCGCCCGGCGGTGCGGGTATCCGCTTGGACGGTGGCTCGAACCTGGGTGCCGAGATCTCGGCGCATTTCGATTCGATGCTGGTCAAGCTGACCTGCCGCGGGCGGGACTTCTCCACCGCGGTCTCGCGTGCCCGGCGGGCGCTGGCCGAGTTCCGGATTCGCGGGGTTTCGACGAACATCCCGTTTTTGCAGGCGGTGATCGACGATCCGGATTTCCGTGCCGGACGGATCACCACTTCGTTCATCGACGATCGCCCGCAGTTGCTGACCGCGCACACCCCGGCCGACCGCGGCACCAAGATCTTGAACTACCTGGCTGATGTCACGGTGAACAAGCCCAACGGCGAGCGGCCGACGGGGGTGTACCCGCAGGACAAGCTGCCTGCGCTGGACCTGTCGACGGTGCCTGCGGCGGGCTCCAAGCAGCGCCTGGTCGAGTTGGGGCCCGAAGGGTTCGCGCGTTGGATGCGTGATTCCAAGGCGGTCGGCGTTACCGATACGACGTTCCGCGATGCCCATCAGTCACTGCTGGCCACGCGGCTGCGGTCCACCGGGCTGCTGAAGGTGGCACCGTATGTGTCGCGGATGATGCCGCAGTTGCTGTCCATCGAATGCTGGGGTGGGGCGACTTACGATGTGGCGCTTCGGTTCTTGAAGGAAGACCCGTGGGAGCGCCTGGCTGCGCTGCGTGAGGCCATACCCAACATCTGTCTGCAGATGCTGTTGCGGGGCCGCAACACGGTGGGCTACACGCCCTATCCGGAACTGGTGACCCAGGCGTTCGTGGAAGAAGCAGCGGCCACCGGCATTGACATCTTCCGGATCTTCGACGCGCTGAACAATGTCGAATCCATGCGTCCGGCGATCGACGCGGTGCGCGAAACCGGCACGGCGATCGCCGAAGTCGCGATGTCCTACACCGGAGACCTGTCGGACCCGGCGGAGAATCTGTACACGCTGGACTACTACCTCAAGTTGGCCGAGCAGATCGTCGACGCGGGCGCGCATGTGCTCGCGATCAAGGACATGGCCGGGTTGTTGCGCCCGCAGTCGGCACATCTGTTGGTGAGCGCGTTGCGGTCTCGCTTCGATCTGCCGGTACACGTGCATACCCATGACACCCCGGGTGGGCAGTTGGCCACGTATCTGGCGGCCTGGCAGGCCGGTGCGTCTGCGGTCGACGGTGCGGCGGCGCCGCTGGCCGGCACTACCAGTCAGCCGGCGTTGTCCTCGATCGTGGCCGCGGCCGCCCATACCGAGTACGACACCGGGTTGTCGCTGGGCGCGGTGTGCGATCTGGAGCCGTACTGGGAGGCGCTGCGAAAGGTGTACGCGCCGTTCGAGTCCGGCCTTCCTTCTCCGACGGGACGGGTCTACACCCACGAGATCCCCGGTGGGCAGTTGAGCAATCTGCGCCAGCAGGCCATCGCGCTGGGGTTCGGGGACCGGTTCGAGGACATCGAGGCCAATTACGCTGCGGCCGACCGGATGTTGGGTCGGTTGGTGAAGGTGACGCCGTCGAGCAAGGTGGTCGGGGATCTGGCACTGGCGCTGCTGGGCGCCGGTGTGAGCGCGCAGGAGTTTGCCGCCGACCCGGCCCGCTACGACATCCCCGACAGCGTGATCGGTTTCCTGCGTGGCGAACTCGGTGACCCACCGGGCGGATGGCCGGAGCCGTTGCGGACCAAGGCTCTCGAAGGGCGGGGTCCGGCCAGGCCGATCCAGGAACTCTCGGTCGAGGACGAAGCGTTGTTGGCTGCGCCCGGTCCCAAGCGTCAGGCGGCGTTGAACCGGTTGTTGTTCCCGGGGCCGACCAAGGAGTTCGAGGCGCACCGCGAGGAGTACGGGGACACCTCTGGCCTGAGCGCCAACCAGTTCTTCTACGGTCTGCGTTACGGCGACGAGCATCGGGTCGAGCTTGAGCGCGGTGTGCAGCTGCTGATCGGTCTGGAAGCGATCTCGGATGCCGATGAACGCGGTATGCGCACGGTGATGTGCATCCTCAACGGGCAACTTCGTCCGATCACCGTGCGCGACCGCAGCATCGCCAGCGAGGTCCCGGCCGCCGAGAAGGCCGACCGCAACAACCCGGATCATGTCGCGGCCCCGTTCGCCGGTGTGGTCACCGTCGGCGTCGCCGCCGGTGACACGGTGGAGGCCGGCGCGACCATTGCCACCATCGAGGCGATGAAGATGGAAGCCGCGATCACCGCGCCCAGGGCCGGCACTGTCGAACGCGTCGCGGTGGCTGCCACGGCCCAGGTCGAAGGCGGTGACCTCCTGGTGGTGGTCGGTTCGGCGGGCAGGAGCGAAGCGACCGGGGGATCAATCTGACCCGCATCATCGCCGGCGCGTACGGGGGCCGTCGGATTGCGGTGCCGCGCAGCGGTACCCGACCTACTTCCGATCGGGTCAGGGAGGCCGTGTTCAATGCGTTGACGGCGCGGCTGGACTTCGCCGGATTGGCTGTGCTGGATCTGTACGCAGGTTCGGGAGCGCTTGGCCTGGAAGCGCTTTCGCGGGGCGCAACGTCGGCCACTTTTGTCGAGTCGGATGCGCGGGCGGCTACGGTCATCGCCGAGAACATCGCCGCTCTCGGCGTCCGCCACGCCACGGTACGCCGGGGCAGTGTCGACACGGTATTGGCCGGCGGTGCGACGCGGCCGGTGGATCTGGTGTTCGCCGACCCGCCGTATGACCTGGATGACGCCGCAGTCGATGCGATGCTCGCGGCGTTGGCCGGTACCGGATGGGTGGCCGCGGGCACCCTCGTGCTGGTCGAGCGACGCGCATCGAGCCGGCCGGCGAGTTGGCCGACGGGCTGGGATGAGCTGAGCACGCGGCGCTACGGCGACACCCGCGTCGAGCTCGCCGATGTGGGCTAGCGGAGCGGCTGATTCGGCGGCCTGTAGCGTCGTCACCCATGAGTGGCGCGGTATGCCCCGGTTCCTTCGATCCGGTGACCCTTGGCCATGTGGACATCTTCGAGCGCGCGGCTGCGCAGTTCGACGAAGTCGTGGTCGCGGTTCTGGTGAATCCCAACAAGAAGGGCATGTTCGATCTCGACGAGCGTATGGCGATGATCGCCGAGTCGACGGCGCACCTGCCGAATCTGAGGGTCGAGTCGGGGCAGGGCCTGGTGGTCGACTTCGTCAAGGCCCGTGGGCTGACCGCGATCGTCAAGGGCCTGCGCACCGGCACCGACTTCGAGTACGAGCTGCAGATGGCGCAGATGAACAAGCACGTGGCCGGTGTCGACACGTTCTTCGTCGCGACCACGCCGCAGTATTCGTTCGTGTCGTCGTCGTTGGCCAAGGAGGTTGCCTCCCTGGGCGGTGACGTGTCTGCGCTGCTTCCCGAGCCGGTCAACCGCCGGTTGCGGGAGAAGCTCGGGGGTTAGCTCGCGGCGGCGGGGGGTATCTGCGTTCTGGGTGGCGCTCAGCCCATGCGCCCCGACCTGAAACCCGATTCGCGGAGGTTTTCGCCGTGCCCGATACGTTCGTTGCCAAGTTCCGCGACGCCGTGATCGACCACGCCGAGCACGAAGAACACGAAGAGTTCGACAAGCTACATCGCAAGCTCGACGCCGACGATCTCGAACGGATGGTCAAGGCCGTTCAGGCCGCCGAGGCGATCGCGCCCACCCGCCCGCACCCCGGCGTGGAATCGGCTGCGCTGAATTTCGCGGTCGGACCGTTCGCCTCGATACTCGATCGGGCACGCGATCTGATCGGCGCCGCGCTGCGGTGAATTTGCCCGGACGACCGGCCGATGGCGGGATGACGCCGCTCACAGCCGGCGACGGCCGGGGCGACACACCGTTTGTGCTCCCCAGTCACAGGCGTAACACCAGGCACACTAGTCACTAACAACGACGACCTGGAGGGTTTTGCCGTGTACCGAGTTTTTGAAGCGCTCGACGAGCTCGGCGCGATCGTCGAAGAAGCGCGCGGCGTGCCGATGACCGCCGGCTGCGTGGTCCCGCGCGGGGACGTCCTCGAGTTGATCGATGACATCAAGGACGCCATCCCGGGCGAGCTCGACGACGCGCAGGACGTCCTCGATGCACGTGACTCGCTGCTGCGCGAGGCCAAGGAACACTGCGAGTCGGTGATGTCCAAGTCCAACGCGGACGCCGACGGCATGCTCAACCACGCCAGGAGTGAGGCCGACCGGCTTTTGGCCGATGCCAAGGCCCAGGCCGATCGGATGGTCGCCGAGGCGCGCCAGCACAGTGAGCGCATGGTCGGTGAGGCCCGCGAAGAGGCGGCGCGGCAGGCGGCGGTGGCGAAGCGCGAGTACGACGCCAGCACGGGCCGGGCGAAGGCCGAAGCCGACCGCCTGATCGAGAACGGCAACCTGTCCTACGAGAAGGCTGTCCAGGAGGGCATCAAGGAGCAGCAGCGCCTCGTGTCGCAGACCGAGATCGTCGCGACGGCGACCGCTGAGGCCACCCGCCTCATCGACGCGGCGCACGCCGAAGCCGACCGGTTGCGCGGGGAGTGCGACATCTACGTCGACAGCAAACTGGCGGAGTTCGAGGAGTTCCTCAACGGCACGTTGCGCTCCGTTGGCCGCGGACGTCACCAGCTGCGCACGACCGCGGGTACACACGATTACGCCACCCGCTGACGGCGGGCGGTGTCGGCGCGCTACTGCGTCGTGGCGCGCTCTGCCGCCGCCGTAGGATCGGAAGCATGGCGACGCACGCGAGATCGGCCGGTCGGGAGGGGCCCGATAAGCGCAGTAACCCCCGATCGCCCTTGGTGATCGATGTTTCCCGCCTGGGTCGGCGACCGGGTTCGTTCTTGGCTCACCAGGAAACGGTGCCCAGCCCGGTGCGGATCGGCGCCGAGCTGGTCGCCATCGAGAAGGGCGCGCCGCTGCAGCTCGATCTGCAGCTTCAGTCGGTTTCGGAGGGTGTGCTGGTCAGCGGAACCGTCTCGGCCCCCACCGTCGGCGAGTGCGCGCGTTGCCTGCAAGAGCTGACCGGCGATGTCGAGATCGACCTGACCGAGCTGTACGCCTACCCCGACAGCACCACTGACGAGACGACCGAGGCTGACGAGCTCGGTCGGGTGGGCGGCTCCGGGCAGGCCGACACGGTCGATCTGGAACAGCCGATCATCGACGCCGTCGGATTGGCATTGCCGTTCTCCCCGCTGTGTCGTCCGGATTGTCCGGGCCTGTGCCCCGATTGCGGTGTCGCGCTGGCCAGCGCCGAGCCGGGACATCACCACGACAAGATCGACCCTCGCTGGGCCAAGCTGGCCGCGATGTTGCCCGACGAAGAACGGCCCAGGGGCGACGAGTGACCGACCCGCACGCGGATTTGCTGGAGGCACTCGGCGTCGACCTCCCGGCCGAACTACTCACCATCGCGTTGACCCATCGCAGCTATTCCTACGAGAACGGTGGCCTGCCGACCAACGAGCGGCTGGAGTTCCTCGGCGACGCGGTGCTCGGATTGACGATCACCGAGGAGCTCTATCACCGCCACCCCGAGCGCTCGGAGGGGGATCTGGCGAAGCTTCGCGCCAGCATCGTCAACACCCAGGCGCTGGCCGATGTGGGCCGCGGGCTGACCGACGGCGGCCTCGGCACTCACCTGTTTCTGGGCAAGGGCGAGGAGAACTCCGGTGGTGCCGACAAGTCCAGCATCCTCGCCGATGGGGTCGAATCCCTGCTCGGCGCAATCTACTTGCAACACGGTCTGAGGACTTCGCGTGAGGTGATCCTGCGGTTGTTCGGTGAGCTGCTCGATACGGCGCCGACGCTGGGCGCCGGACTGGATTGGAAGAGCAGCTTGCAGGAGCTGACCGCCTCCCGCGGCCTCGGGGCTCCCAGCTATGTGGTGACCTCAACCGGGCCCGATCACGACAAGGAGTTCTCGGCGGTCGTGGTGGTGGCCGATGTCGAGTACGGCAGGGGCGTCGGTCGCAACAAGAAAGAGGCTGAACTCAAGGCGGCCGCCGCAGCCTGGAATGCACTCGACAATGCGTGAGCATCGATGCCCGAGCTACCCGAGGTAGAGGTAGTCCGCCGCGGGTTACAGGAACATGTTGCGGGCAAATCGATTTCGGCGGTGCGGGTGCATCATCCGCGCGCCATACGCCGTCATGAGGCCGGCCCCGCTGACCTGACCGCCCGGCTACTCGGTGCCCGCATCACCGGGACCGGTCGCCGCGGCAAGTATCTGTGGCTGACCCTGGGGGCCGACGACGGCGAGGAGACCGGCGCCTTGGTGGTGCACCTCGGGATGAGCGGCCAGATGCTGCTGGGGCCGATCCGTGACGATCGGCATCTGCGGATCGCCGCGATGCTCGACGACGGCACCGCCTTGAGCTTCGTCGACCAACGTACGTTCGGCGGCTGGCAGCTGGCCGAGTTGGTGACGGTCGACGGCACCGCGGTGCCGCAACCGGTGGCGCACGTCGCCCGTGATCCGCTCGACCCGCTCTTCGACCGCGACCATGTGGTTACCGTGCTGCGGCGCAAGCACTCTGAGATCAAACGTCAGCTGCTCGATCAGACCGTGGTGTCCGGTATCGGCAACATCTACGCCGACGAGGCACTGTGGCGGACCAAGGTCAACGGCGCCAGAACCGCAGCACTGCTGCCGCGTCGCCGACTGGCAGAAGTGCTCGACGCCGCGGCGGAGGTGATGACCGACGCGCTGAGTCAGGGCGGGACGTCATTCGATTCGCTGTATGTCAATGTCAACGGCGAATCCGGGTACTTCGAACGGTCGTTGGACGCCTACGGCCGCGAAGGGGAACCGTGCCGACGGTGCGGCGCGGTGATGCGCCGCGACAAGTTCATGAATCGGTCGTCGTTTTACTGTCCACGATGTCAGCCCCGCCCGAGGGGTCCGCGAGGCTGACGCCGCAGAGGTGAGCGGCGCTCATCGGATGCCGGACAGCTCCGGCGAGTCGGACATGCAGATCTTCCACGACCCGTTCTCCTTGCGCAGGTAGAACTTGGCCGCACCCCGGCTTGTCGACAGATCCACCACGGCCTTGTCACCGGTGACCGTGATCTTGCTGATCTCTGCGGTCTCGTTCGCGCCGGTGTTGTCGTGCGGAATGTCGATCGCGTCCAAACCGCCTACCTTCTCGAAAAGGTCCTGATCGGCTTGGCAGAAGTAGGGCAGGGCGTCCTTGAAGTCACCTTTGTCGGCCATCACCTGTTCGAGGAATTCTCTGACCTCCTGCTCGGCCGAACTCTCGCCGGTCGAGGAGCCCGCGCTGATGCGGCCGTTGGACTTCGAATCGCCGCCCAGCCCGAAGATGAGGACGGCCCCGACCACCACGACCACCGCGAGGACCGCACCAGCGATCGCGAGCCATTTGCCGTTGCCACCTTTGGGCGGTTGCGGAGTGGGGTAGCCGTATGGCTGCTGCGGAGCGCCGTAAGGCTGGGCTCCGTAAGGCGTTCCGTAAGGCTGCTGGGGCGCTCCATACGGTGATCCGTAGGGGTTCTGAGGTTGTTGCGGCTGCTGCGGTGCCCCGTAGGGGGATCCGTAGGGCTGCTGCGGCTGCTGTGGTGGACCGTAAGGGGATCCGTAGGGCTGCTGCGGCTGCTGAGGTGCCCCGTAGGGCGAGCCGAAAGGCTGCTCGGGATTACCGCCGGTGTTCGGATATCCCTGAGGCCCGCCCTGCTGGTACGGCTGCTGCCACGGCTCGGGAGAACCCGGTGGCGGAGTGGGCGGATTACTCGGCGGATAGGTCACAGTGCTCCTCGGCGAAAGTCGGTCAGTCGAGTCTATCGTCGCTGTCTCGTTCGCCGGCGCCCCGAATCATGAGCGTCGGGGTGAATCGGCAGCCGTCACCGCCGGAATACCCGCGTGTCGCGACGTGTAGAAATACCGCATGACCGAACTTTGGGTTGACCGCACCGGTGTGCGCAGGTATGTCGGGCGCAGTTCGCGCGGTGCAGAGGTACTGGTCGGCAGCGAGGACGTCGAGGGCGTGTTCACCCCGGGCGAGTTGATGAAAATCGCGCTGGCGGCGTGCAGCGGCATGTCCAGTGACCAGCCACTGCGCCGCCGCTTGGGCGACGACTATCCGGCGACGATCCGGGTCTCGGGCCCGGCGGACCGAGAGCAGGAGCGTTACCCGCTGCTTGAGGAGAAACTCGAGATCGACGTGTCGAACCTCTCAGAAGCCGAGGTGGCCCGGCTGCTGACGGTGGTCGAACGCGCGATCGACCAGGTGTGCACAGTCGGCCGGACCCTCAAATCGGGCACAGAGGTGAAGTTCGAGGTCGCCAGTCGATGACCGGGCCGGAACTCCCCGCGGATGGGCCCGGCGCCGAGGTGCGCCTGAGTGCCTGGGTGCACGGTCATGTGCAAGGCGTGGGGTTCCGGTGGTGGACCCGGTCACGGGCGCTGGAGCTCGGCCTGACCGGGTTTGCTTCGAATCGCCCCGACGGCCGGGTGCACGTGGTGGCCCAGGGGCCGCGCGAGAAATGTCAGCGATTGCTTGAGCTGCTGCAGAGCGGGCAGACGCCGGGGTCGGTGGATCACGTCGTCGCAGATTGGGCGGATGCCGACGCCCCGATGGCGGGGTTTCGCGAACGGTAGCCGACTCGGCGGTAGGGTAAATCGCCGTGCACCTCAAGAGTCTGACGCTGAAGGGCTTCAAGTCCTTCGCTTCGCCGACGACTCTGCGTTTCGAACCCGGCATCACCTGCGTCGTCGGCCCGAACGGGTCGGGCAAGTCGAACGTGGTCGACGCACTGACCTGGGTGATGGGCGAGCAGGGTGCCAAGACCCTGCGCGGCGGCAAGATGGAGGACGTCATCTTCGCCGGCACGTCCTCGCGGGCGCCGCTGGGCCGCGCCGAGGTGACGCTGACCATCGACAACTCCGACAACGCGCTGCCGATCGAGTATTCCGAGGTGTCGATCACCCGCCGCGTGTTCCGTGACGGCGCAGGCGAATACGAGATCAACGGCAGCAGCTGCCGGTTGATGGATGTTCAGGAGCTGCTCAGCGACTCCGGCATCGGCCGCGAGATGCACGTCATCGTCGGCCAGGGCAAGCTCTCGGAGATCCTGGAGTCGCGTCCCGAAGATCGCCGCGCCTTCATCGAGGAGGCCGCCGGGGTGCTCAAGCACCGCAAGCGCAAGGAAAAGGCGGTGCGCAAGCTCGACTCGATGGCGGCGAACCTTGCCCGCCTGACCGACCTGACCACCGAGCTGCGCCGTCAGCTCAAGCCGCTGGGCCGTCAGGCCGAGATGGCCCGGCGCGCGGCGACGATCCAGGCCGATCTGCGTGATGCCCGGCTGCGCCTGGCCGCCGACGATTTGGTGCGGCGGCAGGTTGAGTTCCACAACACCAACCAGGCCGAGACCACGCTGCGCCGCGAGCACGATGAGGCGACCGTCCGGCTGGAGGCATCGACCGTCGAACTGCAGGCGCACGAGGCCGCCGTCGCTGAACTGACCCGCCGCGCCGAAGCGGCCCAGCAGACCTGGTTCCGAGCCTCGGCCCTGGCCGAACGGTTGAGCGCGACCGTGCGTATCGCGACCGATCGGGCCCAGTTGTTCGAGGCCGAGACCGAGGTGTCCACCGGACAGGATCCCGAGGCGCTCGAAGCCGAGGCCGACGAGGTTGCCGAGCTCGAAATGGAGCTGCTCGGCGAGCTCGAGGAGTCGCGCATCGTGTTGGAGACCGCCCGCGCCGAGCTGGCCGAGCGTGAGCAAATCGCCGCCGAGGCCGAGCGGGCGCATCTGGCGGCCGCTCGGGCCGAGGCTGACCGGCGTGAAGGGCTGGCCCGGTTGGCCGGTCAGGTCGACACGATGCGCACTCGGGTCGAGTCGATCGACGACGGGGTCATGCGCCTGTCGGTGAACATCGAGGAAGCCGCCGCCAAAGCCCAACAGACGCAGGCCGAATTCGAAACCGTGCAGAACCGCGTCGGCGAGCTCGACGCCGGGGAAGTGGGCCTGGATGACCAGCACGACCGCTCGGTGGCAGCGCTGCGGCTCGCCGACGAGCGGGTTGCCGAGCTGCAGGCCGCCGAGCGGGCCGCCGAACGGCAGGTGGCTTCGCTGCGGGCCCGTATCGAGGCTCTCTCGGTCAGCCTGGACCGGCGTGACGGGGCCGCCTGGTTGCAGAAAAACCACAGTGGCACAGGCCTTTTCGGCACCATCGGCGAGTACCTGAAGGTACAGCCGGGGCATGAGGTGGCGGTGGCGACGGTTTTGGGTGCCGCTGCCGACGCATTGGCGGCCGAGGATTTCGGGGTGGCCGCGGCTGCCGTGGCTGCGCTCAAAGAGTCCGACGGCGGCCGGGCGGCGCTGCTGCTGGGGGACTGGAGCGGCAACGGCTCGGCACCGTCAGGGGTGTTGCCCGACGGGGCGATCTGGGCCAACGACGTGGTCAGCGTTCCGGACCGGCTGCGCCCGGCGATCACCGCGATGCTCGCCGGGGTGGCGGTGGTGAGCGACCTGGCCACCGGAGTGCGGCTGGTATCGGGCCGGCCGGACCTGCGTGCGGTGACCGCGGATGGTGACCTGGTCGGCGCCGGGTGGATCAGCGGCGGCTCCGACCGCAAGCCGTCCACACTCGAGATCAGCGCTGAGATCGACAAGGCCCGAGCGGAACTGGAGATCGCCGACCGGCAGACCGGCGAGCTCGCCGCTGCACTGTCGGGGGCGCTCGCCGAGCAAGCGGCCCGGCAGGAATCGGCCGAAGAGGCGATGGCCGCGCTCAACGAATCCGATGCCGCGATTTCGGCGATCTATGAGCAGCTGGGCCGCTTGGGACAGGATGCCCGTGGGGCCGATGACGAATATCAGCGGCTGGTTCGTCAACGTGACGAGCTCGAGGCCGCACGCGGCAAGACGGTGGAGGAACTCGCCGAGCTGGAGTCGCGGTTGCACAACGCCGAGCAGCTGCCGACCTTCGAGGCCGAGCCGGTGGACCGGCAGACCACGGTAGCCGCTGCTGAGGCGGCGCGCTCGGTCGAGGTGGAGGCCCGGCTGGCGGTGCGTACCGCCGAGGAGCGCGCGAACGCGGTTCGCGGACGCGCTGATTCGCTGCGCCGGGCGGCTGCTGCCGAGCGCGAGGCCCGAGTGCGCGCGCAACGTGCCCGGGAAGCGCGCGAACACGCCGCGCGGGTGGCGGCGGCAGTGTCGGAGTCCGGCCGCGTGGTGGCCCAGCGCTTGAGCGCCGTGGTGTCGGTGGCTTCACGGATGCGCGACGAGTTGGCCACCGAGCGTCAGATGCGCGCCACCGCGCTGTCGCAGGTGCGCGACACGGTCAACGAACTCAACGCGCGGATCACCGCGCTCACCGACTCCCTGCACCGCGACGAGATGGCCAAAGCGCAAGCGGCACTTCGTATCGAACAGCTCGAAGCCCAGGTGCTCGAACAGTTTGGTATGCCCGCCGCCGACCTGATTGCCGAGTACGGCCCGCAGGTCGCGTTGCCGCCCAGCGAGCTGGAGATGGCGGAGTACGAGCAGGCGCGCGAGCGCGGCGAACAGGTAATGGCGCCCGCCCCGATGCCGTTCGACCGGCCGATGCAGGAGCGCCGGGCCAAGAAAGCCGAGCGTGAGCTCTCCGAGCTCGGCCGGGTCAATCCGCTTGCACTGGAAGAGTTTGCGGCGTTGGAAGAGCGCTACAACTTCTTGTCGACCCAGCTGGAAGACGTCAAGGCCGCGCGCACCGATCTTCTCGACGTCATCGCTGATGTCGACACGCGCATCCTGCAGGTGTTCACCGAGGCCTACGTCGACGTGGAGCGCGAATTCGAGCAGGTGTTCGCCACGCTGTTCCCCGGCGGAGAGGGTCGGCTGCTGCTGACCAACCCGGCCGACATGCTGACCACCGGCATCGAGGTGGAGGCCAGACCGCCGGGCAAGAAGATCAAACGACTGTCGCTGCTGTCCGGTGGTGAGAAGTCGCTGACCGCGGTGGCGATGCTGGTGGCGATCTTCCGGGCCCGGCCCTCTCCGTTCTACGTGATGGACGAGGTCGAGGCTGCCCTCGACGATGTCAACCTGCGCCGCCTGATCAGCCTTTTCGAGCAGCTGCGGGAGAAGTCCCAGCTGATCGTGATCACCCACCAGAAGCCCACGATGGAGGTGGCCGACGCGCTCTACGGTGTGACGATGCGCGGCGACGGCATCACCACCGTGATCTCGCAGCGCATGCGGGGACAGGAACTGGCAGCCAACCCGAGCTGACTCGGTTGCCGCGCCGATCGGTCGCTCGGCGCGGGCCCTATGCCGCGTCGGAATGTCCCGAACGGTGCTGCCGGCGCGACTTGCCTTGCGTATCGCTGTCTTTCGTGCCCCTGGTTCCGGTTTTCGGGTGGGCTGACTTGCCGTCATCGAAGCGATGGTGTGCGCGGGCCCGACGAGGTGGATCTTGGGGCGCATCCGCCTGTGCGTGGGTTGCACCAGCGGACGGCTTCTTGGAGATCAGCGGCCGTCGCAATGACCGGACATGCTCGGCCTTCGATGTCGGCTGTTGCTTGTCCTGACGCCGCGGCGCCTCGAACTCGGATTCGGCCTTGTCGCCCGGCGTGGTTTTCACCTCGGCATCCGGTGTGCCGACTCCGGCCTGCGGCCCGGCGATGTCGCTGCGCTGCTTTGCTGCCGCAGCGTCGGGCGCGAGCCGATCGGGAGCCGGCTTTTCCACTGTGCCAAGGGTTTCTGTGTCGGTATCGGCCGTTTTGATGCCCAGGTCGGTGAGCGCGTTGCGCACCCCCTCCTTGGCCGCAGCTCTCAGGTCCGAGGCCAGTTTGTCCAGATCGATGCGAGGTAGCAGCCCGGCTCGGGTCGGAACGCCCATGTTCTCCGGTGTGCGGTCGTAGCCCAGGTCGATGAGCACCCGCAGGGTCGGCTCGGCCAGATCGAGCAGTGGGTCGAGAATTCCGATGGTGCGCAACGGCTGCAGCAGCGGCAGGTGCTCGGTGTGAACCAGGTAATAGGTGGTGTTGCCGGACGTGTAGGACTGGTAGGTGGTCGGATCGTCCAGGTCGATCACGGACGACCCGTAGTTCGGATGCAGGTAGAAGTAGCCCATCAGGGCGTTGAGGTCGGCCAGCAGATTCAGTGGGTACTTGGGGAAGTCGGCGATCAAGTCGTACTCACGGGCCACGTCGATCGTCTGGTACTCGTCGTCCGGGGTGGCACCGTCGAAGGTGACCCCGAGGATCGGGATGTGCAGCCCTTCGAACCGGGCCAGAATTCCGCCGTTGGGCCGATTCGGGTTGGCCACGAACACGAACGAGAGTTCGTCGGGTGAGGGCACGGCCGCACCCTGGGCGCGGAGTTCGGCCAGGTTGCGCTTCTCCCGGGTGGCGATGTTGGCGCTCTGCGAATAGCCCACGACGATCTTCTCACCGGGGGTCGCCAGGACGGCGTTGTTCAGGCCGAGCACGCCACGAGCCACCGAGGTGTCGAAGCTGACATCGGTCAGGCCGGTGGCCGGCCAGAAGTGCTCCGGTGTCTGCACCCAGTCAAGGTCGTCGTCTCCGAGATGCCAGTCGGACAGATAGGTGCTGTTCACCTGGTCCACGTAGGTGCCGGCGCCCCATTGGTGCGGATCTCCCAGCGCTTTCATCCCGGTGCCACCCATGATCAGTGCCGTTGCCGCCAGTTGTACGAGCGTGGTCATGCTGGCCGTCAGCACCAGCCCGACCGTCCCGGACACGGCGACCAGCGTCAGTGCCAGCCCCCGAAGCGCGCGAATGTGCATCTTTGCCCCTCCCTTTTTTCGCGAGAAATCCCAAGGGAAAGACCACGTGCCCACCGGATGCTGAAGCCATTCCCGACCCGCTTTGGATCGTGGACCACGTTTACGGTGCGTGTCAGCGAATTGAAAAAAGTCGCATAAAAAATGAATTATGCAGCTCAAGATCGAAGAAATATAAAATGGCGGGCCACACAGCTAAGCCGTAGAGGAAATCTACGGCTGGCGAGACAACGTTTGAGCTCGTGTGTGGAGGCGAGGAAATGCCGCTGTGGTACGTGAGTGTACCGTCATTTTGTGCCGTGCGGAATACCGATTTTTCCCACCGACGCAGGAATGTGCCGGGCCGGTCGCACCGGGTGGTACGCGGGGCCGGTCGTGCCCACGTCAGCGCCCTGAGACAATGGCGGACGTGACAGAAGGTGCGTTGTTGGGTCTGTGGATCGCCATCGCGGTCGTAGCCGTTCTGGTCGTCGTGGCGCTCGTCGTGGGGCTGGTCCGCTACCGGCGGCGGCGGATCAGCCTGTCGGGGGGTGACGGCACCAAGCCGATCGACCGCTCGGGCGGTTACACGGCTTCTTCGGGTATCACGTTCAGCCAGTCGGGCACGCCGACGGTCGAACGTCTCGACACCACCGGAATGCCCGCGGTCGGCGATGACGCAACCATTCCTCGGGATGCGCCCAAACGCACCATCTCCGATGTTCAGCTGCCCGAACCGCCGGTTGAGCCGCAAACGCCGCAGCCGCCGGCCGAACCGGAAGTGGTGGCCGAACCGGCCGAACCGGAACCGGCCGAACCCGAACCGGCCGAACCGGCACCGGCTGAGGTGCAAGATCCGGTCGCCGCCGCGGTCGAGGAAATCGCCCCGCCGGAAGGGCGAATGGACCGGCTGCGCGGCCGGCTGGCCAAGTCGCAGAACGCGTTGGGCCGCAGCATGCTCGGATTACTGGGCGGCGGCGATCTCGACGAGGACTCATGGGAGGCCGTCGAGGACACCCTGTTGATCGCCGACCTCGGCCCGGTCGTCACCGCCTCCGTCGTCGGGGCCCTGCGCGAGAAGATGGCCGCAAAGAACGTGCGCAGTGAAGCTGACGCCCGCGCGGTACTGCGCGAGGTGCTGATGTCGGAGCTTCGGCCCGATCTGGACCGTTCCATCAAGGCTCTGCCTCATGCGGACAAGCCGTCCGTGTTGTTGGTGGTGGGTGTCAACGGCACCGGCAAGACCACCACGGTGGGCAAGCTGGCGCGGGTGCTGGTGGCCGATGGCCGCCGCGTGGTCCTCGGTGCCGCCGACACGTTCCGTGCCGCGGCTGCCGACCAGTTGCAGACCTGGGGTTCGCGGGTGGGGGCTGACGTGGTGCGTGGGCCCGAGGGGGCCGATCCGGCGTCGGTGGCCTTCGATGCCGTCGATGACGGGATCAAGACCGGGGCCGATGTCGTCGTGATCGACACCGCCGGCCGCCTGCACACGAAAACCGGCCTGATGGACGAACTCGGCAAGGTCAAGCGCGTGGTCGAGAAGCGTGCCGCCGTCGACGAGGTGCTGCTGGTGCTCGATGCCACCATCGGCCAGAACAGCCTGCCGCAGGCCAAGGTGTTCGCCGAGGTCGTCGACATCACGGGGGTGGCGCTGACCAAGCTCGACGGCACCGCCAAGGGCGGGATCGTGTTCCGGGTCCAGCAGGAACTCGGAGTCCCGGTCAAGCTCGTCGGACTCGGCGAAGGTCCCGACGACCTCGCCCCGTTCGAGCCGGCAGCGTTCGTCGACGCTCTGCTGGGCTGACGCCGTCCCCCGGGGCGGTGAGACTGGCGCAACATGAGTGTAACGGCGATCCGGGTTGCGTTCACGTTGACGAAACGTGAGCGCATCACCGATGAAACGCCTGCGAACGAACCTCATCGGGAGGCCGATCTTTCGGCGCACTTCCCAAGGAGGTTCACACAAAGTGGTCTTAGCCCTACCTGACGAATCGTTCGCCGCATTCGACAGCGGCGACACGGCGTGGGTGCTCGTCAGCGCCGCATTGGTGTTGCTGATGACGCCGGCGCTGGCGTTCTTCTACGGCGGCCTCTCCCGGCAGAAGTCCGTGCTCAACATGATGATGATGTCCTTCGGAGCTATTGGCGTGGTCAGCGTCATCTACGTGCTGTGGGGCTACTCGATGTCCTTCGCCTCGGCGCACACCGGCGGATCCGACATCGCTGGGATCTTCGACAACCCCTTCTCGCTGTTCGGTCTGACCCAGTTACTGGAGACCCGGGAGATCGGCGGCCAGGAGCTGCATGTCATCGGTGGGTTCGGGTCTGTCCCGGCGATCGTGTGGGTGGCTTTCCAGCTCACCTTCGCGGTCATCACCGTCGCGCTGATCAGCGGCGCCCTGGCCGAACGCGTCAAGTTCGGCACTTGGCTGCTGTTCACCGGGATCTGGGTCACCGTGGTGTACTTCCCTCTGGCCCACATGGTTTGGGGCGGCGGCCTGTTGTCGGGCAACGAGCGCGGCTTCGCCTCTTGGTTGTTCGGAACCACAGTCGGTGATGACGGCACGGCGGCGGCCACGGTGGCTCCCATCGACTTCGCCGGTGGCACGGTGGTGCACATCAACGCAGGTATGGCCGCGCTGGTGCTGGCGATCCTGGTCGGCCGGCGCCGCGGATTCGGCAAGATGGCCTTCCGGCCGCACAACATTCCGTGGGTCATGCTCGGTGCCGCACTGCTGTGGTTCGGCTGGTTCGGATTCAACGTCGGTTCGGAAGGCGCTGCCGATGCCACCGCCGGCCTGGTCTGGATCAACACCACTGCCGCCACCGCCGCCGCGATGCTGGGTTGGCTACTGGTCGAGCGCCTTCGCGACGGTCATCCGACCAGCGTCGGTGCCGCTTCCGGAATCGTGGCCGGTCTGGTGGCCATCACCCCGGCCTGCGGCGCGCTCAGCCCGATCGGATCGCTGTTCCTGGGAGCGATCGCCGGTGCGCTGTCTGCTCTGGCCATCGGTCTGAAATACAAGTTCGGTTACGACGATTCGCTCGATGTGGTCGGTGTGCACCTCGTTGCCGGTTTGTGGGGCACGATCGGAATCGGCTTCTTCGCCACCGAATCCGGCCTGTTCTACGGCGGCGGCGTCAAGCAGTTGGTCGTCCAGATCGTGATCGCGGCCGCGGCAACTCTATTCACCGCGGTGATGACTGCCATCATTGCTTTGGCCCTCAAACCGCTGGGCTGGCGTGTCGCAGAGGAAGATGAGGCGACCGGTATCGATGAGACCGAGCATGCGGAAACGGCTTACGAGCTCGCCTGATCGGGAACAATTGCCCTGGAAGGGATGGAATTTATGAAGCTGATCACTGCGATCGTCAAGCCGTTCACGCTCGAGGATGTCAAGACCGGGCTCGAGCAGACGGGCATTCTGGGAATGACGGTCAGCGAGGTACAGGGCTACGGCCGTCAGAAGGGCCATACCGAGGTCTACCGCGGTGCCGAGTACTCGGTCGATTTCGTACCGAAGGTTCGGGTGGAGGTCGTGGTCGACGATTCCGCGGTCGACAAGGTTGTGGATGTCATCGTGCAGGCCGCACGCACCGGCAAGATCGGCGACGGGAAGGTATGGGTCAGCCCGGTCGACACCGTGGTTCGGGTGCGTACCGGTGAACGGGGAGCTGACGCGCTGTAGCCGGGGCGTCTGTGAGACGTCTTCTCCCCGGCCAGCACTCGCGTGAGCATTATCCGGTGATCGGCCGGGGAGGAGTCGAGATGACAGAGAACAGACCAGAAGTCGGGGCCTCTCCTCGGGAGGCCCCGGCGCCGTCCCGGCCCGCCAATGACCTGGCCGCGGCGGTCCAACAGTTGCTCTCCGGCGGATCGCGTCAACTGGATGCGGCTGCCCTGCGGCACGCCTTGCTCGATCTCCATGAATTCTGGCTCGCCACAAAGGCTGCCGAGATCGGGATCACCGCCACCAGTGGATTCTCCATCGTGGCCACCGGTGGTCTGGGGCGCGGCGAGATGTTGCCGTACTCCGACCTCGACTTGACGTTGTTGCATGACAACATGCCCGTCGAACTCGTCTCCGAGGTCGCTGAGAAGCTTTGGTACCCCTTGTGGGACGCCAATATTCGAATCGACCACAGCGTGCGTACGGTGCCCGAGGCGCTCAATGTGGCCGGTGAGGACATCTCGGTGGGCCTGGCCATGCTGGACGCACGCCACATCGCCGGTGACGCCGACCTGTCGGCGTTGCTGGTCGGCGGGGCGCGCCGACAGTGGCGGATCGGAATCGCCTCGCGGTTCGACGAACTCGTCGAGCACGCACAGTCGCGGTGGGAGCGCAGCGGCCAGATCGCGCACCGCGCCGAGCCGGATCTGAAGTCCGGCCGGGGCGGTCTGCGGGACGTTCAACTGCTCAACGCGCTCGCGATCGCACAACTGGCCGACGTGTATCCGAGTCGGGCGCTGGCCTCTCCGACCAGGACCCTGGGCGATGCCCACCTGGCGCTGCTGAATGTGCGCACCGAACTACACCGGGCTTCCGGCCGGGGCCGGGAGTTGTTGCTGGCCCAGCACGCCGACGAGATCGGCGCGGCGTTGCGGATCGGGGACCGATTCGACCTGGCCCGTACCCTCTCGGATGCGGCCCGCACCGTCAGCTACTACGTCGACTCCGGGATCCGCACCGCCGCCAACGCCCTGCCGAAACGTGGGTTTGCCGCGTTGCGTCGCCCGGTGCGCCGGCCGCTCGACGAAGGGGTGGTCGAATATGCCGGCGAGGTGATCCTGGCCCGCGACGCCCGTCCGCAACGTGACCCGGGCCTGATCCTGCGGGTCGCGGCCGCATCGGCCGGCACCGGGCTGCCGATGGCGGTGTCCACCTTGAGCAGGCTGGCCGAGACTGCACCGGAACTGCGCACGCCGTGGCCGCGGCAGGCCCTCAAGGACCTCCTGGTCCTGCTCGCGTCCGGGCCCGCCGCCGTGGCCACCATCGAGGCCCTGGACCGGACCGGTCTGTGGGGCCGACTGTTCCCCGAGTGGGGTGCGGTACGGGATCTGCCGCCGCGGGACGTGGTGCACATCTGGACCGTCGATCGCCACCTGGTTGAAACCGTCTCGCGCGCGGGCGCTTTCACCACCCGGGTGTCGCGTCCGGATCTGCTGCTGCTGGGTGCGCTGTGCCACGACATCGGCAAGGGTCGCGGCGGGGACCACAGCGTGATCGGTGCGGAGTTGGCCACGCAGATCGGCACCCGGCTGGGCCTGTGGCCCTCCGACATCGAGGTGCTGTCGAAGATCGTCCGCTACCACTTGCTGCTGCCCGACACCGCAACGCGACGAGATCTGCAGGACCCCAAGACCATTGACACGGTAGCCGCCGCGCTCGGTGGGGACATGGTGCTGCTGGAGCTGCTTCACGCCCTGGCTGAGGCCGATTCGCTGGCCACCGGGCCCGGGGTGTGGGGGGATTGGAAGGCATCGCTGATCGGTGACCTGGTCAGACGGTGCCGTCTGGTGATGGCGGGTGAACCGTTGCCGCAGCCTGATCCCGTCGAGCCGCGGTTCATGGAGCTGGCCGCAAACGCCGGTGTCCATGTCGAGCTCACCCCGGGCGACGGCCCGCACATCCACAACGTGACGATGATCGCCGCGGACCGGCGGGGCCTGCTGTCGAAGGCCGCCGGCGTGCTGGCGTTGAATTCCCTGCGGGTCCACTCGGCATCGGTCAACAGTCACGACGGTTCGGCGATCAACACCTTCGTGGTCTCACCGCACTTCGGTGCTCCGCCGCCGGCCGAGCTGCTGCGCCAGCAGTTCATCCTGGCGCTCGAGGGCGAACTGGACGTCATCGGTGCGCTGCAACGGCGCGATCAGGAGGCCGCTCAGCATCCGGCCGGCCGCGCCGGCGAGATCCTCGCCTCGGTGCCGGCCAACCACGTGCCGCCCCCGCCGCGCATCCTGTGGTCCACCGGGTCCGAGCCGTCCGATCTGATCGTCCAGATCCGCACAGCCGACCGGGCGGGTCTGCTGGCCAGGCTCACCGCGGTGTTCGAACGGGACGGCGTCGACATCGCCTGGGCCAAGGTGACCACGCTGGGGTCTTCGGTGGTCGACGTGTTCTGCATCAACGCCCCGGCACTGGCCGCCGATGAGGCCGGCCGGGCGGCGTTCCGCGAGGAGCTGGAGCGCGACATGCTCGCGATCCTGCCCGCCCCGCCGCCGAAACCGGCCAAAGCGGTGGAGCAAGCGGGCTGACCGGTTGAGCGGGCCGGCCGGTGGGCTCACCACCCCGCCCCGACCCGGCCGCTAGGCTTACCACGTGTTTGAGAGCCTGTCTGACCGGTTGACCGGAGCCCTGCAGGGCCTACGCGGCAAGGGGCGGTTGACCGACGCCGATATCGACGCCACGGCGCGCGAGATCCGGTTGGCACTGCTCGAGGCTGACGTCTCGCTGCCGGTGGTGCGTGAGTTCGTCGCACGGATCAAGGATCGCGCCAAGGGCGCCGAGGTCTCGGCC
Source organism: Mycobacterium sp. DBP42 (assembly GCF_005924235.1). Classification (NCBI taxonomy): domain Bacteria; kingdom Bacillati; phylum Actinomycetota; class Actinomycetes; order Mycobacteriales; family Mycobacteriaceae; genus Mycobacterium; species Mycobacterium sp. DBP42. Next base: position 50,993 of record NZ_VCMY01000006.1, read on the forward strand.
GCGCTGAATCCCGCGCAGCAGGTGGTCAAGATCGTCAACGAGGAGCTCATCGGCATCCTCGGTGGTGAAACGCGCCAACTGAACTTCGCCAAGAACCCGCCGACGGTGATCATGCTGGCCGGTCTGCAGGGTGCCGGTAAGACCACTTTGGCCGGCAAGCTGGCGAAATGGCTCAAAGGACTCGGGCACACCCCGTTGCTGGTGGCGTGTGACCTGCAGCGGCCCGGCGCGGTCAACCAGCTGCAGATCGTCGCCGAGCGTGCCGGCGTGGCTGCCTTCGCCCCGCATCCGGGCACCGGCCCTGATGGCGAGGTCAGCACAGCGGTCGGTGGGCTCGGAGATCCGGTGGCAGTCGCTTCGGCCGGTCTGGCCGAGGCCCGTGCCAAGCACTTCGACGTGGTCATCGTCGACACCGCCGGCCGGCTCGGTATCGACGAGGAGCTGATGGGTCAGGCCGCGGCCATCCGCGACGCCGTGAAGCCCGATGAGACCCTGTTCGTGCTCGACGCGATGATCGGTCAGGACGCCGTCGCCACCGCCGAGGCCTTCCGTGAGGGCGTCGGCTTCACCGGTGTCGTTCTGACGAAACTCGACGGTGACGCCCGCGGTGGTGCCGCGCTGTCGGTCCGCGAGATCACCGGCGTGCCGATCCTGTTCGCCTCCGCGGGGGAGAAGCTCGAAGACTTCGACGTCTTCCACCCCGACCGCATGGCCAGCCGCATCCTCGGCATGGGCGATGTGCTCACCCTCATCGAGCAGGCCGAGCAGGTCTTCGACCAGCAGAAGGCCGAGGAGGCCGCAGCCAAGATCGGCTCCGGTGAGCTGACGCTGGAGGACTTCCTCGAGCAGATGCTGGCGATCCGCAAGATGGGTCCGATCGGCAACCTGCTGGGCATGTTGCCCGGGGCCGGTCAGATGAAGGACGCGTTGGCCGCGGTCGACGACAAGCAGTTGGACCGCGTGCAGGCCATCATCCGCGGCATGACCCCCGCCGAACGGGCCGATCCGAAGATCATCAACGCCTCCCGGCGGCTACGCATCGCCAACGGCTCCGGTGTCACGGTGTCGGAGGTCAACCAGCTGGTGGACCGGTTCTTCGACGCCCGCAAGATGATGTCGTCGATGGCCGGCCAGATGGGCATGCCGTTCGGCCGCAAGAACTCGCCGCGCAAGGCGGCCAAGGGCAAGAACAAGCAGGCCGGCAAGAAGAAGGGCCGTCAGTCAGGGAAAGGTCCGACCCCGCCGCGCAACCCGTTGGGTGCCGGGATGCCGGCCGGCTTCCCCGACCTGTCGAACATGCCCAAGGGCCTGGACGAATTGCCGCCCGGCCTGGCCGATTTCGACCTGTCCAAACTGAAATTCCCGGGCCAGAAGTAGTTCGGTGCTGCACCTGCGCGGACGCGCCCTGCCCGACGGCGAGCCCGTCGAGTGGTGGGTCGCCCACGGGGTGCTGTCGGCGGAACCGATCGCCAACGCCGACACGGTCTTTGACGGTGGCTGGATCATTGCGGGTCTGGTCGACGCGCACTGCCACGTGGGTTTGGGGCCCGGCGGCGCGGTGTCGCTGGACGAGTCGGTGGTGCAGGCCGAGATCGAGCGCGACGCCGGTGCGCTGCTGCTGCGCGATGCCGGATCGCCCGTGGACACCCGTAGCTTTGACGATCGCGAGGACTTGCCGCGCATCATCCGGGCCGGGCGGCATTTGGCCCGCCCCAAGCGCTATTCGCCGGGTTTGCCGATCGACATCGAGGACGAGTCGCAACTGCCCGCTGCCGTCGCCGAGCAGGCGCGGTGGGGTGACGGCTGGGTGAAGCTGGTCGGCGACTGGATCGACCGGGGTGTCGGGGACTTGGCGCCGCTGTGGTCTGACGAGGTCCTCAAGGCGGCGATCGCCGCCGCTCACGCCGAGGGGGCACGGGTGACCGCGCACGTGTTCGGCGAGGATGCGCTTCCGGGGCTCATCAACGCCGGTATCGACTGCATCGAGCACGGCACCGGGATCACCGACGCCACCATCGAATTGATGCTGGAGCACGGCACGGCGCTGGTACCCACACTGATCAACATCGACAACTTTCCCGGGATCGCCGACGCGGCAGGCAAGTACCCGACGTATGCCAAACACATGCGGGATCTGTATGCCTCTTGCCGCGGCCGGGTCGGCGCGGCCTACGAGGCGGGGGTGCCGATTTTCGCGGGTACCGATGCCGGCGGGATGATCGCCCACGGTCGCATCGCCGACGAGATCGAGGCGCTCAAGGGCATCGGTATGAGCCCGACCGCAGCACTGGGCGCGGCCAGTTGGGATGCCCGGGCCTGGCTGGGCCGGCCCGCGTTGGAGCACGGGGCACCGGCGGATCTGGTCTGCTACACCGAGGATCCGCGTCTCGGCGGTGTCAGCCACCCAGATCTGGTGATCTTGCGCGGCAAAGTCTGGCGTTGATCCCGCGCCGAGGACGCAGAAGTGTGAGTGGACCGCGCCGCCAGCGCAGAATCGAAGGCTAGTAGACGTCGCGCAGGTAGCGGTGGGTCTTGATCAGGTCGTTGACGTAGGCGTGCGCGGCGTCGGCGTCCATGCCGCCGGCGTCGGCGATGATCTGGTGCAGGGCGGCATCGACATCCTTGGCCATACGGTCGGCATCACCACACACGTAGAGGTACGCGCCGTCCTGTAGCCAGCTGAACAACTCGGCCGCGTTCTCTCGCATCCGGTGCTGCACATACACTTTCGTGCTCTGATCGCGGGAGAAGGCCACGTCGAACCGGGTGAGCGTGCCGGAGTCGGCGAAGCCTGTCAGCTCCTCGCCGTACAGGAAGTCGGTGGTGCGGCGCCGGTCCCCGAAGAACAGCCACGAGCGGCCCGGCGCGGCGGTGGCCCGACGTTCCTGCAGGAAAGCCCGGAACGGCGCGATGCCGGTGCCAGGGCCGATCATGACGATCGGCACATCGGCTGCGGGCAGCCGGAAATGATGGTTGGGGCGCAGGTGAACTCGAACCGTCTGAGTGCGTTCGGCCAGATAGGTCGAGGCCACACCGCCATATCGGCGGTCGGTGCCCGGGTAGCGCACGGTGCCCACGGTCAGATGCACGCTGTCGGGGTGCACCAGCGGGCTCGAGGCAATCGAGTAATCGCGGAACTGTAACGGGCGCAACGTATCGATGACGTCTTCGACGGTGAGGTCGGCGCGCCTGATCAGATCGAGGACGTCCTCGCCGTAGGCCGCCGGGCCCGCCAGGTCCTGGAGTGCGCGTGAGGGGGTGCGGATCTCGAACTGCTCGGCGAGCAGGACCCCCAATGTCTCCTCCGCCTCGGCTACCCGGTACTCGGGGCCGACATTGAGTTCGGTCAGGATCGCCGCGACGAGGTCGGGGTCGTTGACGGCGTGGACGGCCAGTGAATCGCCTGCCTGGTAAGCGATCCCGGAGTCCGTGAGGTCCAGCTCGTAGTGACGCACCTCCTTGTGGGAGTCTGCTGCGGTGAGCAGCCGATTCACCGTGAGGGGAGCAGCGTGATGAGGATTGCGTTCCTGCGCGCGAAGCGGGGGCTCGGCAGGCGAGGTCTCGAGGACGGAGACGGTGGCGGTCGGGCCGGCGTGGGCGGCCACGAGTTGTTTGACGAGATCGGTGGTCCAGGCGGCGGCGGGTTCCTCGTAGTACCCGTCCACGTCGACGCGGTCGGCCAGCCGGGTGGCGCCGAGCTCTTCGAGCCGGGCATCGAGGAGTTTTCCTGCGTTGCAGAACAATTCGTAGGACGTGTCCCCAAGGGCGAGCACAGCGAAACTCATGTGCTCCAGCCGCGCGGTCGCGGCGCTGATCGCTTCCCAGAACAGTGTGGCGGTGTCGGGGAACTCGCCGTCGCCGAACGTGGACGTGACGACGATGAAATGCGTTGTGGTGCCGAGACGGTCTAGCTCCACCTGGTTGAGTTCGACGGCCTCGGCGGGAATTCCGGCGGCCGTGGCGGCTTCGGCGAACGACATGGCTGCGTCTTCGGCGTTGCCCATGTCGGTGCCATAGGCGACCACCAGCGAGAATTCCCGGTCGGACACATCGGCTCCCTTCATCGCGTGATCCACGCCGAATTTAGGGTTACCTTAGTTTGGAGCGAGTCCCGCTGGGGCCCTACCTTTTAGCGCCGGCGCTCATGGTCAGCGTGAGAAGCCGTAGTCGAACAGGTCGATCGCCTGACCGTAGAGATCGCCCGTGCCGTACATCTGGACCACGACCAGGCGCCGGTTACCGCGTTGCGCCGCGCCCACATAGGTCTTGCGGGCCAGATCGGTATATCCGGTCTTGCCGGCGATGTCGCCGGGGTAGCGCTGGAGCAGTTCGTTCTGGTTGGTCAGCGTCTTGCCCGGGAATTGCGCCGTGGGTTGGCGCATGATCTGTGCGATCAGCGGATACCTCAGCGCCGCGCGCAGGATCACCGCGAGGTCGTGTGGGGTGGTGACGGTCTCCCAGCCGGGCCCGTCGAGTCCCGATGGTGAGGATGCCCGGGTGTTGCGGGCGCCGACACTGGCCGCCTTGCGCGTCATCGCCGCCACGGTGGCCGGTTGGCCGCCGAGCATGTCGGCAAGCATGTTGGCCGCGTCGTTGCCCGACACCATGAGCAGCGCTTCGAGCAGCTGGCGGGTGGTGTAGGGCTGCCCCGGCACGAGGCCCACGCACGAGCATTCGACCTTGGTGTGCGACTGGTTGGCCCGGGCGAAATTGTCGGGACGGAGGTGGTCGAGCACGACCATCGCCAACAATGGCTTGATCGTGCTGGCCGGGGCGTACGAACCGTTGGGATCTTTGGACGCCAGCACCTGGCCGGTGTCCATGTCGGCGACGAGCCAGGCCTTGGCGGGCCCGTCGGGAATCTGCGCGCCTGCCGGCTGAACGCCCGGCTGCGCGTTCGCGGCGGGGGTGACCGCGAGCACCGCGCCGAGGGCGAGCACGGTCGCCGCGAAACGTCGTCGCACGGAGCTAGACGCTACGGATCACAGGACTCGGTCAGCGTGCGATCAGGTCTCCGTATGGTTGCGGCGCCGGAGTGCGGCATCAGCCCGCTACAGCTGGCTGATGCCCGCCGAGCGGTCCTGCGCGAAACCCCAGTCCAAGAGGCTGGTGGCCTGGTCCCAGTAGGTCGGGCCACCTTCCTTGACCAACCCGTACATCATGGCGATCACCAACCGGCGGCCGTCGCGCTGTGCAGCGCCGACGAACGTCTTGCGAGCCACATCGGTGAAACCGGTCTTACCGCCGAGCATGCCTGGATAGCGGCCCAACATCTCGTCCTGGTTGACCAACGTGACCGGTCCCGTGGCGCCTGGGAAGGACGCCGATGGGGATGACGTGATCGCCGCGAACGTCGGATTCGCCAGCGCGGCGCGGAAGATCACGGCCAGGTCCCGCGGCGTGGTGGACCCATCGATGCCGGGGCCGTTCAGACCCGATGGTGACCCGGCATGGGTGGCGTTCGCGCCGAGCGCGGCGGCCTTGGCGTTCATCTTGGCCACTGCGGAGTCGGTCCCGCCGAGCAGGTGCGCCAATGTGTTGGCGGCGTCGTTGCCGGACACCAGCAGTGCCGCATCCAGTAGCTGCCGCATCGTGTAGGTGCGTCCGGCTTTGATCCCGACGCAGGTGCACTCGACCTTGGCGTCGGCTTCGTCGGCGACGACCGTCGCATCCAACGGAAGCTCGTCGATGGCCACCAGCGCCAACAGAGTCTTGATGGTACTGGCGGGGGCGTGCGGAACGTATTGATCTCTGCCGGCCAGGATCTGCCCGGTATCCATGTCGGCGACGATCCAGGCCGGGGCCGGGCCGTCCGGGATGGGCGTCGCGCCGACCTGCTGCACGCTGCTGTCGGCGAAGGCGGCAGGGGAACCGGGTAGAGATGTAGGGAGAAGTGCAGCGAGACACAGCGAGATCGCGCCGACGAGCCTGCCCATGTCCATTGACCCTAGTGGCACAATCCGCGTGCATCGGTGTGTGAGGAAGATCCGACGAATTCGAGGTGTGAAACCGTGGCCGAGACCGCCGCTATGCCGGAGGCCGAACGTAAGTGGATGATCGACACGCTGCTGGCGTTGCTGCAGACCCCGAGTCCGTCGGGACGCACAGACGCCGTGATGCAGTTGATCGGCGATACTCTCAACGATTTCGGTGTGCCGTTCACGTTGACCCGGCGCGGTGCGTTGACCGCCGAACTGCCTGGTGAGTCGCCAACGATCGACCGAGCGCTGGTGGTGCACTCCGACACCATCGGTTGCATGGTCCGAAATCTGAAGGACAACGGTCGCCTCGAATTGGTCCCGGTCGGCACATTCTCCGCACGGTTCGCTGCGGGTGCGCGGGTGCGCATCTTCTCCGACGACCCCGACGAGTTCTTCACGGGCACGATCATGCCGCTCAAGGCCAGCGGGCACGCCTACGGCGACGAGATCGACACCCAGCCCACCGACTGGGATCACGTCGAGGTGCGGGTGGACCGAAATGTGTCGACGCGTGCGGATCTGGAACGGCTGGGTCTGAACGTCGGTGACTTCGTCGCGCTGATCGCCAGCCCCGAACTCACCCAGGACGGCTTCGTGGTGTCGCGGCACCTCGACGGGAAGGCCGGGGTGGCGGTCGCGCTGGCCCTGGCCAAAACCATCTCGGAGCAGAAGATCGTGCTGCCGCACCGCGCCACGCTGATGGTGACCATCACCGAGGAAGTGGGGCACGGTGCCAGCCACGGACTTCCGCCCGACGTGGCCGAGTTGGTCTCGGTGGACAACGCGGTCTGCGCCCCCGGACAGCACTCGATAGAACACGGCGTGACGATCCCGATGGCCGACCTGCACGGCCCGTTCGACTATCACCTGACCCGCAAGCTCTGCCGCCTGGCCGAGGGCCAGGGCATCCCGTTCGCGCGGGACGTGTTCCGCTACTACCGGTCCGACGCGGCGGCTGCCATCGAGGCGGGCGCAGGGACCCGGGCGGCGCTGGTGGGGTTCGGTCTGGACGGCAGCCACGGCTGGGAACGGACGCACCTGGACTCGTTGGAGGCCACCTACCTACTGCTGAATGCCTGGCTGCAGACACCGTTGACGTTTGAGGCATGGGATTCCAGCCCGACCGGTGCGTTGCGTGACTTCCCGTCCTCGAAGCAGCCGGCCCCCAGTGAGCAGTGGGTGCCGTTGTCCCGCGGCGACTTCACCGAGCCGGGGCACGCCTCGCCAGGGACGCATTGGCCGCCGTCGGAGGGCCCTCAATCCTGACCTGGTGTTGAATCGAGACATGTTGAGCCTGGCCGAGATTTCGGATCGCCTGGAGATCCAGCAGTTGTTGATCGACTACTCCACGGCGATTGACCGCCGACTGTTCGACGACCTGGATGCGGTGTTCACACCCGACGCCTACATCGACTACCGGGCTATGGGCGGTATCGACGGCCAGTACCCCCAGGTCAAGGCCTGGTTGGCCGAAGTGCTGCCGAACTTCCCGGCCTACGCCCACATGCTCGGCAACTTCGATGTGCGGATCACCGGGGACACCGCGTCGTCGCGCACGATCTGCTTCAACCCCATGGTGCTGCCGGGGTTGGAGCAACAGGTGTTGTTCTGCGGGTTGTGGTACGAGGACGAGTTCGTCCGGACCGCCGACGGCTGGCGGATGAGCCGCCGCGTCGAGACCAAATGTTTCGACAAGGTGGTTTGAGTCGGCTCGCCGACGTGTGGTCCGAGTCCGCTCGCCGACGTGTGGTCCGAGTCGCCCCGACCGACGTACTCGGCGCGATTTGGGCCGATACTGCCTGCTCTGGCACAATTGTCGGCTGTCTGCCGTGCGACTCGTTCAATGCGCTGCGCGGCGGTCACACACGTAAGGCAAAACCGGATCGGGCAATTCCGCCCGCATCGCCGAATTGCAGCGTGACATTCGAGGAGAAGTCTCAACCATGGCTGTCAAGATCAAGCTCACCCGGCTTGGCAAGATCCGCAACCCCCAGTACCGCATCGCCGTCGCCGACGCGCGCACCCGCCGCGAAGGCCGCGCCATCGAGGTCATCGGCCGTTACCACCCCAAGGAAGAGCCGAGCCTGATCGAGATCGATTCGGAGCGCGCGCAGTACTGGCTGGGTGTCGGTGCTCAGCCCACCGAGCCGGTGCTGGCCCTGCTGAAGATCACCGGTGACTGGCAGAAGTTCAAGGGCCTGCCGGGTGCCGAGGGCACGCTGAAGGTCAAGGAGCCCAAGCCGTCCAAGCTGGACCTGTTCAATGCGGCGCTGGCCGAGGCCGAGAGCGGCACCGGTGCCGCCGCCGTCACGCCGAAGAAGAAGAAGGCTCCCAAGAAGGACGAGGCCGCCGAGGCTGAGGCGCCGGCTGCTGAGGCCGCGGCTGACGAAGCCGCAAGCGAGAGCTGAGCACCGCGGTGAGTTCTGTCGTGGTCGACGCCGTCGAGCACTTGGTCCGCGGCATCGTGGACAACCCCGACGACGTACGCGTCGACATGGTCACCAGCCGCCGCGGGCGGACCGTCGAAGTGCACGTGCATCCCGATGACCTGGGCAAGGTCATCGGCCGTGGCGGCCGCACCGCCACGGCGTTGCGGACCCTGGTCGCGGGTATCGGTGGACGCGGAATTCGCGTCGACGTGGTGGACACCGACCAGTAGCGTCGGATCCATGGACCTGGTTGTCGGGCGGGTTGTCAAAGCTCACGGCATTTCCGGTGAGGTTGTCGTCGAGGTCCGCACCGACGACCCCGATGCCCGGTTCGCCCCTGGCGTGGCCCTGCGGGGCCGCGCCAAAGGGGGTGCCGAGCGTGAGTTCTCCGTCGAGTCCGTGCGTGATCACGCGGGTCGGCTGCTGATTCGTCTGGCCGGTGTTGCCGATCGCAATGCCGCCGACGCGTTGCGTGGCACGGTGTTCGTCGTCGACACCGCCGACCTGCCCGCGATCGATGATCCCGACGAGTTCTATGACCACGAACTCGAAGGTCTGCGGGTCGTCACGGTCGACGGCGCGGTGGTGGGAGTGGTGCGCGAGGTGCTGCACACCGCTGCGGGTGAGCTGTTGTCGGTGAAGGCCGATCCAGACGGCCGCGAAGTGCTGGTCCCGTTCGTGAGCGCCATCGTCACCTCGGTGTCCCGGGACACCGGCACCGTCGTCATCGATCCTCCAGACGGTCTGCTGAACCTGGACCAGGTCTGACGGGCCGCGCAGTGCGTATTGACGTCGTCACGATCTTCCCGGCCTACCTCGACCCGATCCGTCAGTCGTTGCCGGGCAAGGCGATCGACGCGGGAATCCTGTCCGTTGCGGTGCACGACCTGAGGAATTGGACTCATGATGTGCACCGGTCGGTGGATGATTCACCGTACGGCGGCGGGCCGGGAATGGTCATGAAAGCTCCCGTGTGGGGTGCGGCGCTTGACGAAATCTGTTCTGAAGAAACGCTTCTGGTGGTACCGACCCCAGCCGGGCGGCTGTTCACCCAGGCGGTTGCCGAGCGGTGGAGCACTGAGTCGCACCTGGTGTTCGCCTGCGGGCGGTACGAAGGGATCGATCAGCGGGTGGCCGAGGATGCGGCTCGCCGGATGCGGGTCGAAGAGGTCTCGATCGGCGATTATGTCCTCAACGGCGGCGAGTCTGCGGCCCTGGTGATGATCGAGGCCGTGGTCCGCTTGATGCCCGATGTATTGGGCAATCCCGCGTCGCATCAACAGGATTCGCATTCCGATGGCCTGCTCGAAGGGCCCAGCTACACCCGTCCGCAGAGTTGGCGCGGGCTCGACGTGCCTGATGTGCTGCTGTCGGGGGATCACGCCAAGGTGGCAGCCTGGCGCCATGAGCAATCGCGGCAGCGTACCCGCGAGCGCAGGCCGGATCTGCTCGACGGGTCCTAGATCCGGCCGCCGGGGAACATGGTCTTGACGGCGTCGGTGATGGTGTCGCGAGCGGTGGCCGAGTTCGTGGGCTGCAATGAACCGATCACCATGATGAAGCGTCGGTCCGGGCCCACCACTCCGGTGGACAGGTGCATCCAATCCGAACCGATGCAGCACATCCAACCTTGTTTGACCGCAACAGGTTCGGCGTAGAGGCCGTCGGGAATGCCGAATCGCTGGGGGTAGATGCCTCCCGGCTGGGTGCCGTCGATGGCGTTCGGAGTGGACTGGGCCAGGTTGGACAGGATCACATTGGCCTGTTCGGCGGGCAGACCTCCGCGCCCGTTCATCAGCATGTCGTAGTAATGCACCAGATCGGCTGCGGTGCTGATGGTGTTCCACCACCGCCCGTCATCGGGCGGCCGCGTCGAGCCCAGACCGTAGCGGGCGGCCACCCGGTCGACGATGGCGCTTCCGCCGCTGCGGTTCCAGAACACCTCCGCGGCGCTGTCGTCGGAGGATCGCAGCATCACGTCGAGATTCTGACGATCCTCGGAGCTGAGGATCGTCTGCCGCTTCGCCTCCTGCAGAAGCAGATCATCGGCGATGAACAACTTGACCACCGACGCGATGGCGATCGTGGTGCCGTTTCCGTTGGAGATCAGTTGGCCCGTGTTGCGGTCGAGCACCAGCACCGTGATGTCGGCGCCGGCGTCGGCGGCGTCCTCGGTGGCCTGGCGGGTGCGGTCTTCGAGTCCGAGGAAACTGGGAGCGGGCTCGCCGGGCGATGCCTCGGGTAGCGGGGCCATGCTGCCCTGAGGGACGACGACGGTCAGTTGGGGCGCGCCGAGGGGGGTGGGGGGAGTCCCGTACACCCGGGCTTCGCAGCCGACTGTCACGACGGCCATCGTGACCACCGCCACCATGCTGACCGCGTTGGCAATCATCAGCTTCGACGGCCGCCGTCGCATGGTCCTCCTTGAACCGGCAGTGGATCCGATGCGTTCTGCACGACCGGCACATCGGTGGATGAAGCCTAACTGTTCGCCACGTGGCGTGCGTCGTTAGTCGTGCTCGAAGTATGCTGCCGGAGTCGATGCGGATGGGTGCTCAAACTCGCCGGATTTCACGGTATGGGGACCCATCTGGCACAATTGAGCAGTTGTCTGCGCAGGGCTGGGCCGGCTTGTCCGCGTTCCGCTGCGAGATGCAACCCGATACACCCGAAAATCGCTTCGGCTGCGCGATCTGTGCGCGCCTGCCCGGAGCAGCGAACAACAAGGAAGTGTCACCGATGAACACGCTGGACTTCGTCGATCAGGCGTCGCTGCGCGACGACATCCCGACCTTCAGCCCCGGCGACACCGTCAACGTGCATGTGAAGGTGATCGAGGGCTCCAAGGAGCGCATCCAGGTCTTCAAGGGTGTCGTCATCCGTCGCTCCGGCGGCGGCATCCGCGAGACCTTCACCGTGCGCAAGGAGAGCTACGGCGTCGGCGTCGAGCGAACCTTCCCGGTGCATTCGCCCAACATCGATCACATCGATGTCGTGACCCGCGGTGACGTGCGTCGCGCCAAGCTCTACTACCTGCGCGAACTGCGTGGCAAGAAGGCGAAGATCAAGGAAAAGCGCTGAGCGCGCTGCTCCGCCTGACGAAGCTCTCGTCGCGGGATCGGTCACGACGCTCGCTACTGTGGTGCCTGTGACCGGACCCACCGACTCTGCCGACGCGCGCTCGGAGGGCGACCTCGACTCCGACTCGGCTTCAGATTCCGCCTCAGCCGCACCGGAGTCCGCCGGCGACGAAACGCCGGACGAGCCATCGAAGCCCAAGCACTCCACGGCGCGTGAGATTGCCATTCTGGCCAGCATCGCCTTGGTGCTGTATTACGTGACGCTGACGTTCATTGCTCGGCCCTATCTGATTCCGTCGGAATCCATGGAGCCCACGCTGCACGGCTGCGCCGGCTGCGTGGGTGATCGCATCATGGTCGACAAGGTCACCTACCGGTTCTCGAAGCCGGAGCCCGGTGATGTGGTGGTCTTCAAGGGCCCGCCCTCGTGGAACATCGGCTACAAGTCGATCCGGTCGGACAACACCGCCATCCGTTGGGTGCAGAACGCCCTCTCTTTTGTGGGATTTGTGCCGCCGGATGAGAACGACCTGGTCAAACGGGTGATTGCGGTTGGGGGGCAGACAGTGCAGTGTCGTGCCGACACCGGTCTGACGGTCGACGGGAAACGACTGAACGAGCCGTACCTGGATCCGGCCACCATGATGGCCGATCCGAACATCTATCCGTGTCTGGGCAATGAGTTCGGTCCGGTCTCGGTCCCGCCCGATCGCCTCTGGGTGATGGGTGACAACCGGACCCACTCGGCCGACTCGCGCGTGCACTGCAGCAATCTGCCGGCCGATGCCCGGGAAGGTTTGTTGTGTACCGGTGATCCGATGGCCGGCACCGTCCCGGTGGAGAATGTAATCGGAAAGGCACGGTTCATCGCCTGGCCGCCGTCGCGCTGGGGCGGTATTGCTGGCGGGAACCCGCAGACCGACTCCTAGGAGCTGCCCGGTGCCTCCAGTGGCGAAGACGTCGTGGCCGCCTCGGACCGTGATCCGGCGGTCGTCCGGCCTGCGCACGCTGGAATCTGCGTTGTATCGCAACGGTCTGGGCCCCGTGGCCGGGGTGGACGAGGTCGGTCGCGGTGCCTGCGCGGGCCCATTGGTGGTGGCCGCCTGCGTGCTGGGCCCCAACCGGATGGACAGCCTGGCGTCTCTCGACGACTCGAAGAAACTGGGAGAGCGGGAGCGGGAACGGTTGTTTCCCCTCATCCGCCGATATGCGCTGGCCTACCACGTGGTGTTCATTCCGTCTGACGAGGTGGACCGGCTCGGGGTGCACGTGGCCAACATCGAGGGCATGCGGCGTGCGGTGGCGGGGCTGACCCTGCGGCCGGGCTACGTGCTGTCTGACGGGTTCCGGGTTCCGGGGCTGGCGGTGCCGTCGCTGCCGGTGATCGGGGGAGACGCCGCAGCTGCCTGCATTGCCGCGGCCAGCGTGCTGGCCAAGGTGAGTCGCGACCGGTTGATGGTCGAGATGGAGCAGCACCACCCCGGTTACGGGTTCGCCGAGCACAAGGGGTACAGCACCCCCGCGCACTCCGCGGCGTTGACGGAGCTGGGGCCGTGTCCGGAGCACCGCCACTCGTATGTGAACGTGCGGCGGGCCGCAGAGACAGCGCATGTGCGGCGGGCCGCAGAGATGGCAGGTGTGCGGCGGGATGTGGCACCAATGCGGCATGCTGAAGCGGCGTACGCAAAGATGGTCGACAGGGCATCAGCACAACGAGAAGGACAGCACACCAGATGAGCGCCGAGGATCTCGAGAAGTACGAAACCGAGATGGAGCTCTCGCTTTACCGCGAATACAAGGACATCGTCGGCCAGTTCAGCTATGTCGTCGAGACCGAGCGCCGGTTCTACCTGGCCAACAGCGTTGAGCTGATTCCGCGTAACTCCGAAGGTGAGGTCTACTTCGAGTTGAGGCTCGCCGACGCCTGGGTGTGGGACATGTACCGGCCGGCCCGGTTCGTCAAACAGGTGCGGGTCATCACGTTCAAGGACGTCAACATCGAAGAGGTCGAAAAGCCCGAGTTGCGGTTGCCGGAGTAACAGCGGTCAGGGGCGAGGTGATGGTGACAGTCGATACCGGACCCGACGACATCCGCCGTCGCGCCACCGCGGTGCTCGAGTACCTGCCCGAGGTTCGGGCGTGGCAAGAGCCGCTCTACCGGGATCTCCATCAGCATCCCGAGCTCTCACATCAGGAACGGCGTACCGCCGGTGTGGTCGCCGCGCGCCTGCGGGAGTCCGGCCTCGATGTCCATGAAGGTGTCGGGGGAACCGGTGTCGTCGGTGTGCTGGGTAGCGGTGACGGTCCTCGGGTGCTGTTGCGCGCGGACATGGATGCCCTGCCGGTGACCGAGGCGACGGGCCTGCCGTATGCGAGCGCCGTACCCGGCGTGATGCATGCCTGTGGCCACGACGTGCATGTGACCTGCCTGCTGGGTGCGGCGGAATTGTTCGCCCGGGCCACTGATCTCTGGCGCGGCACCGTGATCACGCTTTTCCAGCCCGCCGAGGAGGTCGGCGGCGGAGCCCGCGGCATGGTCGACGACGGCCTGGTCGATCTGATCGGTCCTGTCGATGTGGCATTGGCCCAGCACGTGTTTCCGGCGCCGGCCGGGCAGGTGCGTACCCGCACCGGTCCGGTGTTGTCCGCGGCGGACAGTCTGCGCATCACGGTTTACGGCCGAGGCGGGCACGGTTCGATGCCGCACGCCACTGTGGATCCGGTGGTGCTGGCGTCGATGATCGTGATCCGTCTGCAGACGATCGTGTCTCGTGAGGTCGATCCGAGCCAGACGGTCGTGCTGACCGTCGGCAGCGTTCAGTCGGGGACCAAGAGCAACGTCATCGGCGGCCATGCGGTGCTCGAGCTCAACCTGCGCACCTTCGACGAATCGGTGCGCACCGCGGTGCTCGCCGCGATCCGGCGCGTGGTCATCGCCGAGTGTCAGGCATCGAACTCACCGCGCGAGCCCGAATTCGAGATGTACGACAACTTTCCGCTCACCGTCAACGACGATGCGGCGACGGCTCGTGTCGAGACTGCGTTCAGCGCCTACTTCGGTGATCGGGTGCAGACCATGCCGGCTGCGCCGGCCAGTGAGGACTTCAGCGATATTCCGGTTGCCCTGGGAGCGCCCTACACCTACTGGGGGTTCGGCGGCATCGACGAGCAGGCCTTTCACGCAGCAGTGATGGCTGACCGCGTGAGCGCCGACATACCGGTGAACCATTCACCGCGGTTCGCCCCGGTGATCCAGCCGACGTTGGACACCGGCACCCAGGCACTCGTGGTCGCCGGGCTCAGTTGGCTTTAGCGGCCAGGTGCTCGCCGAAGAATGCGAACACCCGCGACCAGGCATCGGCTGTGGCGGCCTCGTTGTAGCCGAAGCCGGCGATTCGCAGAATCGCTTGCCCGGGCAGCTGATTGGCGAAGCTGTGCCCGGCGTCGGGGTAGACCTTGATGTCGGCCGGGATGTTCTTGTCGGCGACGATGCGCTGCAACTTTGCGGGCGCGCCGAGGCCTGCCGGGTCGCGGCGCCCGAAGCTGGCCACCACCGGGCACGAAGCGTCCAGTACCTGGTCGAGGTGTTTCGGCAGTGGCGTGCCGTAGAACGGGGCTGAGGCGCCGAAACCCTTGGGACCCATGATGAGCGCGAACTGCCCGCCCATGCAGAACCCGGCGATGCCGATCGCCCCGGTGCACTGCGGGTGTGTGCGCAAGTGGTCGCGCGCGGCCAGAATGTCGTCGAGCGCGCGGCCGCGCTGCGTGAGCAGTTCGCGGAACACTCTGGTGATGCATCGTGCACGGCCGCCGCGGGAATAGAGGTTGGGGGTAACTGCCAGATAACCCGCCGCCGCGACGCGTTCGGAGATGGCCTCGTTGTCGGGCCCGTATCCGATCGCGTCGTGGATGATCACCACCCCGGGCCATGGCCCGTCACCCTCGGGGCGGTTGAGCAGAGCATCGATCGGACCGGCCGGGGTGTCTATCGTGATCGTCGTCACCCGACCTACGGTAATGGGTGAGCCTCAGGTTCCGCAGAACGTGCGGTAGGCACCGAAGTCGGCGGGCGCGGGTGCGGCATATCGTTGCAGGCCGGGGCGCTCCTCGTACGGTGCCGTGAGGGCCTGCATCAGCTGCTGGATCGGTGCGAGGTCACCGTCGGTGGCCGCGCTCAAGGCTTCCTCCACCAGGTGGTTACGGGGAATGTAGATGGGGTTGATCCGGTCCATTGCGGCGGTGTCGGGGTGCAGGGCCCGCCACCGTTCCAACCACTGGTCGAAACCGCCGGCAATGGGGGCTTCTCCGCGCGCGGTGCGGCCCAGGTCGCGAAAGAACGATGTGTAATCCGTTCGATTCTGCTGCAACAGCCCGAGCATGTCGTCGATCACTGCGCGCGCCGCCTCGTCATCGACATCAGCGGACAATCCGAGCTTGGCGCGCATGCCCGCCGACCACGCCGCCTCGAACTGCGGTCCGAACTTTTCCAGGGCTCCGGTGGCCAGTTCGACGGCCTGGTCGCCGCCCTCGGCGAGCAGCGGCAGCAGGGTTTCGGCGAAGCGGGCCAGATTCCATGCCGCGACCGTGGGCTGGTTGCCGTAGGCGTAGCGGCCGCCGTGGTCGATCGAGCTGAAAACCGTTGCGGGATCGAAAGTCTCCATGAATGCGCACGGACCGTAGTCGATGGTCTCGCCGGAGATGGTCATGTTGTCGGTGTTCATCACGCCGTGCACGAACCCGACCAGCATCCACTGCGCCAGCAACGAGGCTTGCGCCGCGACAACCGACTCGTACAGCGCCAGGTACGGGTTGGCGGCCTCGGCCGCTGCGGGGTGATGGCGGGCGATGGCGTGGTCGGCCAGCCGGCGCAGCAACCCGACGTCGCCGGTGGCCTGCTCGTACGCGCCGGCGTACTGGAAACTGCCGACCCTCAGGTGGCTGCCGGCGATCCGGGCCAGAACCGCCCCTGGCTGCGGGCTCTCGCGCTGGACGTCCCGTCCGGTGGCCACCACGGCCAGCGCCCGGGTGGTGGGGATGCCGATGGCGTGCATTGCCTCACTGACGATGTACTCGCGCAGCATCGGCCCGACGACGGCCAGACCGTCGCCGCCGCGGGCGAAGGGGGTGCGCCCCGAACCTTTCAGATGCAGGTCGCGTGGCCGGCCGTCGGCGTCGACGAGTTCGCCGAGCAGCAGGGCGCGCCCATCACCCAGCCGGGGGACATACCCGCCGAACTGATGCCCGGCATAGGCCTGGGCGACCGGGGTGGCGCCATCGGGCACGACGGTGCCCGACAGCAGGCCGACCCCGTCGGGTGTGCGCAGCCAGGAGGCGTCGAGGCCGAGTTCGGCCGCCAGCTTCTCGTTCAGCACGAGCAACCGGGGGGCCGGAGTCGCTTCAGCCCGCCACGCGACCGCCATTTCGGGCAGGGCGCGGGCGAAGCGGTTGTCGAGCACGACGGTCGGTTCGGATGCGACGCTCACCTCTCGAGCCTACGGAGCCTCAGAGACTGCCCAGGTCGTCCGGCACATCGACAGCGTATTGCCGAAGGACGTCGAGCGGCACCAGGTCGAGCGTGCGTTCATGGGTGGCGGCCAGCACCACCGGGGCAGCCTTGCCGTCGTTGTGCGCGCGCAGCCAGTTGACCGCGGTGACGCACCAGCGGTCTCCGGGAGTCAGGCCGGGAAATCGGTACTGCGGCGCCGGCGTCGACAGGTCGTTGCCGATGGACCGCTGGTGTTCGAGGAATTCGGCGGTCACCACGGCGCAGATGGTGTGCCGGCCCGCGTCCGCGTCGCCGGTGGAGCAGCATCCGTCGCGGTAGAAGCCGGTGAGCGGGTCGGTACCGCATTCCTGCAGCGGGCCACCCAGCACGTTGCGATCAGCCATGGCATCAGTATGGGTGCCGCGGCGGGTTCAGCGCCCCGGCTGCGGTGCCGTGCTGCGTTGCGCGTCGAGGACGAGCAGCGCCACGTGCAGTGAGGTCATCGATTCACCGTCGTCGAGGTTGACGCCGAGCCGGCGTTCGATCGAGGCCAGCCGGCTGTAGAGGGCCGGGCGGCTCATGTGCAGGCGTTTGGCCAGCGCGGATTTGTTGCCCGCGAGTTCCAGGTAGCCGCGCAGCACTGCCACGTCGTCAGTGCCCTGCTCGGCGTCGTGGATCAGCAAGGTCTTGAGTTCGGTTTCGGCGAACATCTGAACGCGCGGATCGTCGAGCAGCAGCGTGATCAGCCCGCGCAGCCGCACGTCGGAAGCACGCACGAAGCGGCGCGTCAGATCTGGCATCGATGCCGCGACCTCGGCGACGTGGGCGGCTTCGCGCAGGCCATGGACGGCGTCGGCGAATGCTGCGGCGTCACTGCCGATTGCAATGACGACCTTGTCGGTGTCGCCACCGCGGGCGATGGCCTCGCGCCAGCCTTCGGCCAGGCGGGCGAGCACGGCATCGGCGCTCAATCCGCGCCGTGGGTTCAGCGCCAGCACCAGGCCGATCTCGCCGTCTCGTCGGACCGAGCAGATCGCGCTGTGCCCTTGGGCTTTCACGCTGTGGGTGACCGCATCGAGGATGCGGATGTTGCGGCGTTGCGTGGCGACCGGGTCGAGCCGGTCCGGCGGCGCACCGACTCGGATCGTGACGGGTAGACAAGGCCCGCCGGTGCGCAGGCCGAGCGCCAGTGCTCGGGCGTCGGCCTCGCGGTCGTCGTCGATCCGCCCGCCCAGCACGTCGTCGATCAACCCGCTCTGGGCCTGATGCTCGAGGCCGGAGCGGCCACGTTCGGCCATCCGATGCAGTGCCAGGGCCTGGGCGGCGCGTTCCAGGACCATCGTGGTCTTGGCCGGTGCGGAAGGGGCATGCGGAACGATGAGCCGTCCCCACTCTTCGGCTCGGGGGCCGACGGCGGTGGTGGCCCACGGTTCGGTCATCGCGCGGGACCGCCGCTGCCAATCGGAGAGGACGGTGGTGGCCGGCTCGTTGCGCGGCGAGATCGCCAGCACCTGGTGCGAGAGGTCCTCCAGTACCACCGATTCATCGGTCATCTCCGCTGCCGCTCGCACGATGTCTGCCATCGTCGGGCGCTTCATGCTCAACTCGGTGAAGGTCTTGTGGGTGCGATGGGCGAACTCGAGCTCCTCGTACTGGTCGGCCACGATCAGTCGGTGCACGGCTTCGGTGACTTCGACGAACTTCGTCTCCCGATGCAACACGACGAGCGCCAGACCGAGGGTTTGGGCCATCGCCCCGACATTGGGGGGAAGCGATTCGATGCGGGTGCCCAGTTCGACCACCACGCCCACGACGCCGGCGCGGTGCATCCGGCGGAGGTAATCGCGGGGTGCGTCGCGCAGAGCGGCGCCCGTGGTGAGCACCAGTTCGCCGCCCTGCAGCAGGCCGGCGAGGTCGGGCATGTCGCTGACGTGGACCCAGCGCACCGGCCGATCGAGCTGCTGGGCGCTGAGTACCTCAGGCTCTCCGGCTTGCACCACCGGCAGCGCGATGATGTCGCGCACGGTCGGGATCATTTACAAAGTGTAATGAACATGCGAATCAGCCTTACAAGTTGATGGGGCTTGGCGTGCCGACAGTGGCTCACTGTAGTAGCCGTACCCCCAAGCCACAGGAAGGTTCGCACCCATGAGCAATGTCATCCAGCACTGGCGCGACGGCAAGGTCTTTGCCGGGACTTCGACCGCCACCGCCCCGGTAACCAACCCGGCCACGGGCGCGGTCACCGGCGAGGTCGCACTCGCGAGTGTGGATGATGCGCGTGCGGTGATCGACGCCGCCGCGGCGGCCTTCCCGGCCTGGCGTGACACATCGCTCGCCAAACGCACCTCGGTGCTGTTTGCCTTCCGCGAGCTGCTCAACGCCCGCAAAGAAGAGCTGGCCGCGCTCATCACCGCCGAGCACGGCAAGGTGCTCTCCGATGCCCTCGGCGAGGTGAGCCGAGGCCTGGAGGTCGTCGAATTCGCGTGCGGTATACCGAGTCTGCTCAAGGGCGGGTTCACCGAGAACGCCTCGACCAACGTGGACGTGCACTCCGTGCTGCAGCCGCTGGGGCCGGTCGGCATCATCTCACCGTTCAACTTTCCGGCCATGGTGCCGATGTGGTTTTTCCCGATCGCCATCGCCGCGGGCAACACCGTGGTGCTCAAGCCGTCGGAGAAGGATCCGTCGTCGGCGCTGTGGATGGCTCGGCTGTGGGCCGAGGCCGGCCTGCCCGAAGGCGTGTTCAACGTGTTGCAGGGTGACAAGACCGCGGTCGACGAGCTGCTGACCAACCCCAAGATCAAGGCGATCTCCTTCGTCGGGTCGACCCCGATCGCGCAGTACGTCTATGCCACCGCCACCGCCGCCGGCAAGCGCGTGCAGGCCCTCGGCGGAGCCAAGAACCACGCGGTGATCCTGCCTGACGCCGATCTGGACCTGGCCGCCGACGCCATGGTGAACGCCGGTTTCGGTTCGGCCGGGGAGCGGTGCATGGCAATCTCGGCCGCGGTGGCCGTCGGACCGATCGCCGATGATCTGGTGGCCAAGATCGCCGAGCGTGCCGCGACCATCAAAACCGGTGACGGCACCAAGGATTCGGATATGGGTCCGCTGGTCACCAAGGTTCACCGCGACAAGGTGGCCTCCTACATCGATGCCGGCGAGGCGGCCGGCGCCAAGGTGGTGCTCGACGGCCGCACGGTCATGGACGGGGCGGGTCAACGAGATTCAGGTGGTTTCTGGTTGGGCCCGACCCTGCTCGACAACGTCACCCCTGAGATGAGTGTGTACACAGACGAGATCTTCGGCCCGGTGCTGTCGGTGCTGCGTGTCGAGACCTACGACGAGGCCCTTGAGTTGATCAACAGCAACCCCTACGGCAACGGTACGGCGATCTTCACCAACGACGGTGGTGCGGCACGGCGGTTCCAGAACGAGGTCGAGGTCGGCATGGTCGGCATCAACGTGCCGATCCCGGTTCCGATGTCCTACTACAGCTTTGGCGGTTGGAAGGCGTCGCTGTTCGGCGACAGCCACGCCCATGGTGCCGAGGGCGTGCATTTCTTCACCCGCACCAAGGCCATCACCACCCGCTGGCTGGACCCCAGCCACGGCGGCATCAACCTCGGGTTCCCCGAGAACAAGTGAGAGAATTCCACCCATGACTGTGACCCAAGAGTCCGCCACGCTGCCCAACGGATTGACCGTCGAGGCGGCGAAGGCCGAGGCTGCGCGTGCCTATGAACTCGACCGCGCGCACGTGTTCCACTCCTGGTCGGCGCAGGAGGAGATCTCGCCGATGACGATCACCGCCGCGCAGGGCTCCTACGTGTGGGACGGTGACGGCAACCGGCTGCTGGACTTCTCCTCCCAGCTGGTCAACACCAACATCGGGCATCAGCACCCGAAAGTTGTTGCCGCCATTGCCGAACAGGCGGACAAGCTGTGCACGGTGGCCCCGCAGTACGCCAACGCGGCACGCTCGGAGGCGGCCCGGCTGATCGCCGAGCGCACCCCCGGTGAGCTGAACAAGGTGTTCTTCACCAACGGTGGTGCCGACGCGGTCGAGCATGCGGTGCGCATGGCGCGTCTGCACACCGGCCGCTACAAGGTCTTGTCGCGGTACCGGGCCTACCACGGCGGCACCGAGACCGCGATCAACCTCACCGGTGACCCGCGGCGCTGGCCCAACGACCGGGGCAACGCCGGTGTCGTGCACTTCAACGGTCCGTTCCTGTACCGCTCTTCGTTCTATGCCGAGACCGAGGAACAGGAGTCCCAGCGCGCGCTGGAGTACCTCGACAAGCTGATCCAGATGGAGGGTCCGACCACCATCGCCGCGATCATCCTGGAATCGATCCCGGGCACCGCGGGCATCATGGTCCCGCCGCCCGGATACATCGCCGGGGTGCGTGAGATCTGTAGCAGGCACGGCATCGTGTTCATTGCCGACGAGGTGATGGCCGGCTTCGGGCGCAGTGGAAAGTGGTTCTCCATCAACCACTTCGACGTGGTGCCGGACCTGATGACGTTCGCCAAGGGGGTCAACTCCGGGTACGTGCCGCTCGGCGGTGTGGCGATCAGCCCCGAGATCTACCAGACCTTCGCGCACCGCGCCTACCCCGGTGGGCTGACCTACTCGGGTCATCCGTTGGCTTGTGCCGCAGCGGTCGCGACCATCAATGCGATGGCCGACGAGGGCATGGTCGAGAATGCGGCCACGATCGGCACGGAGGTGCTGGCGCCGGGCCTGGCCGAGTTGGCTGCCAAGCACCGCAGCGTCGGCGAGGTGCGCGGCGCCGGCGTGTTCTGGGCGGTCGAGCTCGTCGCCGATCAGCAGACCCGCGAGCCGTTGGCGCCCTACGGTGGCTCCAGCCCGGCGATGAACGCCGTGGTCGGTGCCTGCAAGGCAGGCGGCCTGCTGCCGTTCGCGAACTACAACCGCATCCACGTCGTGCCGCCGTGCAACGTGACGGTGGAAGAGGCGCGGGAAGGTCTGGCGATCCTGGACTCCGCACTCGACGTCGCCGATCAGCACACCAACTGACGTCCCACGCGCGAAGCCCCGGTATGTGTTCGCATACCGGGCCTTCGGCGTCAGCGCCTCCCGATGATGAGGTCCTTGATCTCGGCCAGGTGCTCGTCGACTGAACGGAAGCGGGCGCGGGTCTCCAACCGAAAATCAGCGAGCTCGGTTTCAACCGAGGCGAGGCGTCCCTCAACTGACGTGAGCAGTCCCTCGACGGATGTCAACCTCGTTCCCTGATCCCGCTGATTCGCGCCCAGTGCGTTGATCGCCGCCAGCACCGCGCGGTAGTCGAAGCGATCGGCCTCGAGTGCGGCGACGCGCGCTTCGAGGTCTTCCAGGGCGGCCATGGCCCCATCGTAAGGGCGTCAGATCACCACAGCCATGCCATCGCGACACCCTGTGGATAACTCCGTTGGCCCCTGATCCGCACCCCAAGTTGAGACACTGGACGGGTGCGTTCACCTGCCCAGTGCTGGCTAACCGACATGGACGGCGTCCTGGTGCGCGAAGAACATGCGCTGCCGGGCGCCGCCGAGTTCCTGCAGACCCTGACGGACAAACAACGGCCGTTCCTGGTGTTGACCAACAACTCGATTTTCACGCCGCGTGATCTCGCGGCCCGATTGGCGCGTTCGGGGCTGGTGGTGCCCGAGGCATCGATCTGGACGTCGGCCCTGGCGACGGCGGCGTTCCTGGCCGACCAGCAGCCGGGCGGCTCGGCGTATGTGATCGGCGAGGCCGGGCTGACCACCGCTCTGCACGAGGTCGGTTACACCCTGACCGACATCGAGCCGGACTACGTGGTGTTGGGCGAGACCCGCACGTATTCGTTCGAGGCGATCACCAAGGCCGTTCGGCTGATTCTCGGCGGTGCCCGGTTCATCGCCACCAATCCCGATGTCTCGGGTCCGTCGGCCGAGGGCCCGTTGCCCGCGACCGGCTCGGTGGCGGCGATGATCACCAAGGCCACCGGTCGCGACCCCTACTTCGTCGGCAAGCCGAACCCGATGATGTTCCGCAGCGCGCTCAACCGGATCGCGGCGCATTCGGAGAACACCGTGATGGTGGGTGACCGGATGGACACCGACGTGGTGGCCGGGATCGAGGCCGGGTTGGAAACCATCCTGGTGCTCACCGGATCGACGTCAGTCTCCGACATCGAGCGGTTCCCCTTCCGGCCGAGCCGGGTATTGCCGTCGATCGCCGAGGCGATCGAGCTGATCTGAGATGACCAGCGAGCCCATCGACGCGTACTACACCGCAACGGTGTCGGCGCTCGGCACGCCGGGCCGAGGCGAGGCGCCCACGCTGAAGGTGCCGAATGCCTTGGCGCTCTTCGACGCCCAGCTGGGCAGCAGGCATTTGGACTTGGCCGCCCGGTGGCTGCGCGGCCAAGGCAAGGGCTTCTACACCATCGGATCTTCTGGGCACGAGGGCAATGCCGCTGTCGCCGCCGCGCTGCGGCTTACCGATCCTGCGCTGCTGCACTACCGCTCGGGCGGCTTCTACCTGGCGCGCGCCGCTCAGATCGGTGGTTGCGATCCGCTGCGCGACGTGCTGCTGGGGTTGGTGGCGGCCACGGCCGAACCGATCTCCGGTGGGCGGCACAAGGTGTTCGGCCGCCACGACCTGAACATCATTCCGCAGACCTCCACCATCGCCTCGCACCTGCCACGGGCGGTCGGGGTGGCCTTCTCGATCGCGCGCACCCGCAAGCTGGGTGTGCCATGCCCATGGCCGGACGACGCGGTGACGGTGTGTAGCTTCGGTGACGCCTCTGCGAACCACTCGACCACCGTCGGCGCGGTGAACGCCACGTTGCACGCCGCCTATCAGGGGCTTCCGATGCCGCTGCTGTTCGTCTGCGAGGACAACGGCATCGGAATCAGCACGCCGACACCGCGCGGCTGGATCGCCCGCGCGTATGGCGACCGTAAGGGGCTGCGGTACTTCGCCGCCGATGGCTGCGACCTCGTCGAGACGGTCGAAACGGCGCGTGCCGCAGCAGATTGGGTCCGCCGTGAACGCAAGCCGGCGTTCCTGCACCTTTGTACGGTGCGATTGATGGGGCATGCCGGTAGCGACTACGAGCAGGCCTACCGCGCGCCCGCCGACATCGTCGCCGACTATGAGCGTGATCCGGTGCTCAATACGGCGAGAATGCTGGTGGCCCATGGTGTGCTGACCCCCGAGCAGGCACTGCGACGTTACGAGGACAAGCGGGCCGAGGTGACGGAACTGGCTCGCGTGATCAGCGCCTGCCCGCAGTTGGACAGCGCACCCACGGTGATGCAGCCGCTGCGCGAAACACTCGACGACACCCGCGCCGTGTCCGTCGTCGCGCCGGGTGATCCCGGCGGCCCGCCGCTGACCCTGGCTCTGGCCATCAACCGGGCGCTGCAGGAGGTGCTCCACATCCACCCGGAGGCGATCGTGTTCGGCGAGGACATCGCCCGCAAGGGTGGGGTCTACGGGGTGACCCGCGGATTGCAGGCCACCGCGGGGCCCGCCCGGGTGTTCGATACCTTGCTCGACGAACAGACGATCCTCGGACTGGCGCTGGGGGCCGGGGTATCGGGCCTGCTGCCGATCCCGGAGATCCAGTACCTGGCCTATCTGCACAACGCCGGCGACCAGATCCGCGGTGAAGGGGCCACGCTGCAGTTCTTCTCGAAACGCCAATACCGCAACCCGATGGTGGTGCGGATCGCGGGCTACGGCTATCAGAAGGGGTTCGGCGGCCACTTTCACAACGACAACTCGATCGCGGCGGTCCGCGACATTCCCGGGGTGGTGATCGCCTCACCGTCGCGTCCCGATGATGCCGCGGCCATGCTGCACACGTGTGTCGTTGCTGCCAAAGATGCTGGCGCGGTGTGTGTTTACCTCGAACCGATCGCGCTGTACCACACCAAGGACCTCTACGCCGACGGTGATCAGTGCTGGCTGGCGCCCTATCCGAACCAACCCGTGCGCGTCGGTGCGGCCCGCACCTACGGTGACGGCACCGATCTGACCATTCTCACGTTCGGGAACGGTGTGTTCATGAGCCTGCGGGTGGCTCGGCGACTGGCCGGGGCCGGCATCGCGGCGCGGGTGGTCGATCTGCGTTGGTTGTCGCCGCTCCCGGTCGAGGACATGCTGCGCGAAGCGAATGTGAGCGGGCGGGTGCTCATCGTCGACGAGACCCGCCACACGGGGGGCGTGGGCGAGGGAGTGCTGGCGGAACTCACCGACCACGGCTACGCCGGGGCGGTGCAGCGGGTCGCCAGTGCCGACAGTTTCATCCCGCTCGGTGATGCCGCGCTGCAGGTGCTGTTGTCCGAGGACACCATCGAGGCCGCCGCGGTGAAACTGGTGAGCGCACGATAGCTTGACTGCCATGGCCGACTCTGTAACGCCGGACCCGACCCGCCCGCTGGCGGGCATACGGATCATCGAGATTTCCAGTTTCGTCGCGGTACCGCTGGCCGGCATGACCCTGGCTCAGCTGGGCGCCGAGGTGGTGCGGGTCGACCCGATCGGCGGGGCTGCCGACTATCACCGCTGGCCGCTGACCGACGGCGGCGAAAGTATCTACTGGGCCGGCCTGAACAAGGGCAAGCGATCGGTGGCTGCCGACATGCGCTCGCCCGAGGGGCAGCAGCTGGTGCAGCGCCTGATCGCCGAAGCCGGCGTTCTCATCACAAATGTTGCTGGGCGGCAATGGCATTCATATGACGTGCTGGCGGCGCTGCGGCCTGACCTGATCCACGTCGAGGTGTCCGGCCGAGCCGACGGCGGTACCGGGGTGGATTACACGGTCAACGCCGGGCTGGGTTTCCCGCTGGTCACCGGGCCGTCGCAGCTGTCCACCCCGGTCAACCACGTGCTGCCGGCCTGGGATGTCAGCTGCGGGTTGTACGTGGCGCTGGCAGTCAGTACCGCGCTGCGTCACCGCGATTCCACGGGTGAGGGCGCCAGGGTCAGCATCCCGCTGGAGAACGTCGCTCTCGCCACCGCAGGCAATCTCGGATTCCTCACCGAGGTGATGATCAACGGCACCGGACGCGAACGGCTCGGCAACACGCTCTACGGCACATACGGGCAGAACTTCACCAGCAGTGATGGCGTGGGCTTCATGCTGGTGGCGCTCACCGGCCGGCACTTCCGTGACCTCACCGAGGTGACCGGCACCACCAAAGCCGTTGCCGCACTTGCCGAGGCCTTCGGTGCGGACTTCAGCGACGAAGGCCAGCGTTACGTTCACCGCGACGCGCTGACCGGACTGTTCACCCTGTGGTTTTCCGAACACACCGCCGACGAGATCAGCGCGGCGTTGTCGGGAACCTCGGTGCTGTGGGAGCGGTACCGCAGCTTCGCCGAGGTGGCCGTCGACCACCGCGTAGTGGCCAACCCGCTGTTCACCCCGCTGGAGCAGCCAGGCATCGGCACCTACCTGGCGCCGGGCCTGCCCATGTCCATCGGCGGGATGTATCCGTCTGCGGTCCCCGCGCCCGCCCTCGGCGATGACACCACCACAGTGCTGGCCGAACATCTCGGCCTCGGGGCCGACGAGATCGTGGCGCTGACCGAATCCGGCACCGTTGCGACGGGTACCGACCAGCGATGAGCGATCTGCTGAATCTTCTTGAGGTGCGCGGGACCAACCCCGACGGTGACGTGTTCACTGGGCCGGCCAGTGGTCCGGCCGGCAAACGGGCCTACGGCGGTCTGCTGGCCGCCCAGAGCCTGGCGGCGGCCTGCCGGACCGTGGGGGAGGACCGGTCACCGACCAACATGCACCTGCAGTTCCTGCGTGGTGGAAACGCCGGGGAAGCAGCCGAATATCGCGTGCAGCAGGTGTACGACGGGCGTACCGCCTCGGCTCGGCGGGTCGAATCGTATGAGCACGGCCGCATGCTCACCACGGCCACGGTGTCGTTCGCGACGGAACTAGCCGGCCCCGAACACGGTATCGGTGCGATGCCGCACGATCCCGAGGTGCTGCCCTGCACCGGGCCCCGCGGGCCCGCACCATCGTTGCCACTCGACGAGTTCGACATCCGTATCGCCGACGAGGGATCCGGGGAGGATTTCGTGCGCCGGATGTGGTGGCGGGTCACCACCGCCCTGCCCGAGGATCCGTTGGTGCACATGCTGATTGCGGTCTACATCACCGACCTGTACGGAATCGATCCGGCGCTGGCCGTGCACGGGCACAGCATGCGTTCGCGGAGTCACCGCAGTGGCACCACGGATTCCTCGATCTGGTTTCACCGTCCGGTGCGGGCCGGGGAGTGGAACCTGTTGGAGTCACGTTCACCGGCCACCGTGCGGGGCCGCGGGCTGATCACGTCGAGCCTGTTGCGCGCCGACGGTGCGGTGGCGGCCACCTTGGTGCAGGAGGGATTGGTCGCCGACCGCGTGCCGGAATGATCGACTGCCATCCAGGCTGCCGACGCCTGTGGATGGAATCCACGCTGGGGATAACTCAGGCCTGAGGGGTCGATTCTGTCGGACCTGGTCAGCACGGTGTGGTCATGAGTTCTATGACACGGGCCGAGATCGGCGCACTGGGTGAACAGTTGGCCGTCGAGCACCTGGCGGCGCAGGGGTTGCGCATGCTGACGCGCAATTGGCGCTGCCGTTATGGCGAACTCGACGTGATCGCCGAAGAGGTCGCGACGAACACCGTGGTGTTCGTCGAGGTGAAGACTCGCACCGGCGACGGGTTCGGTGGGCTTGCCGAGGCGGTGACGGCGCAGAAAGTGCGTCGGATCCGACGGTTGGCGGCGCTGTGGCTGACCGAGCAGGAGGTGCGTTTCGCCGCGCTGCGCCTCGACGTGATCGGGGTGCGGATCGGGCACCGCCGGGAACCTGAGCTGACACACCTCAAGGGGGTGGGCTGAAATGGGTTTGGGCAGAGCCTATTCGGTGGCCGTGCGGGCGGTGGACGGCGTGATCGTGGAGATCGAGGCAGACATCACCTCGGGGCTGCCCGGGGTGCATCTGGTGGGGCTGCCCGATACGGCATTGCAGGAATCACGTGATCGGGTACGCGCAGCGATCACCAACTGTGGCAACACCTGGCCGATGTCGCGGCTGACGTTGGCGCTGTCACCGGCCACCTTGCGCAAGGTCGGGTCGGTGTATGACCTGGCGCTGGCCGCGGCAGTGCTCTCGGCGCACACCAAGACGGTCTGGGCCCGGTTGGAGAAGTCGGTGCTGCTGGGCGAACTCGCGCTCGACGGCCGCGTCCGTCCGGTCCACGGCATCCTGCCCGCGGTGCTCGCCGCCAAGGCCGAGGGCTGGCCCTTGGTGGTGGTGCCCGTCGACAACCTGGCCGAGGCGAGTTTGGTGGACGGGATCGAGGTGTGCGGTGTGCGCACCTTGGGTCAACTGCAGACCTGGCTGGACGGCAAAGGCGATCTGGTCGCCCGGGTCGCCGCGCCCGGGCGGGCGCCGGAGCCCACGTCCGATCTCGCCGACGTGGTCGGTCAGGCTCAGGCGCGATACGCCCTGGAAGTCGCCGCCGCGGGTGCTCATCACCTGCTGCTCACCGGCCCGCCCGGCATCGGTAAAACGATGCTGGCGCAGCGTCTTCCGGGCTTGTTGCCACCGCTGTCGCAGAGCGAGTCGCTGGAGGTGACCGCGATTCACTCGGTGGCGGGGTTGCTGGCCGGGGATACCCCGTTGATAACCCGACCGCAGTTTGTCGCTCCGCACCACACGTCGTCGGTGGCGGCACTGGTCGGGGGAGGAAGTGGTTTCGCCCGTCCGGGGGCGGTCAGCCGGGCACATCGTGGCGTACTGTTTCTCGACGAATTCGCCGAAATGGGTACCAGGGCGCTGGAAGCACTACGAACTCCCTTGGAGGATGGTGAGATTCGGCTGGCCCGTCGCGACGGCGTGGCATGTTACCCGGCCCGGTTTCAATTGGTTCTGGCGGCGAACCCGTGCCCGTGCGCACCGCCCAAATCGGAGGATTGCGTCTGTTCGGCTCAGGCCAAGCTGCGATACCGCGGCAAGCTGTCGGGACCGTTGGTGGACCGCGTCGACCTGCAGGTGGAATTGCACCCGGTGACCGTCGGGGCGTTCACCCCACAGGCCGGCGAGTCCAGCGCCGTGGTGGGGGAGCGGGTTGCCATCGCTCGCCTTGCCGCCCAACAACGGTGGAAGCCGTACGGAATCGGTACCAACGCCGAGGTACGTGGCCCGCTGCTACGACGCGAGTTCCGCTTGCCCAAACCCGCCATGGAACCGTTGCGGTTCGCACTCGACCGGGGGCTGATCAGCATGCGCGGGGCCGACCGGAGTTTGAGAGTGGCTTGGACGTTGGCCGATCTGGCCGGTCGGACGATGCCGGCCCGCGAAGACGTGGCCACGGCGTTGAGCTTCCGTCAGGTAGGCGGTGTGTCATGACCGATGAGGTGCGGCGGGCGTGGGCCTACCTGTCACGGGTCGCCGAGCCGCCATGCGCAGAGTTGACGGCCTTGGTCGCAAAGGTCGGCCCGGTCGAGGCGGCCGGCCGAGTCAAGGCTGGTGACATCGAGCCGGAGTTGTTCAGCCGGATCGAGGCGCGCCGCGAATTGGATTGTGCGGTACATGATCTCGACATGATCGATCGAATGGGTGGCCGGCTGATCACCCCCGATGACGGTGAATGGCCGTTGCTGAGCTTTCGGGCATTGGGCGTACCCAAGGACCGCAAGCGGTCCAACGATCATCCGCCGTTGGTGCTGTGGGCGGCCGGTCCGGTGCGGCTCGACGAGGCGGCTGAGCGCTCCGCGGCGATCGTCGGTACCCGCGCGGCCACCGCCTACGGGGAGCATGTCGCCGCTGAACTCGCCGCCGGGCTGGTCGAGCGCGATGTCACGGTGGTGTCCGGTGGGGCCTACGGCATCGACGGCGCAGCACACCGCGCTGCCCTGGCATGTGAGGGCGTGACGGTCGCGATCGTGGCCGGCGGTATCGACAACCCGTACCCGGCGGGGCACAGTGCGTTGTTTCACCGGATCCGCCAGGAGTGCCTGTTGATCAGCGAGTATCCGCCGGGGGTAGCACCCGGTCGGCTACGGTTTCTCACCCGCAACCGGCTGGTCGCGGCGCTGTCGGGGGCGACGGTGGTGGTCGAGGCTGGGTTGCGCAGTGGCGCGGCCAATACCGCGGCGTGGGCCAAGTTGCTGGGCCGCTCGGTGTGCGCGGTCCCGGGCCCGGTCACCTCGGCCGCATCGGCGGGCTGTCATGCGCTGCTCCGCGGTGACGCCAGGCTGGTCGGCCGCGCCGAAGAGATCGTCGAACTCGTTGGCCGCATAGGCGAACTCGCACCGCAGGAGGAACATCCGACCGGGCCGCTGGATCAGCTCGCACCGGCCGAGAAACAGGTCTACGACGCACTGCCGGCGCGCGGTGCCCACACTGTCGACGAGATCGCGATGCTCGCCGCGCTACCACCACATCAGATCCTGGGGCCTTTGGCGACGCTGGAGCTCGCAGGGTTGATCGAAGGCGTCGACGGATGCTGGCGCATCGCGCGCCGGCGACGGGTGCGGTCGTCGTAAATGACGCCTGCGTAGACCTGGGCGCAATCGGTTCGATTGGCTGCAGGGCGAGCTGGCCCGGTGTTAGTTTGCACCCATCGAGTGAGCTCACGACCCAGGCGCAACGCCGGACCGCACCGGCGTACGCCGGGCTTGGGGAGGGTCCGACATGAGCACAGCCGCCGAACGCGCCGCCCAACTGGGTTTGGTCGCTCGCCTCAAATCGGCATACCCAGAACTGCCCGATGCGCCGACACCGGAT
Source organism: Mycobacterium sp. DBP42 (assembly GCF_005924235.1). Classification (NCBI taxonomy): domain Bacteria; kingdom Bacillati; phylum Actinomycetota; class Actinomycetes; order Mycobacteriales; family Mycobacteriaceae; genus Mycobacterium; species Mycobacterium sp. DBP42. The sequence goes on from NZ_VCMY01000006.1 coordinate 81,784, forward strand.
CTGCTCGACCATGACAAGTTCACCGCCTACATGAAGCCCGTGCACGATGTCGGCGGGGAGCCGGATGCCCCGATGAAGTACGAGAACAAGGACTACGAGTATTGGGAGCACATGACCTATGTCATCTGCGAAGTCCTTGCCTGGCGCGGCATCTGGCTGTCCGAGGAACGGCGGCGGATGGGCAACGTCGACGTCGGGCGTGCGGTCTATCTGGGCTTTCCGTACTACGGCCGTTGGCTCCTGTCGGTGGCGCGTGTCCTCGTCGAGAAGCATCACATCGGTTTGACCGAACTGTCCGAGCGGATGGCCGAAGTCCAGGAACGCTACGCCGGCGGTCTGTCCGGTAGGCGGCTCGAGGCCCAGCCGAAGTGCGAAGGCGACGGTTCGAACGTCAAGCGCAACAGCCACGTCGTGCACGCCAAAGGAAAAGGCGATCCGCAGGTGTATGCGGGCCGCGCCGGGACACCCAAGTTCAAGGTTGGCGATGCGGTGGTGGTGCGCGAATTGCCGGTGCTGTTCTATACCCGCACCCCCGAATACGTCCGCGGCGCACGCGGCGAGATCGCCGCGGTGGCATACGAGAGCCCGGCAGCCGAAGACGAAACCTGGGACCGTACCGAGGCCACACCCGAATGGTTCTACGTCGTCAGCTTCACCATGGCGACACTGTGGGACGGCTACACCGGCACGTCCACCGACACGCTGAGAACAGAGATTCCCGAGCACTGGTTGCAGGCGGTCAGCTGACGTCGTCAGCCTCCTCAAGAAGGGCGCACCATGGCAGAGCACGACCATGACCACGACCACGAGCGCACCGTCAAGCCGATGGTCGACGAGATCACCGACTTCGAGGTACTCGAGATCGCGTTGCGCGAATTATGTATCGAAAAAGGAATTTTCACCGCAGAAGAGCACCGGCTGTTCACCGAGTTCGCCGAACAGATCGGACCGACCCCGGCCGCCCGGCTGGTCGCCCGAGCCTGGCTGGACCCCGACTTCAAACAGCTGGCCGTGGCCGAGCCGATGACAGCCAGCAAGGAAGTCGGTGTCGACTGGCTGGAGCCCACCGGATTCGGGACACCGAGCGACTTCACCGCATTTCAGATCCTCGAAGACACCCCCACCGTGCACCATGTGATCGTGTGTGCGCTGTGCTCGTGTTATCCGCGGCCGATTCTCGGCAATTCGCCCGAGTGGTACCGGACCCCCAACTACCGGCGCCGCCTCGTCCGTTGGCCGAGGCAGGTGCTGGCAGAGTTCGGGCTGTACCTGCCCGGCAGTGTTGACGTGCGCGTGCAAGATTCGAATCAGAAGCATCGCTTCATGGTCATGCCGATGCGTCCGGCGGGCACCGACGGCTGGACCGAGGATCAGCTCACCGAGATCATCACCCGCGACTGCCTCATCGGTGTGGCACTGCCCAAGGCCGGTGTGACCACCAACGTCGTCACCGACACCCGGCCTGCGATGCATCCCGCCGGTGACTGAGGAGCCCCGGATGAGTGCATCGTATGACCCGGTACCGCTGGGGGACGACCCAATTCCGACGCTCGCGCGGATCGTCGAACGCAATCAGGTATGGCCACGGATGGCCGAGAAATACGGCGTCGAAAACCTGGTTCCCCCCTGGAAGACCAGCCTCGACGGTTTCTGCGACGCCCTCGACCGTGCCGCCTGCGACATCGGGGTGCCTGATTTCAAACAACGCCGCGACGAGGAAGACCTGCTGTCGACCACTGTCTATGCCGACCTGCCGTACCCCGAGAACCAACTCGTGGCCCTTGCTCACTCGTTGCTGGCCCGTGGCGTGATCACCGAGTCCGAGCTGCAGAGGAGGCTGGCAGCGGTCCGGAGGCGACTCGAGGCCTGAATCACGGAGCCCCCAAGCCGGCGTCTGGTCTCCGTATAGTCGATGAGGTCGGCTAATCAATGAGCGGCAGAAACTTTTGGAGGCGCCATGGCAGGACGGCCCGTGCACACGTTTCAGGTGGTGCATCGCGAGCAGTTGACCGACCATATCGTCCGCCTGGTACTGGGTGGATCCGGCGAGGGCACGGGCTTTGACACGTTCTCGCCCAACGACTTCAGCGATGCCTACGCCAAACTCGTCATCGTTCCGGCGAATGTGGATGTGTCGGTGCTCCCGAAGCCCTTGACGCTGGACAGCTTTCAGGAGCTGCCCGCTGAACTCCGACCGACGGTGCGTACCTACACGGTGCGCAAAGTCGACAAGGAGCGCGGCGAGATCACCATCGATTTCGTCGTGCACGGCGAGCAGGGCGTGGCCGCCCCATGGGCCGCAGCGGCGGTACCAGGCCAACCCGCCTACCTGATGGGGCCCAGCGGGGCCTACACCCCCGACCCGGCCGCCGACTGGCACCTGCTTGCCGGAGACGAATCGGCGCTGCCGGCCATCGCGGCCGCGTTGGAGGCCTTACCCGACAATGCGATCGGCAAGGTTTTCATCGAGGTGGCCGGTCCGCAGGAAGAAGTCGAGCTGACCGCCCCCGCCGGGGTCGAGGTCAACTGGATCCATCGCGGCGGTCGTGCCGACATGGTGGGTGACGACCACGCTGGAGACAACGCACCGCTGATCGCCGCGGTGAAGGAGGCCGCCTGGCTGCCGGGCCAGGTTCAGGTGTTCATCCACGGCGAGGCCCAAGCCGTCATGCACAACTTGCGCCCCTACATCCGCAAGGAACGAGGCGTCGCCGCGAAGTGGGCGGCGTCGATCTCGGGATATTGGCGCCGTGGGCGCACCGAGGAGACTTTCCGGCAGTGGAAGGCCGAGTTGGCAAAAGCCGAGGCCGACACCGCCGGCTGAGTCCGAGTGCCATCCAGGACGGGTCCGGGATGGCAAGGTAGCCGTCATGGCATACGGCGACTACCAACTCGAGATCTACCTGCAGGGGCTGTCCGGCGTGCTGCCGACCATGCCGATGGACTATGCGAGCCTGGAGGCCAAAGCCCAAGCCGCCATGCCGGCATCGATCTGGTCCTATGTGGCCGGGGGCGCCGGTGACGAACGAACTCAGCGGGTCAACCGCACGGCGTTCGACCGGTGGGGTCTGATCCCGCGCATGTTCAACGCGCACCGCGAGCGCGATCTGTCCGTGGATCTGTTCGGGCTGCAACTGCCCTCGCCGTTGTTCATGGCACCGATCGGGGTGCTGGGCATCTGCGGTCAGGACGGTCACGGAGACCTGGCCGGTGCCCGCGCCGCCGCCCGCACCGGGGTGCCCATGGTGGTGTCCACCCTGACCGAGGATCCGCTGGAAGACGTCGCCGCCGAATTCGGCGAGACCCCAGGCTTTTTCCAGTTGTATACGCCGACCGACAAAGACCTGGCCGCCAGCCTGGTGCGGCGCGCCGAGGCGGCCGGGTACAAGGGCATCGTCGTCACGCTCGACACCTGGGTGCCGGGGTGGCGCCCGCGGGACCTGGCCACGTCGAACTTTCCGCAGCTCCGCGGAAAGTGCCTGTCCAACTACACCAGTGACCCGGTGTTCCGGGCCGGCCTGCAGCAAGCACCCGAGGAGAACCCGCAGGCCACCGTGCTGCGCTGGGTGAGCCTGTTCGGCAACCCGCTGACCTGGGATGACCTTCCGTGGCTGCGGTCGCTGACGAAGCTGCCACTGATCCTGAAGGGCATCTGTCACCCCGACGACGTCCGCCGCGCCAAGGACGGGGGCGCCGACGGCATCTACTGCTCCAATCATGGTGGGCGCCAAGCCAATGGCGGTCTGCCCGCCATCGATTGCCTGCCCGGTGTGGTCGAGGCAGCCGACGGGTTGCCGGTGTTGTTCGATTCGGGAATCCGCAACGGGGCCGACATCGTCAAAGCGCTCGCGTTGGGTGCCACCGCAGTCGGCGTCGGCCGCCCGTATGCGTACGGCCTGGCGCTGGGTGGGGCCGACGGCATCGTGCACGTGCTGCGGTCGTTGCTCGCCGAGGCCGACCTGATCATGGGCGTCGACGGGTATCCGACGCTGGCCGATCTCACGCCCGATGCCCTGCGTCGGGTGGACTGACCGCCTCACCGCTTGCGAACGAGACTGCGTCACCCCTCGACGGGTCGCGGTCCGTAAGCATCGAGCCCGCCCCCTGCATCACATCACGCTGGAGTGGCATCCGAACTCGATGGCCACTCCAGCATGACGAAGTGGAAGTAAAAAGCCAGCTCATGCTGTCTGGTCAATGATTCTTCATCCGTGTAGCATTTTCCTTCATGAGTGTAGAAACCGTCCGACGCAGGGCCGCCCACCTGGGGCCCGAGCGGCGGCGCCCACAGGTGCTGGATGCGGCCCTGGCGATCGCGGTGACGGAGGGGGTCGCCGCGGTCACGATCGGCGCGGTGGCTCAGCGACTCAAGGTCACCCGGCCGGTTGTGTACTCGTGTTTCCCTGACCGGGTCGAATTGCTGAGGGCATTGCTCGAGCGGGAATTGGCGCTGCTGGTCCAGGGGGCAATCGACGCGCTGCCCCACGGTCGCGCCGACGCCGACGAAACCGTCTTCGTCGAGGGTTTCCAAGCCCTACTTGAGGCCGTCGCCGGGCGCCCTGATTCCTGGCGGCTCGTGATGAGCGCCGACCCGGACCCGGCCGTGGCCAAGCACTTCCGCAATGGTCGCGCGCTGATGGTCGGCAAGGTCTCCCGCCGGTTGGCGCCCACGCTGCAACGTTGGGGTACCACCGACGCCGACAAGAAGCTACCTGTGCTGGTCGAGCAGTTCGTCTCCACCTGTGAAGGCGCGGTGCGGACCTTGTTGCATGACGACGGAAAAGACTGGACCCCAAATTCATTGGGTGAATTCATCGGATCGGCCACCTATCGGGCGTTTCGCTCCGCCTGAGTTAGAACTGAGGAGTTGTCACATGTCTGATCTTCAGCCGATGGCTGATTACGGGTTCTTCGGACCGGATTCGGTGACGTGGAAGGTCTGGGGTCATGCGACCACGCCGATCATCGGACTGCAGCGCGCGGTGGTGGTCGAGGAACTCGACCCTGCGCTGATCGCCGCGGTCGATACCACCGGTGCCAACTACGATCGACCCCGCACCCGCTACGACCGGACCGTGCGCTACTTCGCGATGGTCGCCTTCGCCGACACCGAATCGGTGCTCAAAGCCGCCGACGTGCTCGTGAAAGTTCACTCGAAAGCCATTGGCACCGAACCCCTGAGTGGCAACAAGTACGACGCGAACGACCCGGATTCGCAGCTGTGGATCCTGCTCACCGGCTGGCACTCGGTGCTCAAGGCCTACGAATGCTACGGCGGCGGAAAACTGACGGCGGAGGAGGAGGCCCGCTACTGGCAGGACTGCGCACGCGCCGCAGAGTTCCAGACCTGCGATCCGGCCGATGTCCCGCGGACCCGCGAAGGTATCAACGCCTACTTCGAACAGATGCGGCCGCACCTTGCGGTCAGCGAGGCCGCCCGCGCCATGATGGACCACCTGCTCAACGCCAAGGTGGTGCTGCCGCCCGCGCCGCGCATCGCGAGGCCGGCCATCGAGATTCTCAACCGGTTTCTGCGGGCGGGCACCATCGCCACCATGCCACGGTGGATGCGCAAGCTCAGCGGATTCGATCAGCCGCGCGCGGTCGACCTGGCCGTACGGCCGGTGCTCAAGCTCGGGTTCGGCGTCGTCGACCGGGTACCGCGGCTGAAGCTGTTGGTGGCCAAGATCATTGCGCCGTCCGTGGCACCGATCGCCGGCCCTTATATCATGGGCATCCCGCCGCGGTCCGCCGAAGTGCTCAGCCCGGAAGAAGGACGCAGGCGCTACGGCTACGTCAAACCCGCCGACGCGCACCACGAGCTGCGGGCCCGCCAGCACGAGCGGGTGTTCGGGCAGGGGCAACTGCCCAGCGATGAAGGCCTCATCGAATCTCAGTCCTATCTAGGGAGTTTGGCGTGACCACACGATCGGATGTCCTGTTCGACCCGAACCGGACCGACTTCGACCAGTTCGACACCAGAACCCGGGAGATCTTCCGGGCCACCATCGATTTCTTCGAGTCGCACGGCAAGCGCTGGCTCAAGCAGCAGGACCGGGATCGGGTCTGGTACAGCGATTTTCTCGATCTGGTCAAGCGGGAGGCCATCTTCGCGACATTCCTGACGCCGGCCTCGCAGGCCGACGGCGACCCAGACAAGCGCTGGGACACCGCGCGCAATGCCATGTACAGCCAGATCCTGGGGTTCTACGGCATGCAGTACTGGTATGTCTGGCAGGTGACGATCCTCGGGCTCGGGCCGATCTGGCAATCGGAGAATGAGATCGCGCGCAAAAAGGCTGCCGCCCTGCTCGACTCGGGGGAGATCTTCGCGTTCGGACTGTCCGAGCAGTCCCACGGCGCCGACGTCTACTCCACCGACATGATGCTGGAACCCAGACCAGACGGTTCATATACCGCGACCGGTGGCAAGTACTACATCGGCAACGGGAATCTCGCCGGCATGGTCTCGGTATTCGGCCGTCGCTCCGACAAACCGATCATCGACAGTTCCGATCTCGATCGGCGCCGTCCCGAGCAGGACTTCGAGGGATACCTGTTCTTCGCCGCCGACAGCCAACATTCGAGCTACCACCTGCGTAAGAACGTCGTCGACGGCCAGATGTACGTCGCGGCGTTCGACCTGGAGGACTATCGGGTCAGCGCGGACGACATCCTGCATGCGGGCAAGGCGGCCTTCAACGCCGCGATCAACACCGTCAACATCGGCAAGTTCAACCTCGGATTCGGGGCGATCGGGGCGTGTGAGCACGCCATGTACGAGGCCGTCACCCACGCCGAGAACCGTGTGCTGTTCGGCCAGCGGGTCACCGAATTCCCGCAGATCCGCCGCATGCTCGCCGACGGCTACGCCCGTCTGGTCGGGATGAAGCTCTACAGCGAGCGGGCGATCGACTACATGCGCAGCGCGAACCCGAACGACCGGCGCTACCTGCTGTTCAACGCGATCGAGAAGATGAACGTCACCCGCGAGGGCGAGAAGATCGTCACGCTGCTCGCCGACACCATCGCGGCGCGGGCCTTCGAATCCGACATGTACTTCACCATGGCGCTGCTGGGGCTCACCGGCCTGCCGCGCCTGGAGGGCACGGTGCACGTCAACATGGCACTGTCGCTGAAGTTCATGCAGAACTACATGTTCGGCGCGTCGGATGCCGGCCTGGCCGCGTTGAACCTACTGCCGGTCGGGCGGGCTCCGGCTCCGGTGCTCGGTGCGCTCGCCGGAGGCCTGCGGGCGGCCGGCGGCGCCATCGCTGGTTTGCCGGTGGCGCAACGGATTCCGCAACTCAAGCCGCTGCTGGTCGAGCTACCGGAAATCCCGACCCGCCGGGATGCGGCCAACGACGACTTCTTGTTCCGGCAGGGGCCGAGCAGTGGGCTGGCGAAGATCAGGTTCGGCGACTGGCAGTCGGTGCTGCACCGGTTCTCGTCGACGCCGAATGTCGCGGTCTTCCTCGACCAGGCCCAGGCGTTGCAAACGCTGCTCGCGGTGGCCACGCCCAACGCCGAGCAGCAGCGCAACGTGGACTTCCTGTTCGCGATCGGGGAGATGTTCACCCTCATCCCGTACGCCCAGCTGATCCTCGAGCAGGCCGAGATCGAAGCGATCGACGCCAACCTGATCGACCAGCTGTTCGAGGTGCTCGTCACCGACATGGCCACGCACGCGACCAAGCTGCATTGCCACCCCGATGCCACGGCGGTGCAACAGCAGCGTGCCCTCGACATCGTCAAGCAACCGGTGGCCGACGCCGCACGCCGCGATCGTGTGGTGACCGCCGCACGCGGACTGGCCGGCCGCTACGAGATGACCCCGTGATGGTCACGCGACGGTAGCGGCTCGGCGCGTCGGCTGCAGGGCCGGCGGACTTCTGCCACCGTGGCAGGGTGCCCGCGGTCCCGGATGTGCTCGCCGAGTTCGATGAATACCTGGCGCTGCAGTGCGGCCGGTCGGAGCACACGCGCCGGGCGTACCGGGGTGACCTGGTGGCGTTGTTCGATTTCACCGGTGGCGGGCCGGAGACCGTGACCCTGCCGGCGCTGCGGTCGTGGCTGGCCGGCCAGGCTGCGGCCGGGGCAGCGCGGACCACGCTGGCGCGGCGCACTTCGACGGTCAAGACCTTTTCTACCTGGGCGGCCCGGCGGGGACTGCTGACCGACGACGTCGCTGCGCGGCTGCAGGTTCCCAAAGCCCACCGCACGCTGCCCGCGGTGCTCCGCCGCGATCAGGCGATCAATGCCATGGAGGCGATGAATTCCGCTGCCCGCGAGGGTGATCCGCTCGCGCTTCGGGACCGGCTGGTCGTGGAGATGCTGTACGCGACCGGCATCCGTGTCAGCGAGCTGTGCGGGTTGGACATCGACGACATCGACACCTCACGGCGGGTGCTGCAGGTGCTGGGCAAGGGCAACAAACAGCGCACGGTCCCGTTCGGTGAGCCTGCGCACATCGCTTTGACGGCGTGGCTCACCGAGGGTCGTCGGGCGTTGGCCACTGCCGATTCCGGACCGGCGTTGTTGCTCGGGGCCCGAGGGAAACGGCTGGACCCGCGTCAGGCCCGCACCGTGGTGCATCAGACGGTCTCCGCCGTCGACGGCGCCCCCGACATCGGCCCGCACGGGCTGCGTCACAGCGCGGCCACCCACCTGCTCGAAGGCGGTGCCGATCTGCGCATCGTGCAGGAATTGCTGGGCCACACCTCCTTGGCCACCACGCAGCTGTACACCCATGTCACCGTGGAGCGGTTGCGTGCCGTGCACGACCAAGCTCACCCGCGCGCCTGACATCGCCGAAGAGGAGAAACCCGCAATTCGATCCACTGTGGACCTGCCATCCGGACCCGTCTCGTATCTCACCTGGGCGCCACACCAACCCGTTTCAACCGTCGTATTGCTGCACGGCGGCGGCGTGGACAACGCTTCGTTGTCGTGGGGTGGTATCGGCCCCCGACTGGCCGAGGCGGGTTGTCGCGTCATCGCCCCGGACCACCCCGGCTATGGCCAGAGTCCGCCGGGGCGAGTGGCGGTGACCCAGGAACGGTTGGTCGCCTACGTAGGGGAGTTCGTCGACCGGATTCAGTTGGACCGCTACGTGATCGGCGGGTTGTCGCTCGGCGGCGGGATGACCATCGGCCATGTGCTCGACCGGCCGGACCGGGTGACCGGCGCGATGTTGCTGGGCAGCTACGGCCTCATGCCGAGGCTGTCGGACGGACCGCTGTCGGGCGTCCGCCAGCTGGTCACCTGGGCGATGCTGCGGACGGGTCTGCTCGGTGCGGTGACCCGTTGGGCGGGCGGCAACCGGGCCGCGATGACCCGCAGCATGCACGCGCTGATCAGGGATCCGCGACAGCTGACCGACGAGTTGTTGGACGAGATCATGACTGCGGCAGAACAACCCGGCGGATTCGACGCATTCGAACAATGGCAACGCGACCAGGTGCGGTGGAACCTGCTGCGCACCGTCTACACGCCACGGCTGGGCGAGCTGAGGTGCCCCACTCTCGTCGTCCACGGCGACCGCGATCCCGGCGTTCCCGTCGCGCGGGCTCGCGCCGCGGCCGGACTCATCCCCGATGCCCACCTCACAGTGGTTGCAGGCGCCGGACATTGGGTTCAGCGCGACCGTCCTGACGTCGTGCTCGATGCGATCATCGGATTCCTGCGGAACATCAACGCAACAGCTTGAGCACCTCGGCGATGTGCGGCAGCGCGGATTCGCGGCCGGGCCATTCGTCGAACACCGTCCAATAGCTGATCCCGAACCGGCGTTGGCGGTCCACCAACGCCTCGGCCATCTGCTCATAGGTGCCGAACAGCGCAAACGGCGATTCCAACAGCAGTTCCGCCGATGTTCCCAGCGGTCCGGCCACCTCCGCCGCCGCGGCCGCCGGGTCGTCGGTGTGGACCACGAACTGCAGCAAGGCATTGAGTTCGATGGCTTCGAATCGGTCACCCGCGGCGTCGGCGACGACCTCGATCCGGTCCAGCAACCCCGCGACACCGAAATGGGTCAGCCGCACCTCGGTGGCGTCGTGGTTGTGGCTGAAACCAGCCAGCCCGGCGACGTCGGCGATTCGACCGGCCAGTTGCAGCACGCGTGTGCCGTTACCGCCGATGAGCAGCGGGACGTCGACGTCAGGCGGCGCGACCAGGGCACCGGCGTCCGCCCGCACGCAGTAGTGCGCACCGTCAACATCCACGGGCTCGCCGGCCAGCAGTGGACGGATCACCTCCACCGACTCGATCAGCCGGTCAACCCGCGTGCCACCGGGATCGAATTTCAGCCCGGCGGCGTCATATTCGGACTTCATGTGGCCCGCACCCAGGCCCAACTCGAACCGCCCACCGGACAGCGCGGCCACGCTCACCGTTTCCCGGGCGGTGTCGACCGGGTGGCGCAGATCGTTGTTGAGCACCAATGTGCCGGTGCGCAGATGTGAGGTGACCGCACAGGCGGTGGCGGCACCGCTGAACGGGGCCAGCGTCGGCGCGAGATGATCGGGAATGGTCAGCACGTCGAATCCGGATTCCTCGACCGTGCGGGCGAACTCCGCGAAAGCAGCACCGCGGGGTAGCGCGGTGTGCAGACCGAATCGCATCGGCCGGGTGCGATGGGATTGCGCCGCGACGGTCATGGTTTCGACACTAGGCCGCACGCTCGGGGTGCACGGGTCACCTGGCCAGTGGTTTGAGGCGGATCGGTGTCTCGGCCAGCAGCCCCAACGGGTTGACGTAGTCCGCCCGGGCGGCCGCACCCCACATCGCCCCCCAATGCAGGCAGGCCGTCGCCGCGCACCCCGGATGACCGGCCAGCAGCGGGCCGAGCAGCTGGCCGGCGGTGACGGTCTGTCCGGGCCGCACCACGGCCTGTACCGGCTCGTAGCTGGTGCGCAGCCCGCCCGGGTGGGCCACCGAGACCACCGGCCGCCCGGCCAGGACTCCGGCGAACACCACGGTGCCGCCCCCCGCGGCATAGACCGGCTGCTCGGGGACGGCAGCCAGGTCGACGCCTCGGTGGCCGCGGTTCCAATTGGGGGAAGGCGCATCGAAACCCCTGGTCACCGTCGGCCGCGGGGACACCGGCCAGTGCAGCCGGGAGCCTTCGGCGTGCGCGGCCGCCGGCCATGCCCACGCCATGGTCATCAGCAGCGCCGCCGCGGCAAACCTCACCGCCCCAGTTCACCGTCAATCCCAGCCGGTTCGGAAGCCCCGATATCGAGTCTGTGGATGAACGGGCCCGCGTTTGCCGCGTGGTAAAAGCACCCACCAGCAGCGTGTAAACTTCTACCCGCAGCTCGCTTGCGGGCTGACTTCGCGTGTCTGCGCACATCGATCGCCTAAACGGGGTCGTACACGGGTGCCGACGGTCCTGACCTGGGGTTTCCCAGAGCGGGTTCGGCAACCGGCAGGCACCAGGGCCTGGCATCACCCGAAGCCGGGCGGCAACCGACAACATAAAGGAATGAGCTCATGGCTGTTGTGACCATGAAGCAGCTGCTGGACAGCGGCGCTCACTTCGGGCATCAGACCCGACGCTGGAACCCCAAGATGAAGCGGTTCATCTTCACCGACCGCAATGGCATCTACATCATCGATCTACAGCAGACGCTGACCTACATCGACAAGGCTTACGAGTTCGTCAAGGAGACGGTTGCCCACGGTGGCACCGTCCTGTTCGTCGGCACCAAGAAGCAGGCGCAGGAGTCCATCGCCGAAGAGGCCACCCGCGTCGGCATGCCGTACGTGAACCAGCGCTGGCTGGGCGGCATGCTCACCAACTTCTCCACCGTGCACAAGCGCCTTCAGCGCCTCAAGGAGCTTGAGGCCATGGAGCAGACCGGTGGCTTCGAGGGGCGCACCAAGAAGGAAATCCTCATGCTCACGCGTGAGAAGAACAAGCTGGAGCGCAGCCTCGGCGGTATCCGGGACATGCAGAAGGTGCCTTCGGCCATCTGGGTCGTCGACACCAACAAGGAGCACCTGGCGGTCAACGAGGCCATCAAGCTGGGCATCCCGGTCATCGCGATCCTGGACACCAACTGCGATCCGGATCAGGTCAACTACCCGATCCCGGGCAACGACGACGCCATCCGTTCGGCTGCCCTGCTGACCAAGGTCGTCGCCTCCGCGGTGGCCGAGGGCCTGCAGGCCCGAGCCGGCGCAGGCAAGGGTGATGGAGAAGCTCAGGCCGAGGGCGCCGAGCCGCTCGCCGAGTGGGAGCAGGAGCTGCTGGCCGGTGCGACCGCAGGCGCCGGCGAGGGTGAGGCCGCTGCTGCACCCGAAACATCCACTGACGCTTCGTAATTCCAGGAGAAGTCTTACATGGCTAATTACACCGCTGCCGACGTCAAGCGCCTTCGGGAGCTGACCGGCTCCGGCATGATGGACTGCAAGAACGCGCTGGCCGAATCGGACGGCGATTTCGACAAGGCCGTCGAGTTGCTCCGTATCAAGGGCGCCAAGGACGTCGGCAAGCGCGCGGAGCGCGCCACCGCCGAGGGTCTGGTCGCGGCCAAGGACGGCGCTCTCATCGAGCTGAACTCCGAGACCGACTTCGTCGCCAAGAACGCCGAATTCCAGGAGCTCGCCAACCAGGTCGTGGCGGCCGCCGCTGCCGCCAAGGCCGGCGACGTGGACGCTCTCAAGGCTGCCAAGATCGGTGACACCACGGTCGAGCAGGCCGTCGCCGACCTGTCCGCCAAGATCGGCGAGAAGCTCGAGCTGCGTCGGGCCGCCTACTTCGACGGCACGGTCGAGACCTACCTGCACAAGCGTGCCGCGGACCTGCCGCCGGCCGTCGGTGTGCTGGTCGAGTACAGCGCCGGGGACGCGGACAAGGGCAAGGAGGCCGCTCACTCGGTCGCCCTGCAGATCGCCGCGCTCAAGGCCAAGTACCTCACCCGTGAGGACGTCCCGGCCGACATCGTCGCCAACGAGCGGCGCATCGCCGAGGAGACCGCGAAGGAAGAGGGCAAGCCCGAGCAGGCGCTGCCCAAGATCATCGAAGGCCGCGTCACAGGCTTCTACAAGGATGTCGTGCTGCTGGACCAGCCGTCGGTGTCCGACAACAAGAAGTCCGTCAAGGCCCTGCTCGACGAGGCCGGGGTGACCGTGACCCGCTTCGTGCGGTTCGAGGTCGGTCAGGCCTAGCACCAGAAGACTCGGGCGGCACACCACACCCGGTTTGACGGCTCAGCCGTCCACACCCGATGGACGGCTCAGCCGTCGGCCGCTCGTCGCAAAACCCCGCGCTTGATCCGGCGATCCCGGAAGCGCGGGGTTTTGTTCTTCCCGGCTCGCCGCAGGAAGCCCAGACACCCAAAGTGCGGGGTTTTGTCCATTCGTGACCCGGTCGGTGCCGGGTAGTTGCTCACGCAGGGGCGACTGGCTTTGCCGATGTGGGAGTGTGGCAGGTAGCAATGGTGTTGGAGGTGACATGCGCATAGGTGTGGTATTTCCGCAGACGGAACTCGGCGGAGATCCGGGAGCCGTGCGCGCCTACGGCCAGCGTGTCGAAGAGTTGGGCTTCACCCACATTCTGGCCTATGACCATGTCGTCGGGGCCGATCCGGCAGTGCATCGGGACTGGTCCGGGCCCTATGACCTGTACACCACGTTCCACGAGCCGATGGTGATGTTCGGCTACCTCGCCGCGGTCACCTCGCTGGAGCTGGTCACCGGCGTGGTCATCCTGCCGCAGCGCCAAGCTGTGCTGGTGGCCAAGCAGGCGGCCGAGGTAGACCTGCTCACCGAGGGGCGATTGCGCCTGGGCGTGGGGCTGGGCTGGAACCAGGTCGAGTACGAGGCGCTCGGCGAGGAATTCGGGAACCGCGGCAAGCGGTCCGAGGAGCAGGTCGAGCTGATGCGTCGGTTGTGGACCGAATCCTCGGTAACGTTCGAGGGCCGGTACCACCGGGTGACCGGGGCCGGTCTGGCGCCGTTGCCCGTACAGCGCCCGATCCCGGTGTGGTTCGGAGGGTCCTCTGCCCGGGCCCTGGAGCGGGCCGGACGTTTGGGCGACGGTTGGTTCCCCATGGTTGCGCCCGGTGTCGAGCTCGAGGAGGCCAGGGCCCGAGTCGAGCGTGCCGCCGTCTCGGCCGAACGCGACCCGGCGACCATCGGAATGGAGGGTCGGGTGGCCTGGGCCGGCGATCCGGACAAAACCGCCGCCGACATCGCGGCATGGGCTGACGCCGGAGCCACCCATGTCACGGTGAACACCATGGGCGCTGGCCTGCGGACAGTCGACGAGCATCTGGCCGCGCTGCAGAGCGTGGCTCGGGCGCAGTGACGGACTGCTAGCGTCGCAGCGTGACTAGCGGTCCGCGCCCCGCGCGAAAAGCCCCGACCCGTTGCAGTGCCTTCGGCGATGATGCCCTCGGCGAGCACGATGCGGTCGGCCTGGTCGAGGAGTTGCGGGCCGGGCGGGTGTCGGCAGCAGATCTGATCGAGGCGGCGATCGCCCGGGTCGAAGCGGTCAATCCGACTCTCAACGGTTTGGCGTTCGAAGCCTTCGACCGGGCCCACGCCCGGGGTGCCGCACCCAGCAGCTACGGCGGGTATTTCGACGGCGTCCCGACCTTCGTCAAGGACAACGCGGCGGTCGAGGGGATGCCGACCATGCGCGGAACCGACGCGTGGGAGCCTCAGCCCGAACCGGCCAACGGCGACTTCGCCCGCGCCTACCTGGCCACCGGGTTGGTACCGCTGGGCAAGACGCGGCTCTCGGAGTTCGGGTTCAGCGCGTCGTGTGAGCACCCGCGCCTCGGGCCGGTCCGCAACCCGTGGAACCCTGCCTACACGGCGGGCGCCTCGTCGTCGGGTTCGGGGGCATTCGTCGCGGCAGGGGTGGTTCCCATCGCGCACGCCAATGACGGGGGAGGGTCGATCCGGATCCCGGCCGCGTGTAACGGGTTGGTCGGTCTCAAACCGACGCGGGGCCGGCTGCCGCAGGACAAGGACATGCGCACGATGCCGTTGCGGATCGTGTCCGACGGTGTACTGACCCGATCGGTGCGTGACACCGCCGCGCTGCTGCGGGAGATGGAGCGGGTCTACCGCAACCCCAAACTGCCGCCGATCGGTGACATCAGCCGCCCGGGCAAGCAGCGTCTGCGTATCGCGGTGTGCACGCAGTCCGTCGTCCACGACGCCGGTGTCGAGATGACCGAACTGACCCACAAGACAGCCGCGCTGCTCGAAGAACTCGGCCACCGGATCACCGTGATCGGCAATCCGGTCCAGGCTCGGTTCAAGGACGATTTCCTGTTGTACTGGGCATTTTTGGCGTATGCCCTGGTGCGCGGAGGCAAGCGGTCCTTCGGCCCCGGTTTCGACCGCGACAAACTGGACAATCTCACGTTGGGGCTGGAACGGCACGCCTCCCGCAACCTCTATCGTGTCCCCGCGGCGATCGCCCGGCTGGCCCGGTCGCGGCGGATCACCGAGCGGTTGTCCAACAGTTACGACGCGGTGCTCATGCCCACTTTGGCCGAGCCCACCCTGGAGATCGGCCGGCTCGACCCGGCGGCGGACTACGAACAGATCATCGACCGACTGCTGAGCTGGGTGGCCTTCACGCCGCTGCAGAACGCCACCGGGGATCCGGCGATCTCGCTGCCGCTGGCCCAGACGGCCAACGGCTTGCCCGCGGGGATGATGCTGTCGACGACCCGCGGCCGTGAAGCCCTGCTGCTGGAACTGGCTTTCGAGCTCGAGGAGGCCAGGCCATGGCCGCGGATTCAGGACCCGGCCCCGGCTGCCCCGCGCAGGCGAGCGCGAAAAGCGGCGAAATAGACGTCGGGCGCTGGGCGGGTACTCCGAGCCTGCTCCTATGATGACCGGCAGGTGTCGGACTTTGCGGGGGGTTGAATGACGTCTGGGCCAGAGGAGCAGTGGAGCCAGGACGGTCGGGGATCGATTCGCTGGCAGGATCCGGCTACCGCCACGCCACGGCCGCCGACGGTGGCCGAGGCGCGACAGCGCGACAAGATGCAGAAGGAACGCGAGGCCGCCGAGGAATGGGCCCGGCTCCAGCAGGAGACCCGCGACCAGCGTGCGGCCACGGGCAAGAAGGTACTGATGGGCTCGGTGGCCGTGGTCGGTGTCGTCGGTGTCATCGCGCTGGGCTACCACCTGTTGCACAAAGAAGAGATCGCGGCGTCCTGCGTCAAGGACGGCACCAACGAGGTCGTGCCGGACTCGTACTGTTCCAGTGGCCACAGCAGCGCCGGCGGCACCTTCATCTACTTGGGTTCGCCGTACCGCTATTACTACGGCGGCAACAACGGTGGGGTTGGCACCATCGCACGCGGCGGGACATTGGAGATGCCCAAGGGGACCACCGCCAGGACGAAGTCGGGGACATCGATCTCGCGCGGCGGTTTCGGCTCGTCGTCGAGCTACGGCAAAAGTTCAGGGAGCTGAATGCGCCGCCAACGTAGTTCCCCGCGACCGGGCTGGGAACAGATCGTCGCCGACCAGGGGATGTGTTACGGGACTCCGGCGCGCGACGCGACCGGAGCCGACCGCCCGTACTGGGACGAATCGGTGCACTACGTGTTCGACATGGACGAAGTGCTGTCGATCGAGGCCTCCGTCGAGGTGCTCCACTCGATGTGCCTTGAAGCTGTTGAGCACGTCGTGCTGACCGGTCGCTACCGCGATTTCGGGCTTCCCGAGTGGAGCTGGGAGCATATCGAGAAGTCTTGGCGGCGAAGCGATCCGCACCTGTACGGCAGATTCGACCTACGTTATGACGGCCGTCGGCCGCCGGTCCTGTTGGAATACAACGCCGATACGCCCACCACGCTGCTGGAGGCGGCGATCCTGCAGTGGCACTGGAAGACCGACGTCTACCCAGCCGACGATCAATGGAACTCGTTGCACGAGAAGCTGGTTGCCCGCTGGACTGAGATCCGTGACCAGCTCCCGGGTGCCGAGACTTATTTCACCTGGTCGGGTGCTGAGCACACCGGCGAGGACCACGTCACGGTGGCCTACCTGCAGGAGTGCGCAGCCGAAGCCGGTCTGCACACCGTGGGCCTGGCCATCGAGGACATCGGGTTCGACCAGGATCTCGACCGCTTCGTCGACCTGGAGGAAGCTCCGATGTCGTCGATCTTCAAGCTCTACCCGTGGGAGTGGATGCTCGACGACGATTTCGGCCGCCGGGCCGTCGAACAGTTGCCGGCCACGATGTGGGTGGAACCGCTGTGGAAGACGTTGCTGAGCAACAAGGCGATCCTGGCGGTGTTGTGGGAGATGTACCCCGGGCATCCGAATCTGTTGCCTGCCTATGTCGACGACCCGCATGAGCTGACCGACTACGTGCGCAAACCCAAATTGGGGCGTGAGGGTGCCAACATCACCATCGTGGGTGCCGGGTACGAGACCGAGACGGGCGGTGTGTACGGCGAAGAGGGCTACGTATACCAACTGCTCGATCCGCTTCCACAATTCGACGACATGCGCCCGGCATTGGGGGCGTGGATCGTCGGCGACGAATCCGCCGGACTCGGAATCCGCGAGACTTCTGGTCTCGTCACCGACAACGGCGCTGCCTTTGTGCCACACCGCATCCCGCTGTGACCCCGGAAGGAACAACCCCAATATGACTACCACCATGGTTGCGCTCGGCTCCGATTACTGGTCGTTCCTCGGACACGGCGTTTCGGCGATCGTGCTGTACTCGATTGTCGGTGTGGCGCTGATGATCCTGGGCTTCTACGTCATCGACTGGACCACGCCCGGCCCGCTGCGCACACTCGTGCAGGCCGGGCGGCCCAACGCCGCCGCGGTGGCGGCTTCCGGCGTGTTGTCGATGGCGTTCATCGTCGTAATCGCCATCTACAGCTCCCTGGGTGACTTGGTCCAAGGCCTGATCACCACGCTGGTGTTCGGTCTGTTGGGCATTGCGGCTCAGGCTGTCTCGGTCCGGTTGGTCGGGGCGATCAAGGGCATCGACATCGGCGGCGTCCTGGCTTCCGAGAGGTTCACCCCGCAGGTCCTGGTGGTGACGGCCGCGTATGTGGCCTTCGGCCTGATCATCGCGGCGGCAATCCTGTAGCTCGCGCTACAGGGCGCGGCACACCGAGGCGGTCGCGCGGGCCAGTGCGGCCGGGCCGTCGCGCAAGGCCTGCTCCAACGGGGTGCCCGGTTCGGTGATGGCCACCAGTTTCTCGACCCCGTGGGCCAGCAGGATGTCGGCGTCGGCCGCCACCCGGCCGGCGAATATCGCCACCCGGGCCCCGGTGCGTGCGGCCACCTGCGCGACGCCGAACGGGGTTTTGCCCAACAAGGTCTGGGCATCGACGCTGCCCTCGCCGGTGAACACCCAGTCTGCGCCGGTCAGCGCCTGCTCCAGGCCGACGGTCTGCGCGATCACCTCGACACCGGGATCGCAGTCGGCGGCAAGGAATTCCATCAGTCCGAAGCCCAGGCCGCCGGCTGCCCCGGCGCCCGGGCGGTTCGGGCGAGCATGCCCCAGGGCGGTTTCGGTCACGCCCACCAACCGGGTCAGCGCGGCCTCAAGTGTCTCGACATCAGCGGGGCCGGCACCTTTCTGAGGGCCGAAAACGGCGCTGGCGCCGCCGGTCCCGAGCAGCGGTGCGGTGACGTCGGAGGCGATCTGAACGTGGACACCGGCCAGTCGGCGGTCCAGGCCCGAGGTGTCGATGTGATGGAGCCGGGTGAGAGCTGCGCCGCCGGGCGGCAGGGCGGCGCCGTCGGTGTCGGTGAAGGTCACCCCGAGGGCGGTGAGCATGCCGACCCCGCCGTCGTTGGTCGCTGATCCGCCGATCCCGATCAGCAGCTCGGTCGCGCCGTGATCCAGCGCCGAGGTGATCAGCTGTCCGACACCGAATGTGCTGGCGCGCAGTATATCCCGGTCTGCCGGTGCCACCAGCTCCAGCCCGGAGGCGCCGGCCATCTCGATCACGGCCAGGCGGCGTCCGCCGACGTAGCCGTAGGTGGCCTGCACCGGTCGTGCGAGTGGATCGGTGACCTCGACCGTGATGCGTTCGCCACCGAGCGCGTCGACGACAGCGTCGACCGTCCCTTCGCCGCCGTCTGCCATCGGCACCCCGATGCACTCGGCGTCGGGCAGTACCGACCGGACACCTTCGCGCATCGCCGCCACGGCTTGCGACGCGGTCATCGACTCCTTGAAGGAGTCTGGGGCCAGAACGATCTTCATCGTTCTGGAACTTACCGATTGTGCGGCCGCGCGGCGCGGTATGAGTGGCCGGGGGAGCGCGCTGTTCAGATCACCGCGTGGGCCAGGAGCCGCTTGAGTTCGCGTCTTTGCTCGCCGTCGAGTCGGTCGAGTACCTCGTCCTCGGCGGCGAGCACCGAGGCTTCTGCGTGCTTGAGCAATCCGGCTCCCTCGGCAGTCAGCTCGGCCGGCAGCGCCCGTCCCGAGTTGACGGTAGCGGGCCTGCGCACCGCGCCCCGGTCCTGCAGTCCGCGCAGCACGTTGTTCATGGCCTGCGGCGAGACGTTGGTGTGACGGGCCAGCTCGGCATTGGACTGGCCGGGCGCCATGGACAGCACTCGCAGGCAGACGAATTCCGGCAACGTGAGTCCGAGTGGCTGCAGCCGCGCGGTGACCTTGGGTTGCAACACCGCGACCACGCGGTACATCAGGTATCCGAGAGGCTGCTCCTCCAGGATGCCGCCCATTTCGGCGTTCATATCAACCATATTGACACATATCAACCACGTTGATATACCGGACGTATGACCACATCAAGCGAAATGTCTGACGCAATGTTCGAATCCGCCTATCGCGGCGAGGCTCCCGATCTCGTCGGGGCCCGTCCACCGTGGAGCATCGGCGAACCGCAACCCGAGATCGCGGCGCTGATCGCCGAAGGCAAAGTCCACGGCGAGGTGCTCGACGCCGGCTGCGGTGAGGCGGCCACCGCACTGGACCTGGCGGCGCGGGGATTCACCACGGTCGGGCTGGACCAATCGGCCACCGCCATCGACATGGCCCGGGCCGAGGCTGCCAAGCGGGGGCTGGCCAACGCCACCTTCGAGGTTGCCGACATCAGCGCCTTCACCGGCTACGACGGCCGCTTCGGGACGATCATCGATTCGACGCTGTTTCACTCGATGCCCGTCGAACTGCGGGAGGGCTACCAGCAGTCGATCGTGCGTGCCGCCGCCCCCGGTGCCTCCTACTTCGTGCTGGTTTTCGACAAGACGACGATGGGCGACGCCGGCCCCGCCAACCCGGTCAGCCAGGACGAACTGCGCGAGGTCGTCGGCAAGTACTGGGTGATCGACGACATCCGCCCGGCCCGTATCCACGCCCATGTGCCGCCCCAGTTCACCAACTTTGCCGACTTCGCCGGTTCCGACATCCAGGACGAGGGCAACGGCCGCAAATCGGTGGCGGCGTGGCTGCTTCAGGCGCACCTGGGATAGTTGCCAGTCACCTGCGCCCGCCGGCGACACTCGGTCTGCGAAGGCTCCCCCCACTAGGTGTGCTGCTCGCTATAGGGCAGGATGGAGAAGGCCGTCCAGGGGTAACCCGGGTGGCTCTCTACATGCGAGGAGTGCCGAGGAGACCCATGGCGGATCCGACTGTCACCGGCGAGGGCGCAGCACCCATTCGTCCCTTCTATACGAGGGTTCTGCTGAAGCTTGGCGGAGAGATGTTCGGCGGTGGCGAGGTCGGCCTCGACCCCGACGTCGTTCATCAGGTAGCCCGCCAGATCGCCGCAGTGGTGCGTAGCGGCGTGCAGGTCGCGGTCGTCATCGGGGGCGGAAACTTCTTCCGCGGCGCACAACTGCAGCAGCGCGGCATGGAACGCACGCGCAGCGACTACATGGGCATGCTCGGAACCGTGATGAACAGCCTTGCGCTGCAGGACTTCCTGCAAAAAGAGGGCATCGACACCCGCGTGCAGACCGCCATCACCATGGGTCAGGTCGCCGAGCCGTACATCCCGTTGCGGGCAGTGCGGCACTTGGAGAAGGGTCGTGTCGTCATCTTCGGTGCCGGCATGGGCCTTCCGTATTTCTCCACCGATACCACCGCCGCGCAGCGCGCCCTGGAAATCGGGGCCGAGGTTGTGCTGATGGCCAAGGCCGTCGACGGCGTCTACACCGCCGACCCGCGCGAGGACCCGAATGCTGAGCTGCTCACCGAGGTCAGCCATCGCGACGTCATCGATCGCGGCCTGCGCGTCGCCGACGCCACCGCCTTCAGTCTGTGCATGGACAACCGGATGCCGATGCTGGTCTTCAACCTGCTGACCGAAGGCAATATCGCCCGCGCGGTGGCGGGTGAGAAGATCGGAACACTGGTCACCACCTGAACTGGAGATGCCGACGTGATCGACGAAACTCTCTTCGACGCCGAAGAGAAGATGGAAAAGGCCGTAAGTGTGGCGCGTGACGATCTGGCCACCATTCGGACCGGCCGGGCCAACCCGGGCATGTTCTCCCGGATCAACATCGACTACTACGGGGCGATGACGCCGATCACGCAGATGGCGAGCATCAATGTTCCGGAGGCACGCATGGTCGTCATCAAGCCCTACGAGGCCGCGCAGCTCAAGCCGATCGAGGACGCGATCCGCAACTCCGACCTCGGTGTCAATCCGACCAACGACGGCAGCATCATCCGGATCTCCATCCCGCAGCTGACCGAGGAACGCCGCCGCGATCTGGTCAAGCAGGCCAAGTCCAAGGGCGAGGACGCCAAGGTGTCGGTGCGCAACATCCGGCGCAAGGCGATGGAAGAGCTGAGCCGGATCAAGAAGGATGGCGAGGCGGGCGAGGACGAGGTCGGGCGCGCCGAGAAGGACCTCGACAAGTCCACCCACACCTACACCAGCCAGATCGATGAGCTGGTCAAGCACAAGGAAGGCGAACTGCTGGAGGTCTAGTGGCCGATCAGCAAGTACCTTTCGTGACAGACACACCGGTCGGAGAACCGCAGAAGAAGCAGTCCCGGGCCGGCCGTAACCTTCCGGCCGCCATCGTTGTCGGCGTCGTCCTCGGCGCCATGGCGATCGGAACCCTCCTGTTCGCGCCGATGTGGTGGCTGCCGTTACTCGCGGTCGCCATCGCCATCGCCACCCACGAGGTGATCCGGCGGCTACGCGAACACGGATACGCATTGCCGACCGTCCCGCTGCTGCTCGGCGGTCAGGCGATGATCTGGCTGACCTGGCCATTCGGCGCCGTGGGGATGTTGGGTGCCTACGGCGGGACCATTGTTTTGTGCATGGTCTGGCGCCTGATCGGCCAGGGTTTGGACCGGCAGCCAGTCAACTACCTGCGCGATGTCGCCGCCACGATCCTGCTCGCGACCTGGGTGCCGCTGTTCGCGGCCTTCACCGCGCTGCTGATCTTCGCCGACCACGGCGGCGCCAGGGTCTTCACCATCATCGTGACCGTCGTCTTCGCCGACATCGGCGGCTATGTCGCCGGGGTCCTGTTCGGCAAGCATCTACTCGCACCGGCGATCAGCCCCAAGAAATCGTGGGAGGGGCTCGGTGGCTCGCTGATATTCGGCATCGCCGCCGCCGTTTTGTCGGTGACATTCCTGCTGGACAAGCCGGCCTGGGTGGGCGTGCCGCTAGGTTTGCTGCTGGTCATCACCGGCGTCCTGGGCGACCTGATCGAATCGCAGATCAAACGCGATCTCGGGATCAAGGACATGGGCACGTTGCTACCCGGCCACGGCGGGATCATGGACCGGATCGACGCGATGCTGCCGTCGGCCGTCGTCGGTTGGATCGTGCTGACGCTGCTGGCGTAGGCCACGGTCGCTGCGCGCGGCCGACGCGTTCAGCCAGCACGCGATCGCGCCCAGAACCAGTCCCGCCGCGATGCCGATGTTCACCCGCTCACCGAGCATGAACCAGGACAGCACCCCGGCGACCGCGGGGATGACGCAGAACAGCATCGCCACGGACGAGGCGCCGTGCAGATTGATGGCCCGCACGTACAGCGACACCCCGAGGATGGCGTTGAGCAGCACCACACCCGCCACGGCCAGCACCGCTTTGGTGGCGTCATGCACCTCGACCGGTGTGGTGAGCATGAGTGCCAAGGCGGGTACGAATGCGACGGTGTTCTGCACCGACGTCGAGACCCGGAAGTCGACATCGGAGCAGAACCGCTGTTGATAGACCCCGCCGGCGGCCAGGCCGAGCAGCGCCACCAACAACAATCCGACCGCGGGGTCGATCCCGCCCGAGGCGAGCAGGCGCGTCGCGCAGGCCGTCAGCACGGCCGCCACTCCGAGCACCAGGGCGACGACGCGGCGCGGCGTCAACCGGTCGCGCAGGAACATCGCCGCCAGCAAGGCCGTCGCGACCGGGTTCATCGCGATGACCACCGCGCACAGCACCGCCGGCGCGCCCTGCTGAATCGCGACGTAGGGCGCGCAGAACTGCACGGCCTGCATCAGCAGGCCCGTGACGGCGACGTGGAGCAGCTTGCGGCCGGTGGGAAAGCGGACCCGGGCCAGCGCCGCCCAGATGCCCAGGACCAACCCGGCCAGCCCGAATCGCACGGCCAGCACGGCCATCGGGGACAGGGCGTGCACCGCCAGGTTTCCGATCGGATAACCCAGGGCGTAGAAGAACGTCACGGTCGTCGCCGTGCGCGCGGGCATCGCAATGGTCGCCATGGCCCCATCGTGGGTGAGTGCCGTACCGCCGGTCCAACGATTATCGGCAATCATGACCGATCGTTGATGCTAATCAATCACTCGGAATGAATCTGCGAATAGCAGGAAATCCCTGGTTTTTGATCGCATGCACTGATCGGAGTACGTTGGCCGCATGGGTCAGGTGCTGGATATCGCACCGCTGCGCAGCCTGGTTGCGGTGGCGGACTGTGGCGGGTTTCACCGCGCCGCCGCGGTGTTGCACATGACTCAATCCGCCGTGAGTCAGCACATGCGACGCATCGAGGCCGTCGTCGGCGGTCCCGTGGTCGAACGATCCGGCCGCGGTATCGCCTTCACCGAACTGGGGCATCGCGTTCTCGGCCACGCCCGGGGCATCCTCGCCGCACACGACGCGGCGCTGGCCGATCTCGGTGCGGCCGAAGAACAGGTGCTGCTGATCGGTGCCACCGAGCACGGCGCCGACGTGATGCTGCCCGCACTCACCGCGGCGCTGGGCGAGCGGTTGCCCAACTGGCGGCTGCGGTTTCGTCTCGACCGCAACGTCACGCTGGCCGACGCCCTCGAGCACGGTCTGGTCGATCTGGCCGTGATGCTCGACGGTTCCGGAATGGATCCTGCTCACGCAGCCGGAACGCTCGACCTGAAATGGGTTTCGGGCCGCGGCTTCGGCGCTCAGCCGAACCAGCCGTTGCCGGTGGTGATGTTCTCCGAACCGTGCACGCTGCGCGAACCCACGTTCGCCACGCTCGACCGGTGTGGGACCGCATACCGCATCGCCGCCGAATCCGCCGACCTTTCCGGCCTGTTCGCAGCGGTGCGCTCCGGCCTGGGTGTGGCACTGCTGCCGATGATCGGCCGACTCCCCGACGGGCTGTGTCTGGCCGAGGGGCTGCCGCCGGCCAGCCGTGCATCGGTGTTCGTCCGCGGTCGGGCGGGGGTCGACACCGATGTCCTCGACACCGTTGAGCGCACTGTGCACGATGTTCTCGCCGGACAAGCCTGATACTGGACGTGACATGAAGCAGGAATTGGTCTTCGAAGCACCGCGTCGCGGCATGCCGCCGCGGCACCTTGCCGATCTCGACGAAGACGGCCGCGCCGCCGCCGTCACCGAACTCGGGCTGCCGAAGTTTCGGGCCAAGCAGCTGGCCAACCAGTACTACGGCCGGCTGATCGCCGATCCGAAACAAATGACCGACCTGCCCGCCGCCGTGCGTGACCAGGTGGCCGAGGCCCTGTTCCCGACGTTGATCGATCCGGTGAAGCAGATCCAGTGCGACGCGGGCGAGACCCGCAAGACGCTGTGGCGTGCCGGGGACGGCACCACCTTCGAGTCCGTGCTGATGCGCTATCCGCAGCGCAACACCGTGTGCATCTCCTCGCAGGCCGGCTGTGGCATGGCCTGCCCGTTCTGCGCGACCGGCCAGGGCGGGCTGATGCGCAACCTGTCCACCGCCGAGATCCTCGAACAGGTCCGGGCGGCCTCGTCGATTTTGAGGAACGAGCATGACAGTGATGGGATTGCCGGCTCCGCCGGCAGAAGGCTGTCCAACATCGTCTTCATGGGCATGGGCGAGCCGCTGGCCAACTACAACCGGGTGCTGGCCGCCGTGAAGCGGATCATCGCGCCGCCGCCCAACGGTTTCGGGATCAGCGCCCGGTCCGTGACGGTCTCGACCGTGGGGCTGGCCCCGGCCATCCGCAAGCTGGCCGACGAGCGCCTCGGTGTCACGCTGGCCGTGTCTCTGCACACTCCCGACGACGAGCTGCGCGACACCTTGGTGCCGGTGAACAACCGGTGGAGTGTCGACGAGGTGCTCGACGCCGCGCGCTATTACGCCGATGTCACCGCACGCCGGGTGTCCATCGAGTACGCGTTGATCCGCGATGTCAACGACCAGCCCTGGCGTGCAGACCTTTTGGGCAAGAAGCTGCACGCCAAACTGGGCCAGCTGGTGCATGTGAACCTGATTCCGCTCAATCCGACGCCGGGAAGCAAGTGGGACGCCAGCCCCAAGCCCGTCGAGCGGGAGTTCGTCAAGCGCGTTCAGGCCAAAGGGGTTTCGTGCACTGTGCGCGATACCCGAGGGCGGGAGATAGCCGCGGCCTGCGGTCAATTGGCCGCCGAAGGCTGAGTCACGGCGTTGACTTTGAACTGAGGCCGCAAAAGTTCGAGTAGGCGTCTGCGTGGATTCAATGTCAACGTGGTCGGTCAGGCCTGACCCGGCGGGTTGCTGAACCAGACGTTCTCCTCGCGCAGGCTGCGGCTGCGCCAGCCGTCGGCCGTGCGTACCAGTTCGTGGTGGTAGTAGCCGCCGCACACACTCATGTCCGGCATGCCCGGCAACTGCATGGGGTTGTAGAACATCGCCCGAACGGTCGCGGTGTCCCCATCGGTTTCCAAGATCTCGATATTGGTGATGTAGTGCATGCTCCATGGGATCACCCCGAAGTTGGCCGCGAACCAATCGACGACTTCGTCGCGGGTGCCCACCACGGCGCCCGCCGACGAGTAGTCGATCTGGGCGTCCTCGGTGAACACCGACCGGTAGCGCTCCCAGTCCTTGGAGTCCACGGCTGTGGCGTAGCGCGTCAGTAGGGCCTGGATTTCCAGTTGATCGTCTGCCCAGCTCACCCGGGCACCTCCTGCACTTCGTTGTCCGAACGACCGTGCACCCAGATCGCGTTCTGCCGCCAGAGCACGATCTGTGTGCACATTCGGTGTGGCTATTCGGGCATCCCGATGGTCTTGGACTCGAAGTACTCCTTGAAGCCCTCCTCGCCGTTGCGCCGTCCCAGGCCGCTCTGCTTGGAGCCGCCGAACGGGCTGTTGATGCCGAAGTGGCTGCGGCTGTTGATCGTGACGTTGCCGGTCCGGATGCGTCGCGCCACGGCGAACGCCCGGTCCACGTCCCCGGACGAAACCTCCCCGGACAGCCCGTAGATGGAGTTGTTGGCGATGGCAACCGCTTCGTCATCGGAGTCGTAGGGGGTGACCGTCAGCACCGGCCCGAAGATCTCCTCTTGGGCGACCTGCGAATCCGGGTCGACATCGGCGAGCAGGGTGGGCTGGGTGAAGTAGCCCGTCGGCAGGTCCTCCGGAATGCCGCCGCCGGTGACCAACCGGGCGCCGGAATCGATGCCGGACTTGATGAGGCCCAGGACCTTTTCGCGCTGGGGCGCGCTGATCTGCGGGCCCTGCATGATGCCCGGCGTCCACGGGTCGCCGACCGGGAAGTTCTCCATCGCGCCCTTGAGGAGCTCGATGCCCTCGTCGTAGCGGCTGCGGGGGAGCAGGATTCGGCTGGGCAGGATGCATGACTGCCCACTCATGACGCAGGCCATCATCGCCGCGATCGGCAATGCCGAGTTGAAGTCGGCATCGTCGAGCACGATGTGGGCGGACTTGCCGCCCAGTTCCAGCATGGTCTTCTTGACCGTGGACGCACCGGCGGCCAAGATGGCCCGCCCCGTCGCCGTTGACCCGGTGAAGGTGATCATGTCGACCCGCGGGTCTGCCGAGAGTGCGGCGCCGACCTCGTTGGCGTTGGAGACCACGACGTTGAACACGCCGGCCGGGATATCGGTGTGTTCGGCCACGATGCGGCCCAACTCGGTTCCCGACCACGGCGTGAGCTGCGCGGGCTTGAGCACCACGGTGTTGCCGGCCATCAGCGCAGGCATCGTCTCGGCGATGTTGAGATAGAACGGCACGTTCCACGGGGTGATCGCCCCGACCACGCCGACCGGCTCGTAGGCGATCTTGCGGCGCGCCGGCCCCAGCTGCGTCTGGTGCACGCCGTTGTCGACGACGTAATCGAAGCTCTTCCCATGCTCGGCCCAGTGCTTGACCTCGCCGATCGGGTCCTCGATCTGTGAGCCCGTGACGGTCACCGGACAGCCGACCTCGGTGACCAGCACCCGGCGCAGCCGCTCCTTCTCGGATTCCAGCGCGTCGTGCAGCTGCATCAGGCAGTGGTGGCGGAAGTCGACGTCGCGGCTCCAGTCGGTCTCGTCGAACGCGCGGCGCGCAGCACCCACGGCACGTTCCATGTCGGCCACCGTGCCGTCGGTCGCCTGGCCGGCCACCTGCTCGCTGGCGGGATGGATGACGTCGAATTTCGCACCGCTGCCGGTGTATTGGAGTTCACCATCGATGAGCATCCGCTCGTCACCGGCGAGCACGCCGGTGTCGCTCTGCACCTGAGTCATAGGAGACAGCTTTACAAAAATTGCGTCTCGTGTCACCCCTTTGAATGAAGCATTGACCGCTCGGTAAGTCTCTGCGATCGTAGAGTCAAGATTGTCACGCCAGGGTGGCGGTCGGTGCCGAGTGTCGCGTCAGAGTGGCTGTGGGTGCGAAAGGAGATGCGGAAACGAGAGTTGAGACCGAAGTCCTCAGTTGGAGTCGGGCTGCTTGATGCCGACAGCGTGGCGTAGCTGCGCCAGGAATTGATCGCCGTCATCGCTACGCACGATGTAGTGCGACACCGCGACCCGGATCGCGGTGGCGGCCTTGACCGGGGCGTTGGCGCCCGACAGGAGTTTGAGCAGCCGTGCCCGCATCAACGGTATGACGTTGGCCAGCTGGGCGATCACGACCTCGGGTTCGATGTCGACCAGCCGGACCCCGGAATACGACTGCTGATACTGCACGATGAAACGCAGTGCGGCGTCGAGCTTCTCGGTGCCCCGCAGCCCGACGGTGGCACGGCTGATGCCGTGGTCGAACATCTCGCGCTCGTAGGTGCCGAACGCGTCGAGCAGCTCCTGTTTGTCGGCGAACCAGCGGTACAGCGTGGGCCGGGAGACCCCCGCTTGCAACGCCACCTCGGAGAGGCTGAGCTTGGTCTGACCGCTGCGGGCCAGTACCTCGGCGGTCGCGACCAGGATTCGATGGCGCGTCGAGGTGTCTTCGACTGGTGCGTCCCGCTGCGCGGGTACAGGTTCATTCACGTCCAGGCCTTGGTTGATCGTGGTTCACCAAATGGTAGGACCATCACAGCAACTTCTTGAGTATTGCCACAGTCTCCAGGTCGGCCAAAGCCGCCACACCGCGTCTCGCGCCTTCGATCGCGATGCCTTCGTCCTGCATACCGCCGAGGCCGGCGGTGATGACGGGTGCGGCGTAGGCATAGACCGCGCCGAGGCGGTAGCGCTCCCACAGCTCGTCGTGATCGAGCTGTGGACCACCGGCCGAGGCGAGCGCGCGACGGTACTCGTCGAGCAGATCCCGCTCGGCGGCCTGGCGATCGGCTGTGGTCATGCAGGTGACCAGGGTGTATGCCAGTTCACGGCCCGGATGTCCGCGGCGCGCGGCCTGCCAGTCGAGCAGGCCGGCCTCGTCATTGCGGAAGAACAGGTTGCCCGGATGCGCGTCGCCGTGCATCACGGTGTGTGGCGGGCGGTCCAGCAGCTGTGCGGCCGCGCGGTAGTTCTCGTCGATGAACCGCCCGTCGGCGACGGGGATGTCGGTGCGCTCGGCGAGTCGCTTGGCCGACAACTTCAGCAGCGAGCCGGTCATCAACGACGTGTGATCGCCCGATGCCGAATACAGCCAGCCCAACGGCCCGTTGCCACTGCGGTCCGGCAGCTTGCCCCAAAATGCCGCGTGTACCCGGGCCAGCAGCTCCACCGTCCGCGCGGCGCGGTCCTTGTCCAGCGGGTGCAAGGTGTCGGTGAATTCGCAGGGGCCCAGAGTCAGGTCCTCCAGCACCAGCACGTACCGCCCGGTGAGGGCGTCGAAGGCCGCACCATGGGCACGGGGGACGCCGGGCAGACCCGCGGACAGCTGTTGGTAGAAGCGAACCTCGGTATGTCCCAGCCGACCCAGCTCGCCCATCATGCGGGTGGCCGCGGTTTCGGCGGGCATCTTGACGAAGACGGATTCGGGGACCCCGGTGCCGGACAGCGCCAGCCGGGCACGCGACGACGTGCCTGCGTCGCCGCCGACCACCGACACCGACTCGACGTTGCGGCCGGTGAGGTCAGAGAGGTGGGCCGCGTCGAGGTCGGCCACGCGGCGGGGCAGTGCGCGCATGCGGCCGATGACCGCGTCTGTTGCGATACGTTGCACGCCGTGGCCGATGTGTGCCGCCAGACCGGCGGCAGGGACGAGGCGACGGGCCGGTGTGAGCATTGGCCAAGTTTACAAATTTGCGCCTGATTGTAAAGCGGTTTGGGAAGGAGCGGCATGGCGGGTCCGATGGAGGGGTTCCGGGTCGTCGAGTTGGGTGTGTGGGTCGCCGCACCGGCGGCCGGAGCGCTCCTGGCCGACTGGGGCGCCGACGTGATCAAGATCGAACCGCCGTCAGGCGACCCGGCGCGAACATTCGGTCGCATGCTCGGCCTGGAACCCGATCTCGGCGTGGCTGCCAACCCGCCGTTCGAAATGGACAATCGCTCCAAGCGCAGTATCGTGCTCGACCTCGGTACTGCTGAAGGGCGGCAGACCGCGAACGAATTGCTTTCCACCGCAGACGTTTTCCTCACCAATGTGCGGCCGTCCGCATTGCGTCGGCTCGAACTGGACTTCGAGACCGTGGCCGCACGCAATCCGCGCCTGGTGTACGGCCTGATCACCGGCTACGGACTGACCGGACCGGAAGCCGACCGGGCGGCTTACGACGTCGCCGCGTTCTGGGCCCGCGCCGGGCTGGCCGATCTGCTCACTCGTCCGGGGGACACCCCGCCGTTCCAGCGCGGCGGGATGGGGGACCACTCCGCCGGGACGACGCTGGCAGCCGCGGTGTGCGCCGCCTTGCTGGCCAGGAATCGCACGGGGACAGGTCAATTGGTCAGCACCTCGCTCTACCGCCAGGGCGCCTACACCGTCAGCTTCGATCTCAACACCATGCTGATGAGTGGGCAGCAGGTCGCGATCGGCCAGCGTGAGGCGATGGCCAACCCGTGCATGAACAACTACATCACCGGCGACGGGAAACGCTTCTGGATCGTGGGGCTGCAAGGGGACCGGCACTGGCCTGCACTGTGCCGGGTCGTGGGCCGCGAAGACTGGCTGACCGATCCGCGGTTCGCCACGGCGCGCGACCGATACGTCAATGCCCGCGAGCTGATCGGGCAGCTGGACGGCATCTTCGCCGGCCATCCGATGGAGCACTGGGCCCAATTGTTCGATGCAGAACCGGACTTCTTCTGGTCACCGATCAACAGCCTCGACGATGTGATCGCCGATGAGCAGTTCCATGCCGCGGGAGGTATCGTCGAAGTGCCCGACGGGATTTCGACGGTTCCGATGGTGGCCAGCCCAGCCGATTTTTCGGCCACTCCGTGGCAGCCGCGCACGGTCGCGCCGGCGCTCGGCGCGCACACCGACGAAATCCTGGCCGAGCTGCGCCGCGGTCAGGAGCGTTGAGCGTTGACGCTCGCCAGCAATCGGTCGAGCTGCTCGCCGGTGACCTTGCCCGCCGAGAACGCCACTATCCGCCCGATCGGCACCGACTCCAGCATCCGCAGCAGATTCGTGCCGAGTGCGGAATCGCCGGTGTCGAACGGTGAGGCGCTACTGAGTATGTCCGCGATGGACTGGGCCGCCACCGGATCGGCGAGGAGTTCGCCCAGGGTGGAATCGCGGGTGAACGGGAGCGTCGGCACGTCGCCGGCCACCGTCACCGCCGCCGTCAACCGCAGGTCTCGGCTCGACGCGCCGACCCAGACCGCGTATTCGCCGGTCTCGACAACCCACCGCCCGGCATCGGTACTCCAATACGCGAGATCGTCTCGGCTGATGGAGATCTCGACTGCACGTTGCTCCGCGGGCTCCAGCGTGACCGCCCCGAATCCGGCCAGCCACCTCACCGGCCGCCCGACGGAAGATCCGGGTAGCCCGACATAGACCTGGACCACCTCACGACCTGACCGGGTACCGGTGTTGGTCACCGTCAGCCGCACGGACAATCCCGCGTCGACGGTACTGACCGCCAGGTCGGAGTACTCGAACCGGGTGTAGGACAGGCCGTGGCCGAACGGGAACGCCACCGGCAGGTCCCGGGTGTCGTACCAGCGGTAGCCGACAAACATTCGCTCGCCGTACACGGTATGGCCCGCTTCGGACGGAAAGTTGAGGTAGGCCGGGGAATCCTGCAGCCTCAGCGGCACGGTCTCGGCCAGTCGGCCCGACGGGTTGACGACACCGAACAGCACGTCGGCCAGCGCGCCGCCCCCAGCCTGCCCGAGCAGGGCCCCGTCCACCACGGCGGGGGCCAGTCCGGCGACGGCGTCCAGACGCACCACACCGCCGTGGGACAGCACCACGACGGTGCGGGGCTGGGCCTGCACCACGGCACGCAGCAGCTCGAGCTGGGTTTCCGGGAGGTCGATGTGCTCGCGGTCGTAGCCCTCGGACTCCTCTTCGGCAGTGAGGCCGAGGAATACGACTGCGGATTCGGCAGATTCGGCGGCGGCCACCGCAGCCGCGATGTCGCTTCCCGAGCAGTGGCTCACCGGGTGATCGCCCGTGAGCTTGCGGATCTCGTCCAGCGGAATGTCGAGCCGGGTCGGGTTCACATGGGAGCTGCCGCCACCCTGATATCTCGGCTCCTGGGCGAATCCGCCGATGACCGCCAGCGGTGACGGCGCCAGCGGCAGCAGATCGCCGTCGTTCTTCAACAGCACGATGGCCCGCTGCGCTGCCTCACGTGCCAGCTGGTGATGGGCATCGGCATCGAAAGATGTAGCGGTGTTGTCGGTTTGGGTGACCCGTTGGGTGAGCTGCGCCACCCGGCCTGCGGCCCGCGCGACAGTGGCGGTGTCCAGCGTGCCGGCGCTCACCGCACGCACCACCTCGGCGTCGGAGACGCCTCCCGTCGTCGGCATCTCCAGATCCAGGCCCGCGGCCATGGCCGCGGCGCGGTCGGCCACCGCGCCCCAGTCGCTGACCACCGCGCCGTCGAAACCCCATTCGCCGCGCAGCACCGTGGTCAGCAGCCATGGGTTCTCCGAGGCGTACACCCCGTTGATCCGGTT
Source organism: Mycobacterium sp. DBP42 (assembly GCF_005924235.1). NCBI lineage: Bacteria > Bacillati > Actinomycetota > Actinomycetes > Mycobacteriales > Mycobacteriaceae > Mycobacterium > Mycobacterium sp. DBP42. The sequence goes on from NZ_VCMY01000006.1 coordinate 114,449, forward strand.
GTAGGAACACATCACCGTCCAGGGCCGGGCCTGGCGTACCACGATCTCGAATGTCCGCAGATAGATCTCACGCAAGGTGCGGGCGTCGGCGTCGGAACTGGCCCGCATCCGGTCGTGCTCGGCGTTGTTCACCGCGAAATGTTTCAGCGATGCGCCTACGCCGCGGCTCTGCACCCCGCGCACCCACGCCGCGCCCAGCTTCCCCGAGAGCAGCGGATCCTCCGAGTAGTACTCGAAGTTGCGACCGCACCGCGGGTCGCGCTTGATGTTGACTCCCGGGCCGAGCAGCACATGGACGCCGAGCGCGCGGCTTTCCTCGCCCAGCGCCTGTCCGACGCGCTCCACCAAGTCGGGGTCCCAGGTCTGGCTGAGTCCGACCGCCGGCGGAAAGCAGGTTGCCGGTTCACTGCCGGACAGTCCCAGATGGTCTGTGGCACTACCGGATTGCCTGCGAACCCCGTGGGGGCCGTCGGTCAATACGATCGCCGGTACGGGGCCGATCGCCTTGGTGGTCCAAAAACTGGCGCCGCTGCCCAGCGCGGCCTGTTCGGTCAGGTCAAGCCCGGCGATGGGATCAGCTGAATCGCTCACCGAGCCCAGGGTAGCGCCGGGGCGCCAAGTGCTGGTCAGGAATGTTTGACCCTCGCCGCGTGGCGCAACTGCGCCAGGAAGTCGTCGGCGTCGTCGCCACGCACCAGGTAGTGGGAGACCGCCACCCGCACCGCGGTGGCCGCGGCGATGTCGGCATCCGGTCCGGTGGTCAGGCGTTGCAGCCGTTCCCGCATCAGCGGGATCACCTGGGCGAGCCGCTTGATGACGTGCTCGGGTTCGATGTCGACCATGCGCAGCCCCGGGTAGGACTGCTGGTACTGGACCACGGTGCGCAGCGCGGCATCCAGGTGTTCATCGTCGGGTAGGCCGGCGGAGGCCTGCGCCACGGCCCGTTCGTAATACTTGCGCTCCCACACCACGAATGCGTCGAGAAGCTCTTGTTTGGAGGTGAACCAGCGATAGAGCGTGGGCCGCGATACCCCGGCTTGTGCGGCAACCTCGGACAGGCTGAGCTTGGTCCTCCCGTTGGCCCCGAGCACTTCGGCGGTGGCGGCCAGGATCCGTCCGCGGGTGCTGCTGTCGTCGTCGATGGACGATATTTCCGCCATGCCCACAGCTTTACAAACTATCGCCGAACTGTCACGCTAATTCGTGGCGCGACACCGCTGTCGGACGCCCGCGCAGGAGGGGAATACCGTGACAGTTGCCAGCTCACCGCAGGCACGCGAATACAGCCCGTTCGACATCACGTCGCACGATTTCTGGAGCCGGCCGTTCGCCGAGCGCGACGAGACATTCGCCCGGTTGCGGGCCGGTGAAGGCCTGAGCTGGCATCAGCCGCTACCGACACTGTTCGACGTCGAAGAGCCCGGCTTCTGGGCGGTGACCCGCCGGGCGGACATCCAGTTCGTCAGCCAGCATCCTGAGCTGTTCACCTCGACTCAGGGCGTGGCGCTGGACCCGATGCCGGCCGACGTGCAGAAGTTCGCGACGTTCTTCTTGATGATGGACCCGCCTCAACACACCACCTACCGGCGTCTGATCAGCTCGGCGTTCACGCCGCGCAACGTGCGCAAGATCGAAGAGCAGATTCACCGCAACGCCGTCGCCATCGTGGACGACCTGATCGGCGCCGGGGATGTCGACTTCGTCGAGGCCTGCTCCGCGCAGCTGCCGATGCGCACGATCTCGGACATGCTCGGTGTGCCCGCCGCGGACCAACCGGCACTGGCCAAGGCCGCCGAGAAATTGTTCAGCATGAGCGATGACGAGTACTCCTCGCTCGAAGAACGTGCGACGGCCACCATCAACGAGATCATGCTGATCTCGGGCACCGGGGTGGAGCTGGCCAAGTTCCGGCGGGCCAATCCCGGTGACGACCTGATGACCAGCATCGTCAACGCCGAGGTGGACGGGCACCGGCTGACCGACGAGGAGATCGGGGCATTCCTGATCCTGCTGGCCTCGGCGGGCAACGACACCACCAAGCAGACCACCACCCACGCGATGATGGCCTTGGCTGCCAATCCCGACCAAAAGGATTGGCTGTTGGAGGATTTCGACAATCGCATCGGCTTTGCCACCGAGGAGTTCGTCCGGTGGGCCACCCCTGTCATCCAGTTCGCCAGGCATGCCACCGAGGACGTCGAGGTGGCGGGCCAGCAGATCAGGGCCGGCGACAAGGTGGGCCTGTTCTACTGCTCGGGCAACCGGGACGAATCGGTGTTCACCGACCCACAGCGTTTCGATCTGAGCCGGTCTCCGAACCCGCAGATCGGGTTCGGGGGTGGCGGTCCGCACTTCTGCCTGGGCAGCCAGCTGGCGAAGACCGAGTTGCGACACCTGTTCCGCGAGTTGCTGACTCGGCTGAAGACCGTTGAATTCGGTGAACCCGAACTGCTGTACAGCAGCTTCGTGCACGGCATCAAGCGTGTGCCCGCCCACATCGCGTAGTCGCGCGGCCCGAGTGGCCAGTTATTGCACACGATTTCCAAGAATTTGTGTCGCAACTGGCCACTGGCCGGGTGGGCATCAGTCCAGCGCCACCAACACCCGGCTCGGCCCGCGCACCGTGTAGTTGGTGCCGTAGTCCAGCGGACCGGCCAGCTGCCAGTCGCCCACGGTGTCGATCAACTCCTCGAGAAAGATCTGGGCCTCCAGGCGGGCCAGGTTCATGCCCGGCCGTACATCTACGGACTGGCGGTGGCCGGTGCGGCGGGCGTGAGTGCGGTGCTCGATCTCCTGGCGGCCGAGATGCGTTCGGCGTTGACCCTGATGGGTGTGGCCGGCGTCGCCGACCTGGACCCCTCACACCTTCGGCGCTAGGACGTTCGGGAGGGGCGCGGCCGCACCAGCACCGACTGCTGGATCGCACCGACCGCGCCGGTCTGGTCGAACAGCGTGCCCACCGTGGCACCGATGCCGTCGGGCCCGTAGTTGGTATCGGCGCGGATACCGATCCAGTCGCCTTCGGGCACCCGGTGGATGTGCACCACCAGGTCGGTGTTGAGGAACGTCCACTTGCGGATGTCGATCTTGGAGCCGATGCCGTTGGCGTCGTCGGCGACCGCGAACAACCGCTGCAACGACGTCATCGGCTCGCCCTTGACCACGTCGACCGTCGGCTTGAGCCAGGACTCACCCGGGCCGGGCGCCTGCGGTACCGTCAGCCAGCGCCAATCCACGCTGTGCACGTAGTTGGGCTCCCAGTTCTTGGCCATGTCGCGGCTGCGCGCCTGCTCGAGCGGGGGTAGCGGCTCGACGCCGGTGTGTGCGACCGCGGTGGTGTCCAGTTGCAGCATGCGCCACCCGCTGGCCCGCGCCACGACCCGGGGCGCACCATCGGGCCCGGGCGCCAGCATCTCGGCGCTGACCAGTTCGATCTGCTTGCCCGGCCGTTCCAGCTGGGCCTGCACCCACAGGTCGCCGTCGGCGGGCACCCCGCCCATCAGATCGATGGCCACCCGGCTCAACCGGGTGTCGGCGCGGTGCTCGCAGCGTTCCAATGCCCGCACCAGCAACGCCGACACCGGCGCGCCGTGCTGGATCGCCGCCGACCAGGTGCCCCGGGCCATATCGGTCGCGCGGAACTTTTCACCGATCGCGTCGCTCTCGTCGATCAGTTCGTAGTAAGAGTCAGACATGTCTACCCGTCAGTGGTGGTGATGGTGGCCGGCGTCGTGATCGCCCGGTGCGGGCGTTTCGACCATCAACGCGTCGACTCGCGACAGCTTGGTGCCGATGAGCCGTTCTGGATAGGCGTCGGTGGTGGTCACCATGAACAGGGTGCGCCCCTCGACACCACCCAGGGCGCACGCGATCGCGGTGCGGCCGTCGGCGTCGACGCGGTCGGTGACCGCGGAGCCGTCCGGGGCGAACCGCTGAAATTCCTGCGCCAAGGTCAATGCCGCCCACACCCCGCCCTCGGCGTCGACCGCGAGGCCGTCCGGCGGGCCGTCGAGTCCCTCGGCGAACACCCGCCGGTCGGTGAGGTCGCCGTCGGCAGCGATGGTGAAAGCGGTGAGGCGTCGCGCGGTGGACTCGGCGACGATCAGGGTGGCGCCGTCCGGGGTGATCACCATGCCGTTGGGAAAGTCGAGATCCTCGGCCACCACACTCACCCGATCATCGGGGTCGATGCGCACGATCACCCCGCGGGTGCGGGCCTGGGACCCGACATAGGCCCGGCCGTGCTCGTCGACCACCATGTCACCGAGCGGCGCGGGGACCAGGTCGCTGAGATCGGCCAGCAGCTCGACGGTGTCGCCGTCGTAGCGCAACACCTGCCTGCGCTGGGTGGACGCGATCAGCAGGGTGCCGTCGGGCCGGAAACCCAAGCCGGACGGGGAATGTCCTGCGACGGGCAGGGTGGTCATGGAACCTGACAACGTGACGGTGTGTACGGCTTCGCCCAGCATGTCGGAAAACCACAGCAGGCCTTCGAACCATCGCGGCCCTTCGCCGAAACAGAAACCATGCGCCAGTTCGGTTGTCCCGGCCTGGTCGGTTTCTGCCGTCATCTCCACGCACCTTTACAAAACACGCCCTAAGTGTCACGCTCGCATGGTGCCACTGTCAACTATCGGGGCGTCGTGATGAAGAAGTTCTATGGCCACACGCTGCTGTATTTGCACGAGACCATCGACCTGGGGTCGGGGCGCACCGACCAATTCACCGGCCCGTTCGGGGAGATCTACCAGCCGATGATGGAGGATCTCGGCGCCCGATTGTTCGCGATCTGGGAAACCACGCCCTACAACGGGCACTGGCCGCAGGTGACGATCATCTGGGAGATCGACGCGTTCTCCGACTATGCCCGGATCGGGAAAGCGCAGGCAGCCGGCGGCAGTCATGAGAAGCCGGCACTGCGGTGGGCGGCATACCTGTCCGAGGTCGGAGCCCGCGGTGAGGGCCGAATCATGTACGCCGGCAAGTACAACCGGACCCTCGCGCAGCTGAGGGAAGCGAACTTCGGCGCGGGCCTGGTGATCCAGGAGATCATGGAGACCAAGCCCGGGCGCCAGGACGACTACATCCGGGAGCTCGAGCGGCTGTACGTGCCGTGGTCGGAAAGCACCGGCAAGCGCTGGCTGGGCTCGTTCATCACCACCTTCCGGTTCAACGAGGTGATCCACTATTGGGCGCTCGACGATGACTGGGACTGCTTCGAAAACCACTACCCGTCGTGGAAGGGCAATCCGCCCGCTGAGATCGTCACCTGGATGAGCGTGGCCCCCGCGCTGCGCGACGGCTGGGAGGATTCCATCCTTTCAGCCCTGCCGCCCTCGCCACTGAAGTAGGTTTGGCCATGAATCATCCTGTGCTGCGGGACTTCACCTACGATCCGTTCGATCCGGAAGTGATGTCCGACCCGTTGCCGTACTACCGGATATTGCGCGACGAATATCCGGTGTATTACATCGACAAGTGGGACACCTATGCGTTGTCCCGGTTCGAGGACATCTGGAACATGCTCGGGGTCAACGACGGGACCTTCGTCGCATCCGAGGGGACGCTGCCGGCCGCTAACGTTCTGGCACACCGCAACAACGGCCCGGTACCCGATCCGCCGCTGCATCCCATGCCCTTCCACGCCAACTTCGATTCGCCGATCTACGAGGATGTCAGGCGGTGTACGTCGGCACAGTTCCGACCGCGATCGGCGGCCAAATTGGCCGAGCGGATCAGGACACTGGCCAACGAGCGCCTCGACGAGTTGCTGCCGCGCGGCGCGTTCGACCTGACCCAGGATTACGGCGGGATCGTCGCCGCCGCCATGGTCTGCGAGTTCGTCGGTTTACCCGTCGATCTCGCGCCAGAGGTGCTGGCCACCGTCAATGCCGGCAGCCTCGCGCAACCGGGCGAAGGCGTCGAGGTGGCCAACGCCCGCCCCGGCTACCTGTCCTACCTCACCCCGATCATCGAGCGGCGGCGCGCGGAAGGTCACGACGGCAGCGTGCCGATCGCCGACGCCCTGATCGAGCACAGGCTGCCCGACGGGTCGGCCTTCGGGGACACCGAAGCCGCGGTGCAGATGCTCGGTGTGTTCATCGGCGGGACCGAAACGGTCCCGAAGATCACCGCGACCGGGCTGTGGCAGCTGCTCCGGCACCCTGACCAATTGGCCGCGGTGCGCGCCGATCTCGACGGCAACGTGCCGGTCGCGCGGGAAGAGATCATCCGGCACAGTGCCCCCGCACAGTGGTTCGCCCGAACCGTGCGGCGGCCCTACACCGTTCATGGCACCACCGTCAACCCCGGACAGCGCATCATCACCCTGCTGGGCTCGGCGGCCCGGGATGAACGGGAGTACGAGAACCCGGACGACTTCGTGTGGAACCGGCGCATCGAGCGGCTGTTGTCGTTCGGGCATGGGCAGCACTTCTGCCTCGGTGTGCACGTGGCGCGGCTGGAGATCACCATCATGATCCAGGAATTCCTCAAGCGCGTGCCCGATTACCACATCGACGAGACCGCGGCGTCCCGGCCGCCGTCGAGTTTTCAGTGGGGCTGGAACAACATTCCCGTGGAGGTGTGACGTGTGGTCGTATCGGCTCGTCGCTCCCTATACGTTCGAGCGGCAAGAGGTTTCAGAACCATCGCCGGAATCGTTGACCGACGGCCAGGTACTCCTCGACTTCCTGGCCGCCGGCATCTGCGGCAGTGACCTCCCCGGATTCCGTGGTACCCAAGGCAAGTTGCCGGGGGACACCGGATGCTGCGCGGCAGAGATGAACGGCTTTCCGATCCACGAAATCGTCGGCGAGGTGCTGGCAAGCCGCCATCCGGACCATCGGCCGGGGGCGCGCGTGGTGGGTTGGGCGTCGGGTTTCGACGGCCTGATGGGCCGCGTGATCGCCGACGGGGCCGGGCTGGCCTCGTACGACCCGGCGCTGACCCCGGAACTGGCCGTCGGCCTGCAACCGCTCGCGTGTGTCCTGTATGCCGTCGAACAACTGCCGGATCTGCACGGCAGTCACGTCGCTGTCATCGGACAGGGCTCGATCGGTCTGCTGTTCTCCTATGTGGCAAAGGCTTTCGGTGCCGCACGGGTTACCGGGGTGGACCCGGTGGACCGGTGCTCGATGAGCGCTCGGTTCGGGGTCGACACCCCGGTCCGGGCCACGAGCGACCGTTGGGTCAGACACCTGGGACAAGCGGGCAGGCCCGAGGTCGTCATCGAGGCCGTCGGGCACCAGATCGCCACCCTCAACCACGCATTGGAAGCCGCCGCGTTCGGGGGCACGGTGTTCTACTTCGGGGTGCCTGACGACGACAGCTATCCGATCAGCATGCGCACCATGCTGCGCAACAATCTCACCCTGAAATCCGGTGTCACACTGGACCGTCAGCGGGTCCTGCGCCGGGCCGACGAGTTCGCCCAAGAGCATCCCGACCTGTTGACCGGTTACGTGACCCACACGTTCGGCTCGCACGACGTGCAGGCGGCGTTCGAACTCGCCTGCCGCCCGGCGCCCGAGCGCGTCAAGATCGCGATCACCCGATGAGCCCCCGTCGGCTGCAGGACGCGTTGGCGTCCAACGCCCAGATCTGGGGTGGCTGGGTGGTGGGGCCGACGGTCCTCGGTCCCGAGGAGTTCGCCGCTGCCGGATACCACTACGTCGGATTCGACGTCCAGCACGGCTATCTCGACGATGCCGATGTGGCGCTGCTGTTGCGGCGGCTGGAGCACGTGCCGATCGCCACGGCGGTGCGGCTGCCCTCGGCGGACCCCGCGCCGATCGGCCGGGTGCTCGACGCGGGTGCGGACGCGGTGATCATCGCCATGGTGGAATCCGCCGCACAGGCGGCCGCCGCGGTCGCAGCCACCCGATACGCCCCAGCCGGCGTCCGCAGTTTCGGACCACTACGGGCGAGTTTGGGACACGACACCGCCGAATTGGAAGCCCGGGTGAGTGTGTTCGCGATGATCGAAACCGCCCAGGGCCTGGCCGCGGCGGAGGAGATCTGCGCGGTGCCCGGACTCACCGGGATCTATGTCGGCCCGGCAGACCTGGCCATTTCCATGGGACACCAACTTTCCGACGCCTGGACCCACCCCGAAGTGCGGGCGGCGATGGTCGCGATCCGTGCTGCCGCCGATGCGGCCGAACTGGTCTGCGGAATTCATGCCGGGGCAGGAAAACTCGGAAAAGCCGTGGCCGAAATGGGGTTTCAGATGATCACCCTGGCCTCGGAATCGCAGGCGTTGCGCCGCGGCGCCGCCGAGCATCTCAACGAAGCCCTAGGGCAGGCCGTGCCGGCCACCGAACGAGGAGGCTACAACTGAACGCAGGACCAGAGCCCGGCAGCGCCCGGGTCGCCTTGGTGACCGGGGCCGCCCGCGGACAAGGTGCCGCGATCGTACGCCGACTGGTGGCCGACGGGTACCGGGTGACCGCCGGGGATCACCAGCTCGACGAACTCACTCCCACCACAACCGAGTTCGGCGACGACGTGTTGGCAGTGGAACTGGACGTGACATCGCCAGAGCACTGGCAGTCCGCTGTCGCAGCCACCGTGACCCGATTCGGTGGGCTCAACGCACTGGTGAACAACGCCGGTGTGCTGCACAGTGCTTCGATCGCCGAGGAAACCCCGAGCGGATTCGAAGGCTTGTGGCGGGTGAACTGCCTGGGGCCGTTCCTGGGACTCCAGGCAGCGCTCGAACCGCTGCGGCGGGCGGACAACGCCGCGGTGGTGAACACCTGTAGCACCGGCGCGCTCCGCCCGTTTCCGCACCACGCGGCCTACGGTTCGTCTAAGTGGGCGCTGCGCGGGCTCACTCAGGTGGCAGCGGCCGAACTCGGCCGCGACGGCATCCGGGTCAACGCGATCTTTCCCGGACCCGTCGAGACGCCGATGCTCGACGAGCCCACCCAGGCCCGGCTGGCGGAGCGGGCGACGTTGGGGCGGCTGGGCAAGCCGAGCGAGATGGCCGACGCCGTGGCATTCCTGTTGTCGGACCAGGCGACGTTCATCACCGGCTCGGAGCTCGTCATCGACGGCGGCCAATGTCTGCAGATCGGATAGTGCGGATGTCCAGCTCACCGACTGTGGGGATCATCGGTGCCGGCCCGGGTGGGCTGGCGCTCGGAATCTTCCTGAAAAAGGCCGGTTTCGACGATTTCACCATCTTCGACCGTGAAGACGGCGTCGGTGGAACGTGGCGGATCAACACCTATCCGGGCCTGGCCTGCGACGTGAAGTCACACCTGTACTCCTACTCGTTCGATCTCAACCCCGACTGGAGCAGGCTGTGGGCCGGGCAGCCGGAGATCCTGGACTACTTCGAGCGGTGCGCCGAGCGCTACCGCCTCGAGTCGCACCTGCAGCTGAACACCGAAATCGTCGCGGCGCGATGGGATTCCGGAGCAGGTGACTGGGTGCTGACCACAGGAGCCGGTGAGCAGCATCGCTTCGACATCGTGGTCTCGGCGATCGGACTGTTCACCCAGCCCCTGCAACCGGATCTGGTGGCCGAGGAGCCATTCACCGGCACCTTCATGCACACCGCTGAGTGGGACCACAGTGTCGTGCTCGACGGCGCCCGGGTAGCGGTACTCGGTACCGGATCGACTGCCTCCCAAGTGGTTCCGGAAATGGCAAAGGTCGCCGAAAAGGTGTACTCGGTTCAGCGTTCGGCGACCTGGGTGCTGCCGAAACCCGACCGGCCGTACACCGAGCGGGAACGGTGGCTGTTCGCCCATGTGCCGTTCGCGAAGAAGATCTACCGGACCCGGCTCTGGCTGCGCAGTGAGTCCAACATCGCCGTCATCGAGAATGGCAGTGACAAGACGCAGGAGTTCAAGGCGCTCGCGCTCAACCTTCTCGAATCAACGGTGTCCGACAAGGAATTGCGGGCTCGGCTCACCCCGGACCATCCGCTGGGCTGCAAAAGATTGGTGTTCTCGCCGGATTTCATCGCCACCTTGACCCGTCCGAACGTCGAGGTGGTGTCCAGCCCGGCCCGTGCGCTGCGGGCCCGGTCTCTGGTCACCGAAGACGGTCGGGAACTCGACGTCGACGTGGTGGTGTGTGCCACCGGCTATGCGGCCGCCGATTACCTGGGGCAGATCGAGGTGATCGGTGAAAACGGGGTGTCGCTGCACGACACCTGGAGTGACGGGGCGTTCGCCTACCTGGGGATGGCGGTACCCGGTTTCCCCAACTTTTTCATGCTGTACGGGCCGAACACCAATGTCGGCTCCAACAGCGTCATCTTCATCCTGGAGGCGCAGGCCCGCTACGTGGTGCGGGCGCTGAAACATCTTCGGCGCAAACGCAAATCCTATGTGGCGGTGCGGCCCAGCGCCATGGCCGCGTTTCTCGCCGACATCGACCGGTGGATGCAGGGCACGGTGTGGCTGACCCGGTGCAGCAGTTATTTCCGGGCACCGAGCGGACGGGTGGTCACCCAGTGGCCGCGCAGCGCCCGCGCATTCTGGACGATGACACGGCGGTTCCGGTCCGCCGACTACACTTTCGAACCGCCCACCAACTATCCGGCCGAGGTCACCGCGGCCGCCGATCGGACGGACGGCTGAGCCATGGCCTGGCTGGAGCGCCTCGACCCCGCACTGCGGGGGTTTGCCGAGGCACGCACCGATTTGGCCACCGACCAGTTGGGCGTGGTGCGTACCTCGCTGGATCAGCGCCGCCGCGACGCCGCGCAGGTCCTTGACACCCCGGGGGTGGAGATCGTCGGGGCCCGTGTCGCGCTCGGACGGCGCACGATCCCGGTGCGCATCTATCGGGGCGGGCCGTCGCCGTCGCCCGCGGTTCTCTACTGCCATTCGGGCGCGTTCGTCCTCGGCAACCTCGACACCGACCAGCTTCAATGTGTGGAGTTGGCTCGGCGGGCCCGCTGCACGGTGATCGCGATGGATTACCGATTGGCGCCCGAGCATCCCTATCCGGCTGCCGTCGACGACGCGATGGTGGTGCTCAACTGGGCGGCCACACTGGCCGACGAGCTCGGCATCGACGCGGCGCGTATCGCAGTCGCCGGCAGCAGCGCCGGCGGGGCTCTGGCAGCGCTGCTGGCGCAGTACTCCGCGGCCGGCTCGGCGCCGCCGGTGGTGTTCCAGGCGCTGCACCAGCCGGTGCTCGACGACCGGCTCACCCGGTCCAAGGAGGAGTTCACCGACACCCCCGGTTTCGACGGCCCGGCCACCGGCGCGATGTGGCGACACTATGCCGGCGGGCGGGAGGTGCCGGAGTCAGCGGTGCCCGCCCGATCCGACGGACTTTCGGAGGTGGCGCCGGCGCTGATCACGTGTTCGGAGCTCGACCCACTGCGTGACGAGGCGCTCGACTATGCACGCCGGCTGCTGGCCGACGGCGTTGCCACCGAACTCCATCTGTTCCCGGGGACCTGCCACGGCTTCGATTCGCTGCTTCCAGACTGGGAGGTCAGCCAACAACTCTTTGCGCTGCAGGGCGCGGCGCTGCGCCGTGCACTGCACGGTTGAGCTGGTAGCTGCGCCGCCCAGGAGCATGCGGGGCGGTGGTTGTCATCGACGTTGTGGGCAATAATGCAGGTCTGTTTGCAAGGGAAACTCGCGCGGACAATCGACGCGGCCGGTGCGTCAACCGGGATGTGCCGGCGGCGAGTGAGCGATTGAGAGGTAGACATGTCGGCCGATGACGACCGGCTCATGTACTCCGGAGACGCCAAACACGCCAGGGAGCCGCTGGCGTACGGCGGGCTGGACGCCCTGCTCGGCGGACCGGTCGCGGCGCTGCCGAACGGGCGGTCCCGGCACGGCGACGCCCGGGTATCGACGCCACCGGTAGTGCTGACCTCGAATTTCGCTGCTCCCCGCGAAGCCGAGATCACCACCAAGCTTCCCCCGGTGGTTTCCGGTCGCCCGATCAGCGGATCGTCCTCGGCCGGAAGCTGGATCCTGGAACAGCCGATCCCCGCGGCCGCACCGGGCGAGGCGCGCGCCATCGACAACCTCTCTCGCGTGGGCGTGCGTTCCTCGGTCAAGATGCAGCCACGCCGCGGCTGGCGGCGTGCGGTCTACGCGACCACCCGCCTCAACCTCGGGCTCTCCCGCGACGAACTCTACGAACTGGATCTGTACGCCAGGGTTCGCCGCACGGCTCGCGAATCCCACCAGATCGGCGTCTTCGGGTTGAAGGGCGGCGTGGGCAAGACCGTCGTCACCGTCGCGCTGGGCTCGGTACTGGCCGCGGTCCGCGGCGACCGGATCCTCGCCGTCGACGCCGACCCGGCCGGCGGCAACCTGGCCGACCGGGTGGGACGACAGTCCGCGGCAACGGTCGGCGACCTGCTGGCCGCCAAGGATTTGTCGCGCTACAACGATGTTCGCGCCTTCACCAGCATGAACGAGTCGAAGCTGGAAGTGCTGTCCAGCGACGAGTACAGCGGCGCGAGCCGGGCCTTCAACGACGCCGACTGGAATGCCGCGACCTCAGCAGTCTCCAAGCACTACAACCTGGTCCTGGCCGACTGCGCGGCGGACATGTTCGCCCCGGCGGGCCGGGGAGTGCTGGCGACGGTCTCGGGAGCGGTCATCGTGGCCAGTGCCTCGATCGACGGCGCCCGGCAGGCCGCGGTCACCATGGACTGGCTGCGCCACAACGGTTACCAGGATCTGCTGAACCGCTCCTGCGTTGTGGTCAACCACGTCGGGCCGGGCAAGCCGAACGTCGACACCGGCGACCTGGTGCATCAATTCCAGAAGCATGTGGCGCCCGGCCGGGTGTTCGTGTTGCCCTGGGACAAGCACATCGCCGCCGGCACCGAGATCCATTTCGACCTGCTGCGGCCCCGGTTCCGGCGCCGCACCCTGGAACTCGCGGCCGCGCTGTCGGACGATTTCGAGGGCGGCGCCGCGCTGGCCTGATTCGCGGCTCAGCCGCGGTGGCTTGATTCGCGGCTCAGCCGCGGTCACTTGGTTCGCCACCGAGCGCCAGCTCCCGGGCCACAGCGGCGTGATAAGCGTCGATGTTGGCCGGGTTGACCACCCGAAACAGTGCATCCGGCAGCGGGGCATCCTTGTATGCCTCGATGGTCATCGTGCGGCTGAACAGCGTGATGTCGTGGCCCGGGCGGGTGAACTGGTACTGCACGGTGATGCGGCCTTCGTGGCCGCCGTTTCCGTCGCGGTCGTGTCCGAGCCGGCCGACCGAGTTGAACACCCACATGCGCGGTCGCATGGCGATCGCCAGATGCCAGGTGTAGATGTGTGCGCCGTCGGGCCCGGATTCGGTCCAGGTGTCACCGACCTGTAACGGCAGCCGCTCGGGCAGTCCGCCGATGTGCGCGCTGCCCGGATACGTCTTGACCCAGTTCGCCGGATTGGTGACGAAGTCGTAGATCTCCTCGGCGGATTGGGTGAATGCCGTCTCGGAGCTGGTGGTCACGATGCCCAATGGTGTTCGCTTTCTTCGGTTTTCGGGTCAGGTGTGGCACCCGCACGTGGTCGACGTCCCGGTTGAGGGCAGGTCGGCCAGCACGTCCACGCGGGTCGGGTCGAAGCTCAAGAACCCCTGGATGGGCAGGGACTCCGGCGGGGTGTCGGGATAGCTCCACGCCACATCCGCGATGACGGTGTCGCCGGTGACCACCGACCAGTAGGTTGCCGTGCCCTTGTAGTTGCAGTACGAGGTGGTCTGGCTGGACTGCAGCAGGTCAGTGCGGACGTGCGCGGAATCTACGTACAGCCGTGGCTCCAAGGCCGTCTCGAAAACGATCACCGTCTCGTCGGTGTCGACCAGGACGGTGTCGCCGGCGCTCACCCGTAGGCCGCGGTGGGTAGGTCGGCAGTCGATGCGGTGGTACGGGTTGGGCGGGTAGTGCACCAGCTTGCGGCCTTCTTCGAACCAGGCGTCGACGGCGTCCCACGGCACCGCGACATATCCCGGAGCTTCGGCCACCGCCCCGCTGGGAAGGTCGCGGACCTCATCGCCGGGAAATGCGTAGCTGAGCGGGTGGCCGGCACGGTGCACCATCAGGGCGTGCTCGGTGTCGAGCACTACGGTGGTGCCGCGGACAGCCTGGATGCGGCGCGGGTGCGGCTCGATGTAGACGGACCCCTCGGCCAGCGGGGGCGTGAACCAACCGGCCGGTTGTGTACTCAATGGCCCGCGCCCTGCGACGAGACTCATTGCCGCACCTCCAATTTGGCTGATCGACTGGATCCGGGCACCTCCGTGGGACGCATCGGCGGTCATGGATCGACCAAATTTTGCGTCCCGATAGAAGCTTTACAGATTCTCCGGAGAATGTCACGCTGTTGGGTGAGGTGGCCCACACCGCAACACCCTGTCGAGAGCGCCGGCCGATGAGGCCTTGGACCCGGATTGGATGCCCTATGTCCCCACAGTCAGGAACGTCCGCGCAGTTGTCCGAGGTGCGCGGCGGTAATACGCTCGACGTCCGGTTCGATCGGCCCCAGGTGCGCCCGGCCAAGGCGCTGCGGTACGAGTTGAACGTCTTGGCAGCCGATGTCGCCGACACCGTGTCCGGTGTCGGGGGATGGCTGTTCGACCGGGCGATGGCCGGCTGGCGGGTGAGCGTCGCCCTCGACGAGGGTGACGATGGGCGTGCGCTGCGCATCCTCGGCCTGAAAGCTGTTGGGCTCAATGCGTTGTGGCGTCCGGTGGAGGCCGAATCGGTGGCGACGACGGTGATCGGCACCTCTCGATTCGAATCCGGCGACCACGGGCTCGCCGTGCGGGACCCCGCCGGTACGGTGCTCTTCTTCGGGTCGCACGCACCGGATTTCGGGGGACCGGTCCAGCGGGTTCAGTACCGCCCGAGCGCAGCCGCGCAGGCATTCAAAGCCCACGCGTTGGCCGTCGTCGGGGCGGACTCGGGATCGGCGGGCGGGATGGAGAGCTTGTTCCGGTGCGGGCGGTCGGCAGAGCTGCTCGACGCCGAGCTGGTCCCGGTGTGTTGATGCCGATGGGGGCGTCGGTCGCGGGCCTGCTGGAGGTTTTCGACGTGACGGCCGCCGGTCCGGATCGATTCGTCGGCGTGACCGGACCGGCCGGGACCGACGGCCGGCAGGTGGCCAAGGGAACGCAAGCGCTGGGCCAGGCCATCGTCGCGGCGGCAAAGAGGTTCCCGGACAAAACGATTCGGTCGGCACACGCCGTCTTCACCCGGCCGGTGGAGATCGACTCGACGGTCGAGCTGACCCTCGACGTCGCGCATCAGGGGCGCTCGACGGCAACTGCGGTCGTTGCCGTTGGGCAGGGGTCACGGCTGTGTGCCACCGTGACGGTGCTGGCCGACGTGCCCACGCCCGATGTGGTCAGCCATCATGCGTTGCGGCCCGACGTAAACACACCTGATGACGCTCATCCGGCGCGGCAGGCCATGACCGGCCATGAGTTGCGGCTGGTCGACGTCATCGATGTCAACAGTCCTGACGAGGTGGGGCCGCCCGAACTCTATGCCTGGCTGCGCTGTGATCCGATCCCCGCACGTGACGACCTCGCCAAGGCCCTGTTGGCGTATTTCACCGGGCAACTCGGCATCTCGACCACGATGCGACCCCATCGCGGGGTTGGCACGGCGCAGGCGCACGCGTCGGTGTCGACGGCGCTATTGTCGACGTCGATCAGTTTCCACGAAACTGTGGAGTGGGAAGACTGGCTGCTCTACAGCCACGAGAGCACCGCCGCCGGGCGGGGGATGTCGTATGTACGCGGCCAGGTGCACACCGAGGACGGTGAGCTGCTGGCGTCATTCGTCCAGGAAGGGCTGATTCGCCCGATGCGGCAGCTGGATACTTCGATTGATGCGCCGGCCCGGTTGTAGGGCCGGCATCCACGGTGTGCGGTCAGCGAATCCAGCCGCGCCGACGCATCCAGATGTTGCGGACCACTGCCAGCAAGATCAGGGCGGCGAAGGTGATGAGGAACCAGTTCTCCACGTGTCCGACATGGTTGCCGCGCATCATGACCAGCAGGAAGAGCGCGGACAAGATGCCGCCGAGATGGATCACCTTGATGTTCAGGTCCGACCAGCCCCACGCTGCCGAGGGCACTTCCTCGACGTCGACGCCGTTGTTGCGCTCCACCTCGGTGCTGGCCACGGTTGCTCCTCCGGATCGAACTGGCTTCTGGTTTGGCTTGCGGACATTCTGGCATACGACGCTGTGTCGTATGCCGGCCGTGGGGGGTCAACCCAGGCGTCGGTACCTGCGCAGCGCCTCAAGTCGCTCTTCGGCGTGGTCGGCGATCGGTTCCGGGTACGACAACGGCCGGTCGCTGCCCAGCTTGTGCACGTCGGCCACGTCGGCCAATTCCGGGACCCAGCGCCGGATGTAGGCGCCGTCCGGATCGAACTTCGCGCCCTGCAGGTCCGGATTGAAGACGCGGAAGTACGGTGCGGCGTCGGTCCCGCAGCCGGCGGCCCACTGCCACCCGTGCTGGTTGTTGGCCATATCGCCGTCGATCAACTGCTCGAGGAACCAGCGCGCACCCCATTGCCATGGCAGATGCAAATCCTTGACCAGGAACGAAGCCACGATCATGCGCACCCGGTTGTGCAGGAAACCGGTGGCGGACAGCTGGCGCATACCGGCATCGACGATCGGAAAACCGGTACGGCCGGCCTTCCATGCCTCGAATGCCCGCCGGGCGGACTTGTCGTCGTCCACTTCGATCGCATCGAAGTCGTGGTTCCAGTTCTGCCATGCACTGTCGGGCCAGTGGTGCAGGACCGCGGCATAGAAATCGCGGAAGGCCAACTCCCGCAGATAGGCATCGTTGTCGTCGAGGTCGACTGCCATGGTCCGAGGGTGGATGGTGCCGAACTTGAGGTGCGCCGACATCCGGCTGGTGGCGTCGAGGTCTGGGCGGTCGCGCCGGGCTGGATAGCCGGCCAAGCCCTCCTCCACAAATTCCCGCCACTGAAGCCTCGCCGCGCTCTCGCCTACGCCAAATGTCAGATCCATGGTGGTGGAAGGAATCTCGACCTGATCTCCGATGCCGGCGGGTATCTGGACCGGGGCAATCCACCGTGCCGAGCCGGGCCCGGAATCTGCCGGAGCGCGCCAGCCCTGCCGGCGCCAGGCCCGGAAGAACGGTGTGAACACCTGATACGGCGTGCCGTCAGATTTGGTTATCCGGCCCGGCGACACCAGGTAAGCCGATCCCGTTGCGCACAGGTCGGTTTCGCCGAGGGCCGCCTGCACCGTTTCGTCGCGCCGCCGCCCGAACGGCGAACAGTCCTGCGAGATGTGTACCGAGGCGGCGCCGACGGCACGGGCCAGCGCCGGTATCCGCTCTTGCGGACAGCCGCGGGTCACCAGCAGATTTCCGTCGAGTTTCTCGGACAGCTCGCGCAACGCCCGGTACAGGTACTGCAGGCGCCGCGCGCCCGCGGATGCCTCCAACCGCGGATCGAGCACGTAGCAGGCCAGTACCTCGCCGTCGGGCCGTGCGGCCTCCAGCAGGGCCGGATGATCATGACAGCGCAGATCCCGCCGGAACCAGAGCAGCGTGGGCATGCCTACATGCTTCCCGTCCACACCGAAAAACACACGGAAGGTTTCAGATGCAGTTTTGGAGCGGCACGGCATTCATGGACACCGCCGACGCGCTGACGGTGGCACCGTTGCTCGACGAGGCCGGCTACCACGGCATGGTCTGCTCGGATCACATGATCTACCCGCGCGAACTGTCCTCGCCGTACCCGGACTCGGCGACGGGTAAGCCGCCGTGGGGACCCGAGACCGGCTGGCCGGACTCCTGGGTACTGATCGGTGCGCTGGCTGCGCTCACGCGCCGGCTGCAGTTCTCCAACGCCATCTACGTGGCACCCGCGCGTCCACTGCTCGAGGTCGCCAAGCAGGTGGCGACGGCCGCGGTGATCTCCGGCGGGCGGGTCTCCCTCGGCGTCGGCGTCGGCTGGATGCGGGAGGAGTTCGAGCTCCTGGGCCAAGATTTCGACACGCGTGGCAAGCGGCTCGACGAGATGATCCCGGCACTGCGCGAACTGTGGCGCGGCGGTTGGGTGTCGTACGAAGGGCAGTACTACTCGGTTCCCGAGATGATGATCGAACCGCACCCGCCTGCCCCGGTGCCGATTCTGTGCGGCGGTGAGTCGGAGACGGCGCTGCGGCGCGCTGCCCGCACGTGCGACGGGTGGGTCGGCTACGCGTACACGCTGGAGCGGGCCGCGGGCTACACCGCCCGCCTGACCGAGCTCCGCCGCGAATACGGCCGGGAGAACGAGCCGTTCGACATCATCCTGGCGCTGCTCGATCCACCCTCGCCGGATCTGTACAAGCGGGCCGAGGAGCTCGGCATCACCGCGGTGATGTGCGCCCCGTGGCTCACCACACCCAACGGCGCGACCGGTATCGACCGATTCCGCGGACCCATCGAGCAGTTCGCGGAGACCGTGATCGCCAGGGTGAGGTAGCGCCGTCACATCAAAATGACGCTTGCGATGACATTATTGTGATGTCATCATGGCAGCATGGATCTGCAGCCGTATGTCGACGCTGTCCGGCATGAACTCGGAGTTGCCGCCGCAGCGGGAGGCGTCGAGGCCGAGGCGCTGGCCCAGCGGTTGACCGCCCCGCTCGAATCGGCGCTGCGGCTCGCGCTGCTGGAAGCCCTGTCCGAGGCAGCCGAGCAGATCACGCGGGAACTCGCGCCCGGATCGGTACATGTCCGGCTCAACGGCCGCGACCCCGAGTTCACCGTCGAGCCCGCCGAAGCCGACACGCTTGCGCTGCAGCCTGTCATGGACGTTCCCGACGACGACGGCAGCGGCGGTACCTGGCGGGTGTCCCTTCGGCTGCCCGAGAGCCTGCGCGCCGGGGTGGAGGGTGCCGCCCGCCGCGACGGTGTGTCCGTCAATGCCTGGCTCGTGCGCGCTGCCACGTCTGCCCTCGGCGAGGCCGGGCGCCAAACCCGTTCCGCCGGCAAGAGTTTCAGCGGCTGGGTCCGCTGACCGAACGACAGGAGAAACCGATGCCCACGTTCCACACGCCTGAACCCATCACGGCTGTCGTCGAGGTGGGGGCCGGGGCCGTGCACCTGGCGGCCACCGACCGCGACGACACCGTCATCGACATCACGCCGCGTGATCCCGAATGCGCCTCCGACGTGCGGGCGGCTGAGCAGGCCCGCATCGATTTCCACAACGGCACTCTCGTGGTGACGGCAGGCAGAAAGCTCCTGCCACTGGGTCGTGGGGGAGCGGTGCGGGTCGACATCGAACTGCCCACAGGCTCCCGGCTCGACATCTCGTCGGCATCGGCCGGTGTCGATGCGGACGGCGTGTACTCGGACTGCCGATTCGCTTCGGCCAGCGGTCCGCTTCGGGTGGCAACCGTTTCCGGAAATATGAAGGCGGACACCGCGTCCGGAGATGTCGCGGTCGGTGATCTGGAGGGCAAAGCCCGGATTGCCACGGCATCCGGGGACGCGACGATCGACCGGATCGAGGGGGATGTGAGGTTCCAGGCGGCCAGCGGCAGCCTCACCATCGGGGGGTTGCGTGGGCACGCCAAGCATCAGGCCGCATCGGGTTCGGTCACGGTGACCGACGCCGCCACCGGTGGGCTACGCGCGCAAACCGGCAGCGGTGAGGTCGAAGTCGGTATTCCCGAGGGCACCGCCGCACGTCTCGAACTCAAGACCCACTCGGGCACCGTCGACAACGGCTTGCAGTCCTCCGACGGCCCGGTCGACGGCGAGCAGACGTTCATGCTGCAGGCCCGTACCGGTTCCGGAGACATCTCGATCCGTCGGGCGGTCGAGCCGGTCTCCGGTCGCCGCGACTAGGCGGGATCGAACCGAAACACCGCCAAGCGCCCTGCCAATGACTCGAATTCGTCGGGTGTGCCGTCGACCACCAGGCCGCTGCGCTTGGCGAAGCCGACACCTACCGGAACCTTGGCTGCGAACGCTCGCAGCACCGGCCGCGACTGGTCCGGCGTCAGTTCGACGATCCTGACGTTCCGAGACCGCCGGCCCCGCGTCAGGGTTCCGGCGCCGGCCGCACGGGCGTTGGCCGCCCAGTCCGCGCCGGGGTAGCCCGCCACCGTGTACAGGCCACCGTCGTGGTCGAACGGCGTCATCGGTGTGCTGCGGAGCTTGCCGGTCTTGCGCCCAGGGACGGTCAGCACCATGGCAGGCCCGGTCGGGAGTCCGAGGCGCTGCACCGCCATCATCACCTTGTTCATCGGCTTGAGCCAGCGTGGTGGCTGCGGCTCGCTCGTGTGCTCTGACATGCCTCGTGCTCCTCAGCTAGCGGCGAACAGGCGACGGTGGCCGGCCACCCAGTCCGCGAACGCGGTGGCGGGACGCCCCAGAATTTTCTCCACCTCATGGGTGACCAGTGCCGGCCGGCCGACGGTGTCGGCCAACAGGCCCATGTACGCATCGGCGAACTCCGCGCCGAACCCGATGTCGACGAACCGCTGGCGCACCACGTCGCCGGCCCGGATGAGTTCGGTGACCAGCGGGCGGCCGACGTTGCCGGTTGCACCCGTGACGAGAATTGTCTTCATGCAACCAAGGACGGGACGGCCGTCCGAAAAGTTACAACGAAGACCGGATCGCGCGCCCGGTAACTTTCCGGGCCCCGGATTCGTCGTAAACACATGAACGGATCAGCCGGTATCGAGGCGGCGTGGCGAGACCACCACCCGTATCTGGTCAACCTCGCCTACCGCATGCTGGGCGATGTCGGCGAGGCCGAGGACGTCGCTCAGGAGGCGTTTCTGCGGCTGGCCGGCGCCGACCACGAGCATGTCGAGGATGTCCGGGCTTGGTTGACGGTGGTGGCAGGTCGGCTGTCCCTGGATGTGCTGCGGTCCGCGCGCGTCCGATTCGAACGGCCCGATCACGCCGGCGCGCTGGACACTGCCGCGGCCGTCGGCTCCGATCCAGCCGACCGCGTCACGCTCGACGACCAGGTCGGCTCAGCTCTACTGACCGTGCTCACCCGGCTCAGTCCGGGTGAGCGCGTCGCGTTCGTCCTGCACGACATCTTCCGGGTGCCGTTCGGCGAGGTCGCCGACACCGTGGGCCGCCCCGTCGGGACGTGCCGACAGCTGGCGCGCCGGGCCCGGACGAAGGTGTCCACCGCCGCGCCGGCGCTGGGCGAGGTCAGCGGTGGCGAGCACCGCCACGTCACCGACGCCTTCATCACCGCCTGCGCGAACGGTGACGTGCTGGGCGTTGGCCTCGGTGCTCGACCCGAGCGTCTGGGGGGTGGGCACGGTGCTCACCGCCCCGGCGCTGCGTCAGGTCAACCACGGCCGTCACGACGTCGCGACCAACCTGCTGCGTTATCTCGGACCGGGGGCGACGGTGGTGTGTGCGGCCGAGCCAGTGCTGCTGGCCTACGACCGGCGGCGACTGTTCGCAGTCGTGGTGCTGACCATCCGGAACGGACTGGTACTCAAGATCGAGGCCACCGCCGACCCGTCGGCCCGGATGCATTAGGGGACGCCGGTCACAGCGCGGCACAATGTAACGGTGAGCGACAGAACGCGCGTGCTGATACTCGGCAGCACCGGATCGATCGGCACCCAGGCGCTCGAGGTCATCGCAGCCAACCCCGACCGGTTCGAGATCGTCGGACTGGCAGCCGGGGGCGGCAACCCCGACCTGCTCGCCGCCCAGCGCGCCGCGACCGGCGTCGGCAACATCGCGGTGGCCGACCCGGCAGCCGCGGACAAGATCGGCGACGTCACATATGCCGGGTCCGACGCCGCGACGCGGCTGATCGAGAACACCGAGGCTGACGTGGTGCTCAACGCACTGGTCGGGGCACTGGGACTGGCCCCCACCCTGGCTGCCCTGGCCACCGGTGCCCGTCTGGCGCTGGCCAACAAGGAGTCGCTTGTCGCCGGCGGCCCGCTGGTCCTCAAGGCAGCCGCGCCCGGGCAGATCGTCCCCGTGGACTCCGAACATTCGGCGATGGCGCAGTGCCTGCGCGGCGGCTCCGCCGACGAGGTCGCCAAGATCGTGCTCACCGCGTCCGGCGGCCCGTTCCTGGGGTGGTCGGCCGCCGACCTGGAATCGGTCACCCCCGAGCAGGCCGGCAAACACCCGACGTGGTCGATGGGCCCGATGAACACGTTGAACTCGGCAACGCTGGTCAACAAAGGCCTGGAGCTGATCGAAACCCACCTGCTGTTCGGCATCGACTACGACCGCATCGAAGTAGTGGTGCACCCGCAGTCGATCGTGCACTCGATGGCCACCTTCACCGACGGTTCGACCCTGGCCCAGGCCAGCCCACCGGATATGAAGCTGCCGATCGCGTTGGCCCTCGGCTGGCCCGATCGCATTCCCGGCGCGGCTTTGGCCTGCGACTTCACCACCGCCTCCACCTGGGAGTTCCTGCCGCTGGACGACGAGGTGTTCCCCGCGGTGCGGCTG
This sequence comes from Mycobacterium sp. DBP42, assembly GCF_005924235.1. NCBI lineage: Bacteria > Bacillati > Actinomycetota > Actinomycetes > Mycobacteriales > Mycobacteriaceae > Mycobacterium > Mycobacterium sp. DBP42. Next base: position 136,898 of record NZ_VCMY01000006.1, read on the forward strand.
GCGGCCGAAGCCGGAACCCGGGGCGGCTGCCTGACCGCGGTGTACAACGCGGCAAACGAGCAAGCAGCCGAAGCCTTCCTTTCCGGCCGCATCGGCTTCCCGGCCATCGTCGACACCGTGGGTGAGGTGTTGCACGCTGCCGACCAGTGGGCCGCGGAACCCGCTACCGTGGAAGAGGTACTCGACGCGCAGCGCTGGGCCAGAGAAAAGGCAGGACAGGCCATCGATACGCGCGTCGAGCAGAAATCCGTCAGAAAAGGGCTCCTCACCAAATGATGTTCGTACTCGGCATCGCGCTGTTCGCGCTGGCCATCCTGGTATCGGTGGCCCTGCACGAATGCGGACACATGTGGGTGGCGCGGGCCACCGGGATGAAGGTGCGCCGCTACTTCGTCGGCTTCGGTCCGACGCTGTGGTCGACGCGGCGGCCCAACCGCCTCGGTGAGACCGAATATGGCGTCAAGGCCATTCCGCTGGGTGGCTTCTGCGACATCGCCGGCATGACATCGGTCGACGAGATCGCGCCGGAAGACCGGCCGTACGCGATGTACAAGCAGAAGGTGTGGAAGCGCGTCGCGGTCCTGTTCGCGGGCCCGGCGATGAACTTCATCATCGGCCTGGTGCTGCTGTACGCCATCGCGATCACCTGGGGCCTGCCCAACATCACCCAGCCCACCACCGCGATCGTCGGCGAAACCGGTTGTGTCGCACCGCAGCTGAGTCTGGACAAGATGGGGGAGTGCCAGGGTGCGGGTCCGGCGGCGCAGGCCGGGATCCGGGCCGGCGACGAGATCGTCAAAGTCGGCGACACCCAGGTCTCGGACTTCTCCCAGATGGCTGCTGCGGTCCGCAAGCTCAACGGCCCCGTGACGATCGAGCTCAAGCGAGACGGTCAGACGATCAGCACCGTCGTGGACGTGACCCAGACGCAGCGGTTCACCAGCGCGGATGCCAAGGAGGCGGCCACCGTCGGCGCGATCGGCGTCAGCGCCGTCCCGCTCCAGCCCCCGACCAAGTACAACCCGCTGACTGCGGTGCCTGCGACGGTCTCGTTCACCGGTGACCTTGCCGTCGAGTTGGGCAAGTCGCTGGCCAAGATCCCGACCAAGATCGGTGCGTTGGTCGAGGCGATCGGCGGCGGGGAACGCGACAAGGAAACCCCGATCAGCGTGGTCGGCGCGAGCATCATCGGCGGCGAGACCGTCGAGGCCGGGCTGTGGGTCGCATTCTGGTTCTTCCTGGCGCAACTGAACTTCGTGCTCGGCGCGATCAACCTGGTACCGCTGCTGCCGTTCGACGGCGGTCACATCGCGGTCGCGACGTACGAGAAGATCCGCAACATGGTCCGGACGGCCCGCGGCAAAGTCGCCGCAGCCCCGGTCAACTACCTCAAGCTCATGCCCGCCACTTACGTGGTGTTGCTGGTAGTGGTCAGCTACATGCTGCTGACCGTGACCGCAGACCTGGTCAACCCACTCAGCATCTTCCAGTAGGAGATCCGACATGACAGCGTCCATCGGTTTGGGAATGCCCGCACCCCCGGCGCCGACCCTGGCGCCGCGGCGCAAGACCCGTCAGCTCGATGTGGGTGGTGTCGGCATCGGTAGCGAGCACCCGATCGCGGTGCAGTCCATGTGCACCACCAAGACCCATGACGTCAACGCGACATTGCAGCAGATCGCGGAGCTGACCGCGTCGGGCTGCGACATCGTTCGGGTGGCCTGTCCCCGGCAGGAGGACGCCGACGCGCTCGCCGAGATCGCCCGGCACAGCCAGATCCCGGTGATCGCCGACATCCACTTTCAACCCAAGTACATCTTCGCCGCGATCGACGCCGGATGCGCTGCCGTGCGCGTCAATCCCGGCAACATCAAGGAGTTCGACGGCCGGGTCAAAGAGGTGGCCAAGGCCGCGGGCGACGCGGGCATCCCGATCCGCATCGGCGTCAACGCCGGATCGCTCGACCCCCGGTTGATGAAGAAGTACGGCAAGGCCACGCCCGAGGCTCTCGTCGAGTCCGCGCTGTGGGAGGCCTCGCTGTTCGAGGAACACGGCTTCGGCGACATCAAGATCAGCGTCAAGCACAACGATCCGGTGATCATGGTCGAGGCCTACACCCAGCTGGCTGCCCAGTGCGACTACCCGCTGCACCTCGGAGTCACCGAAGCGGGCCCCGCGTTTCAGGGCACCATCAAGTCCGCGGTCGCATTCGGCGCATTGCTGTCCAAGGGCATCGGCGACACCATCCGGGTGTCGCTGTCGGCCCCGCCGGCCGAAGAGGTCAAGGTGGGCAACCAGATCCTGGAGTCGCTGAACCTGCGGCCCCGCGGTCTGGAGATCGTGTCGTGCCCGTCTTGCGGTCGGGCCCAGGTCGACGTGTACACCCTGGCCAACGCGGTGAGCGCAGGCCTGGATGGGCTGGACGTCCCGCTGCGGGTCGCAGTGATGGGGTGCGTCGTCAACGGTCCGGGCGAGGCCCGCGAAGCCGATCTCGGGGTTGCCTCCGGCAATGGCAAGGGTCAGATCTTCGTCAAGGGCGAGGTCATCAAGACCGTGCCCGAGGCGCAGATCGTCGAGACGCTGATCGAAGAGGCAATGCGGCTGGCTGCCGAAACAGGCACAGATGGCGAGTCTGATCATGCGAGCGGTTCGCCTGTGGTGACCGTAAGCTGATAGCGACCCTGTGAGCGGGGTCACCCAGCCTCGGCATTAACAGAGAGAATCGTCTATGTCGGCTCCACCACTGTTCCGTCTCGTCGATGAGCGCCGAGTCTCCGTGGTGCGCGACGCCACCCCTTGCCTGCAGGTGTTCGACGAAGATCCGGTGGGCTCGTGCATGGTGGCCGCCCGCGTCGCCGAGTTCGGGGTCGAGCACGGCGCGATCGGCGGCGAACTGTGGACCAGGCGCGGTGTCACCGAGTCACTGTGTTACGCCGGGCCCAATCTGATCCCGTTGCGCGGGGACGCCGAGGATCTCAAGGCGTTCTCGGACAAGGCGATGAGCACCGCGCGTCGCTGCTCGTCTCTGGTCGGCCGGGCCGAGTTGGTCCTGCCCATGTGGCGGCGGCTGGAATCGGTGTGGGGCACCGCACGTGACGTCCGGGAGCAACAACCCTTGATGGCGCTCAACTCGATGCCGAACTGTGCGATCGACCCGGCGGTCCGCCCGGTGCGCATGGAGGAGATCGACGCGTATCTGGTGGCGGCGATCGACATGTTCATCGGCGAGGTCGGTGTCGACCCACGCCTCGGTGACGGCGGCCGGGGCTACCGCCGCCGCATCGCCGGCCTCATCGCTGCGGGACGGGCGTGGGCCCGGTTCGAGCGCGGCGAGGTGGTGTTCAAGGCCGAGGTCGGGTCGCAATCGCCGTCGGTCGGCCAGATCCAGGGTGTGTGGGTGCATCCGGAGTGGCGCGGCCACGGGTTGGGCACCACCGGAACAGCGTCGCTGGCGGCCGCCGTGGTGGGCTCGGGCCGCATTGCCAGCCTGTACGTCAACAGCTACAACACCGTGGCGCGAGCAACGTACGCCCGCATCGGATTCGAACAGGTCGGCACGTTCGCCACGGTGCTGCTCGACTGAGCGGCAGGGTTCCGATGGCTGGCAGTCTCGCCCTTCGAGTGGGGCAAATGGTGAGGTAATCTCGCTCCCAGTGTGTTAGCCGGGGGGTTTGATGTGGCAAACGGATTGGAAGTCGACGCGAGCGGCCTGCGAGGGGCAGCGGGAAGCAGTGACCTGGCCGCGACGGCGCTAAATGGCGCTGGGCCAGGCGGGCCGCCTTCCTCAAATCCCAGTGCGGCTGGAGTGGCTGCGGTCAACGCGGCATTGGCCGCGGTGCAGGGTCGCCAGTCGGCGCGGATGTCCGGCCAGGCTGGTGACCTGGCGGTGAGTAGTGCCCGATATGACACCACGGATTCCGACGGCGGCGACGCCATCGGCACCACGGTGTCCGTGTGAGTCCAGCAGTCTCCGGTGGCGGCGGATCTCTGACCCGGTCAGGGATCGAGAACTGGACACCTCCTACTTGGATTCTGCGGCAACGGCGTGGCGGCTGGCAGCCTCCCAGTCTGAGGCTGCGTTCGATCAACACCGTCGGAACATTGCCTCACCGGGCGGAACCACCTGGGAGGGCGACGCCAAGGACGCCGCCCTGGATCGGGTGACCGGGGATGTGATGGTGGTTGGCCGTCAGGGCGGGGTGTTGCGGGAGGCCGCCGGCATTGCTGAGAGCGGCCGCCACGACATCAACGCTGCCCAGTCGGAGGCGGTGGCCGCGATCAGTGCCGCCGAGGACGACGGGTTCAGCGTTGCTGAGGACTTGTCGGTGACCGACACCAAGCGGGTCGACTTCTTCGCCATGCGCGCGCGCCAGAATTCGCTCAACGAGCATGCTGAGGACATCCGCTGGTACGCCAACCGGCTCGCTCAGACCGATTCGTTCGTCGGAGAACGCCTGCAGGCCAAAGCTGCTGAGCTGGATGGGATCAGATTTGACGGCGAAGACGAAGGCCGCGATAGCGGTGAGGGCAGGGTTTGGCTGGTAGACAACAAGATCCAACACGACGCCGAGGGCAAGGACGGCCCAGGCAACAAGAAGCCAGCGGCCCCTTCGGAGGCGCCGGGTCAGATTGGTCCGTTCGCGGTACCCAAGTCAGTTGAGGACGCGGCGGAGAAACCCGAGACCAAGCCGGACGGCAAGCCTTCTGGTGCGGACCCGAAACTGCGCACGCCGCACTCACTGGAAGACATGCTGCTACCCGAGGGTAGAGCTGAAACGGATCCCAACGCGCCGTCTCCGTTCACCCCGGCACAAATTGCAGAGTTCAAGACTCAGGCGCGAAAGCTCTTGCAGCAACAGGGCGTGGCCCCTGACCAGATCGAGTCGCGGGTCGATGCCATGCTGACCGAAACGCAGCGGATCAAAACCGAGCTTGACAACCTACCTCCGTACACCCCGCAGCCCGGGCCGTCGCCCGCCAGACCCAGCTACAGCGACGGTTTCGGCGACGCCTGGCGCAGGATGGAAGACAGCGTCCATAGCCTTACCGGCCAAAACGGATTCGAAAGCTTCAAAGACGCTTGGAAAGACATGGGTTCCGGTGTTGTCGAGACGGTCAAGGACCCCTACGGCACCGCGGTCAGGGGCATCGAGGCCGAGATCGAAGCGTTTCGAAATAATCCCGAGTATTGGCTGGGCCAAAAAGGTTTCGACGCCGCAGCCACAGCGGCGACCCTTCCATTTGGCGGCGAAGTGGCCACCGCGCGCGGTGCGCTCGACGACGTTGTCGGCCCCGGCGTGCCGCATGAGGTGGTCGATAGTGCCGGTGAACGCCTCAATTCCCATCCACCGATATCAGTGGACCACTCGGTAGTCGGCGATCACCCGATCCATGGTCTGGGAGATACGCCGCTGTCGGCCGATGCGCTGCCTGACTTTGTGCCATTACCCGACACTGGCCCATACCATCTGCCGGATCCAGTACACCTAACGACACCTCCCGACGGCGCGACGTTCTGGTCCGGAAGAAACGGCGACGGAATTGGTATCGGCCCGATCTCGGCGGGGGGCAATGGGGCTGCAGACCTTATCGCTGGGGGTAACACTGCGACCACCCTAGAGGGATTGTTGGATGCAAACGGAATACAGCCGCCAAAATGGAGCCCCACTGACGTCTATGCCGACAACTGGTGGTCAGCTGTATCGCAAATCTACGCTGAAAATGCGTCAGGGGAGGTGCATGCTGTAGTCGGCTCCAACTTACGCCCTGGAAATGTATGGGAGAATGTTGAACTCCCACGTCTTATGGACAACCCGAATGTCACAAAGATAATTATTATTGATCCCGACACAGGGATTCATACAACGGTATTTGAGCGTTAGGATATATGAAATGAATCCAGACCTGATCAACGAAGCGATAGTTCTGAGCATTTCTGATTCCGCCGTACCGCGAGTCGACCGTGAGAAACTCATTGATCGCTACGGACCGAAAGATGGGAGCATCATCGCAGATCAGGTTCTGGCGATTGTGAAGGAAGCAGTTGCGATGCCCATCGAATGGGGAAGCATGACACTCGCCCAAGGCGTCAACGACATCATGGCCAGGTTCAGCGTGCTTCACCCCGGCCTGTCGCCACAAGCCCTCGAGGAAATAGGCCGATGCGTCGGCTGGCAACTTCGCTGACCTGTCAGCGCGGTGATCCGGTCGAAATTGGCCGGGTGATTCTCGGACGTGGCGATGCGCGTCGCGGACGCGTCGGCCGGATGGCGATCCGGCAAGGTCTCACCACAGTCTCGGTTCGGTATCGGTGCGCCTCCGACGAATCAGGCGTGCACGTTCCTAACATCAGCCTCAATGGCAACTCAAACATCATCAGTCACACGGACCGGGGGACTTTTGACGGTGCTCGCGGTCGTCGGGGTTACCGCGCTGAGCGCGTGCACCCCGCGACCGGACGGGCCCGAACCCGCCGCAGAGCGGTTCTTCGCCGCGCTGGCATCTGGTGACACCGCGGCCGCCGCGGAGCTGGCCGACCGGCCCGAGGACGCCAAGACCGCCCTCAGCGAAGCCTGGAACGGACTACAGGCCACCGGCCTCGACGCGCAGATCCTGGGTTCGAAGTACGCCCAGGACACCGGCAGCGTCACCTACCGGTACACGTGGCATCTGCCCAAGAATCGCACCTGGACCTACGACGGGCAGCTCAACATGATCCGCGACGAGGGCCGGTGGGAGGTGCGCTGGAATGCCACCGGGCTGCATCCGAGGCTGGGGGAGAACCAGACGTTCGCTCTGCGGGCCGACGCCCCCCGGCGGGCCTCGGTCAACGAGCGCGGCGGTACCGATGTCCTGGTGCCCGGCTACATCTACCACTACGCGCTGGATGCCAGGGCAGCCGGCGCCGCGCTGATGCCGACGGCGCGGGCGGTCGCCGACGCGCTGCGGGGCTTCGACCCGGCCTTGGGTGATCCCCAAGTGCTTGCCGAGCGGGCCAGCGCATCGGCACAACCGATGAGCCTGATCACCCTGAAGCGAGCCGACAACGACCGCGTCGCGGCCGCGATCGGGCGGCTGCGTGGCGTCGTGATCACCCCGCAGCCCGAAATGTTGCCCACCGACGAGACTTTCGCTCCGGTGATCGTCAACGAAGTCAAGAAATCGGTGGCCGACCAACTCACCGGTCAGCCGGGCTGGCGAGTGGTCACGGTCAACCAGAACGGCGTCGACGTCGACGTGCTCAACGAGGTGGCGGGTGATCCGGCCCCGTCGATCACCATCAGCCTCGATCGAGCCGTGCAGGACGCCGCGCAGAATGCGGTCGACACCACCGGCAAGCAGGCGATGATCGTCGCGATCAAACCTTCCACGGGTGAAATCCTGGCCGTTGCGCAGAATCGGGCCGCCGATGCGGCCGGACCGCTCGCGACAATGGGCCAGTTCCCGCCCGGTTCGACGTTCAAGATGATCACCGCGGGGGCCGCCATCGAACGCGACATGGCAACGCCCAACACGCTTTTGGGTTGCCCAGGCACGCTCGACATCGGGCATCGCACCGTCACGAACTATGACGCGTTCGATCTCGGCTTGGTGCCGATGTCGCGGGCATTCGCCAACTCATGCAACACCACCTTCGGTGAACTCGCCAGCCGGATGCCGCCGCGCGGTCTGACCCAGGCCGCCGCACGTTACGGCATCGGCACCGACTACCAGGTCGACGGGATCTCCACCCTGACCGGTTCGGTACCGCCGACGGTGGACCTGGCCGAGCGCACCGAGGACGGTTTCGGTCAGGGCAAGGTGCTGGTCAGCCCGTTCGGCATGGCATTGGCCGCCGCGACCGTGGCGGCCGGTAGGACCCCGGTGCCGCAACTCATCGAGGGCCGCCAGACCATGGTCGACCGCGCGGGTGCCCCGATCAGCCCGAAGATGGTGGACGGCCTGCGGCCGATGATGCGTCTGGTGGTCACCAACGGCACGGCAAAGGATCTCAACGGGCTCGGCGATGTGCGCGGGAAGACCGGCGAGGCGGAGTTCATGGGTGGTTCCCATTCCTGGTTCGCCGGTTACCGCGGGGACATGGCGTTTGCCGCGCTCATCGTGGGCGGCGGCAGTTCGGAGTACGCGGTGCGGATGTGCAAGACCATGTTCGACGGGCTGCCCCCGGCCTATCTGGCCTGAACGGCGGTACCGTTGAACCTGCCATGACAGGGATCAACGAACAATCCGTGGACCTTCGGGTCTCCGATGCCGATCGCAACGGCACACTGCGGCGGCTGCACAATGCCGTCGCGCTCGGACTGATCGACATCGCCGAGTTCGAGGAGCGCTCGGCGATGGTGTCGCGCGCTCGCCTGCATTCGGACCTTGACGCGTTGGTGGGTGACCTGCCGGGCCCTGGCGCGATCGTGACCACCGCCACCGATCGCGTCGAGTTGCGCGGCGTGCTCGGTTCGCTGAAGCGCCAGGGTGAATGGACGGTCCCCACCCGGCTGGCGCTGGTACGTCGGATGGGTTCGGTCGAGCTGGATCTGACCCGGGCCCGGTTCGCCGGGCCGATGGTCGTGATCGAGCTGGACATGAAATTCGGGTCGGTGGACATCCGGTTGCCCGAAGGGGCCAGCGCATCGATCGACGACGTCGAGGTGATCGTGGGCAGCGCCGACGATCACCGCCGCGACGCGCCGGCCGACGGCACCCCGCACATCATCCTCACCGGCAAGGTGGTGTGCGGTTCTGTCGACATTCGTGGGCCCCGCCGGAACTGGAAGCTGACGCTGCGCCGGGCCTGACGTCAGCGCGACTCATCGTGGTTCAAGCACCGCGAATGTCAGCGTCGCACGCGCGGCCAGCCGATCACGGGTGACGTCGGTGACATCCACCGAGGTCACGATCAGTCGTTTGCCGGCCCGTACCACCTTCGCCTCGGCGCGGGCGGTGCCCATGATCGGGGCCAGAAAGTGGATGTTGAGGTCGGCGGTCGTCACGTCGTAACCGACGCCGGAGGCATTGCCCGCCAGCATGCCCGCGGCGATGTCGATCAGGGTGGCCACCAGCCCGCCTTGCAGGGCGCCGCGCACGTTGGCGAGGTCCGGCCGGTTGTCCATCTCCAGCACCAGCCGGTCGGTGCTCGACTCCACCTCGCGGTAATCCAGCATTTCCAGGACATGAACGGTCTCGGTCATCGCCGCGCCTCAATCACCCCCGTACGGTAACACCATTACCGGTTCACGAGAGGGCCGCTCTCTGCCGGTGCACCGCAGCGCCTCGGTCGGGATGGGCGACGATTAAGCTGTCCACATGCCAGTTCGTACCGCCCTGCGCCCCGGCGTGCAGTCCCCGACCCTGCCGGTTCCGAAGTCGATCCCGCGGCCGGAATACGCGTGGAAGTCCACCGTGCAGGAGGGCAGCGAACCCTGGGTGCAGACCCCCGAGGTGATCGAGAAGATGCGCGTCGCGGGACAGATCGCGGCAGCGGCCCTGGCCGAGGCCGGCAAGGCGGTGGCGCCCGGCGTCACCACCGACGAGTTGGACCGCATCGCTCACGAGTACATGATCGACCACGGTGCCTACCCGTCGACGTTGGGCTACAAGGGGTTTCCCAAATCGTGCTGCACCTCGCTGAATGAGGTGATCTGCCACGGTATCCCGGACTCGACCGTGATCGAGGACGGTGACATCGTCAACATCGACGTCACCGCCTACATCGACGGTGTGCATGGCGACACCAACGCCACCTTCCTGGCCGGCGAGGTCTCCGAAGAGCATCGGCTGCTCGTCGAACGCACCCATGAGGCGACCATGCGCGCCATCAAGGCAGTCAAGCCCGGGCGCGCGCTGTCGATCGTCGGCCGCGTCATCGAGGCCTACGCAAACCGGTTCGGTTACAACGTTGTTCGTGATTTCACCGGCCATGGCATCGGCACCACGTTCCACAACGGCCTGGTGGTGTTGCACTACGACCAGCCGGCGGTCGAGACCGTGCTGGAGGCGGGCATGACATTCACCATCGAACCGATGATCAACCTCGGGTCGCTGGACTACGAGATCTGGGACGACGACTGGACCGTGGTGACCAAGGACCGCAAATGGACCGCCCAGTTCGAGCACACCCTGGTGGTCACCGACGACGGCGCCGAGATCCTGACCCTGCCGTGACACTTCTCGCGCAACGAGTATGAGCGGCGCGCTGCTGGTCGCAGGGACAACCTCCGACGCCGGTAAGTCAATGGTCGTGGCCGGGTTATGCCGGCTGCTGGCCCGCGACGGCCTGTCGGTGGCGCCGTTCAAGGCGCAGAACATGTCGAACAACTCGGCCGTGACCGTGGACGGCGGGGAGATCGGCCGGGCCCAGGCCATGCAGGCCCGCGCGGCCGGGCAGGCCCCGAGCACCCGCTTCAACCCGATCCTGCTCAAGCCCGGCGGGGACCGCACGTCGCAGTTGGTGATCCGGGGCCGGGTGGCCGGAACGGTGGCCGCCGGCGACTACTTCACGCACCGCGAGCGGCTGACCGCGGTGGTCGCCGAGGAATTGGCCTCGCTGCGATCTGAATTCGACGTGGTGATCTGCGAAGGTGCGGGCTCGCCGGCCGAGATCAACCTGCGCGCGACCGACCTGGCGAACATGGGGCTGGCCCGGGCCGCGGATCTGCCCGTCATCGTGGTGGGCGACATCGACCGCGGCGGCCTGCTGGCCCATCTCCACGGCACCGTGGCCGTCCTCGAGCCCGAAGACCAGGCGCTCATCGCGGGATTCGTCGTCAACAAGTTCCGCGGTGACCCAGCCCTGCTGGAGCCGGGCCTGCGCCAGTTGCGTGAGCTGACCGGCCGCCCCACCTACGGGGTGATCCCGTTCGACGACGGAATCTGGCTCGACACCGAGGATTCGGTATCGGTGCGGCCAGGTGGCATGGTCGGCACACCGCAACCGCCCCGCGGGGCGCAGTCGCTCACCGTCGCCGCGATCAGGCTGCCGCGCATCTCCAACTCCACCGACATCGAGGCCCTGGCCTGTGAACCGGGCGTGATGGTGCGCTGGGTGGCCGATGCCGCCGACCTGGCCGGCGTCGACCTCGTGGTGATCCCCGGCAGCAAGGCCACCGTGAGTGATCTGGCATGGATGCGTCGACGTGGCCTGGCCCAGGCGATCCTCGGGCACGCCGCGCAGGGGCTTCCGGTGCTCGGGGTGTGTGGCGGATTCCAGATGCTGTGCCGTCGTATCGACGACGCGGTCGAATCCTCGAGCCTGCAGCCGGTAGAAGGTCTCGGTCTGCTCGACGCCGACATCGAGTTCGCGGTCGACAAAACCCTGCGGCATTGGGAAAAACCCTTGTGGGGCTATGAAATTCATCACGGCCAGGTGGCCCGCGCGGCCACCGATGACTGGCTCGGGGTCGGGCTGCGCCGTGGCGCGGTCTACGGTACGCACTGGCACGGCCTGCTCGACAACGACCGCTTGCGCCGAGACTGGCTCACCGAAGTCGCCCACCGCGCCGGTCGCAGCGGGTTCGTGGTTGCCGACGACACCGACGTGCCGGGCCGGCGGGACGCTCAGCTGGATCGGATGGCCGACCTGCTGGCCGCCCACCTGGACGTCACGGCCGTGATGGAACTGGTGAGGCAGGGGGCGCCACCGCGGCCCACCATGACCACTGCACTGACCGTCGTGGCCGGGTAATGCGCCCGGTAACCGGCGGGCCCGACCAGTGCATCTTCCTCGCCTCCGAAAACAGCGGCAGCTGGGCGGTTTTCGGTACCAAGGCCGATGGATCGCCCAGCCGCTGACGCAGACGTCAAGACAATGTTGATTTCGGCCCGCCCGTCGCTACTGGACGGTAGTTTGTCCGAATGCTTACCACCGTCGCGACGATCGACGGATTCACCACACCCGTCGACGTCTCGGGACCCGAGCAGGGTTCCACCGTGGTAGTGCTCAGCGCCGGCCACCACGGTCCGGCCGCATACGAGCCGATCTGCCGGCGCTTGCACACCGCTTCACTGCGTACGGTGATCATCGGTCCCGATCCGCGGCTGACCGCCAAGTCGGTGGTCGGGATCCTCGACTCACTCAACATCAGATGGGCGCTGTTGGTCGGTGACCGCCTCGGGGGAGAACTTGCCTGGGAGCTCGCGGCGACCAGACTGGACAAGTTCATCGGTCTGGTGGTGGTGGATCGCGGGCATCCCCGCGTCGCCGACGCCACCGGGGCAATCCGTGACGACGACTGCCCCCCGGTCGAGATGAACACCACCGTGCTCGTCAGCTCCCCGGCTGCCCGCGCCGTCGCCAAGGCCAGCCAGCGCTATGTGTACGGAGACTTCCGGCTCGTGGAGATCGCGGGACGGCGCAATGCCGGTGACTCGACCGCCCAGCTCGCGGCCGAGATCGTGCTGCGCACCAGCAGTTGGTGACCTCGGCTCAGGTTCAGCTGCGCTCCTGCGCTCGTATCGCCCGCCGTTTGTCACGCTGGAGTGGCTGTCGACGCCGAGCGCCACGCTGGAGTGACAGGTGCGGGTGGCCATGCGCGTGCCGAGCCTGCCTCACGCGAACGCTCAGTCAGTCGCTTCCGACGGAGTCCAGGCCTGCGGTAGTCCCGGCTGCTGCGGGAACAGGAAATCCACGAACGCGGCCGCGGTGGGTTGGGGCTCGTGGTTGGCCAGGCCGGGCCGTTCATTGGCCTCGATGAAGACGTACTCTCGGCCCGTCACATCGGGAACCAGCAGGTCGATGCCCGTCACCGGAATGCCGATCGCCTCGGCCGCTGCCACACCGACCCGGCACAGCTCGGGATTGACCTCGGCGGTGACATCATGAATCGTCCCGCCCTGGTGAAGATTGGCCGTACGCCGCACTCGTAACCGTTCACCCTCGGGCAGCACGTCGTCGAAGGACCAGCCGGCCTCGGCGACAGTGCCCTTGGTGACGTCGTCGATCGGGATCCGTGACTCCCCGCCGGTGGCCGCTGCCCGGCGGCGCGACTGTGCCTCGATGAGCTCGCCGATGGTGTGCTTGCCGGTGCCGACGACCTCGGCGGGCCTGCGGATGGCCGCGGCCACCACCTTCCCGTCGATGACGACCAGACGAAGATCGTCGCCGGGGGCACGCTGCTCGATCAACACCTCCGGATACTGCTCGCGCGCCCGGTGCAGCGCCGCGTCGAGTTCTTCGCCGCCGTCCACGCCGACGGTGATGCCCTTGCCCTGCTCGCCACGCGTGGGCTTGACCACCACGTCGCCGACCTCGGCCAGGAACTCGTGATCCTCGTTGTTGAAGGTGGCGAGCCGGCCTTTGGGTACCGTGATCCCGGCTTCGGAGACGATGCGCCGGGTCTGGCGTTTGTCGTCGCAGCGGGCCATCGCCACCGCGGAGGTGAACTCCGACAGCGACTCTCGGGTGATCACGCTCCGCCCACCGTGGGACAGCTTCATCTCGCCGGCGCCGGCGTCGAGCACCTCGACCCGGATGCCGCGGCGCATCGCCTCGTCGGCGATGATGCGCGCATACGGATTGAGATCGTCGACCGTCTCGGGTGGATGAGTGAACAACGGCTCGTTGATCGCGTTCTTGCGTTTGACGGCCAGCACCGGCACCCGATGGAAGCCAAGCTTCTCATACAGCGCGATGGCGGCCGAATTGTCATGGGCCACCGACAGATCCAGGTAGGCCCGGCCGCGTTCACGGAAGATGCCGGCCAGCGTGCGGGTCAGCGCATCGCCGACGCCGGGCAGCCCGGCCGCCGGGTCCACCGCCAGGCTCCACAGGCTCGACCCGTCCTCCGGATCGGCGAACAACCGCTTGTGGTCCACGCCGGTGACGGTGCCCACCACAGCGCCGTCGTCGTCGCGCACCGCGACCAGATAGACCACCGCGGGCGTCAGGGTGTGGTTGTGCCAGATGACGTCGATGGGCGCGGGCACCATCCCGCACCGCACGTACACCCGGTTCATCGCGTCGGCGTCCATCGGTGTCTGCAGGGTGCGCACCGTGAAGCCCAGCGGTTCGGCCGCGTCGAGTTCATCAGTGAACCGCAGCCGGTAGGTGTGGCTCGGGTCGATGAACAACTCGGTGGGGGACCGGGCCACCAACACATGCGATTCACGGGCGTAGATACAGATGTCGCGGCGGCCCGGTCCTTCCCGCTGCAGCACCTCGGCGAGTTGTTCGGGATCGGCGAAGGTCTGCCCGAAAATCAATCGGCCCCAACCCAATTCGAGAACCACATCGTCGGCCATGGCATCGATGAGGTGTTGCGGTGAGGCATCGTGCAGGCCCAGGGTGATCGCCTCGGTGTGATCGGGGTGATCGCTGTGCTCAGGCCCCAACGAGGCTGCCGACGCGTCATGGTCAGTCGCCGTCACGCCGCAGCCCCCGTCACGCCGTGGCGCTGCAGCCACAACTCCAGCAGCGCGATCTGCCACAGCTCATTGCCGCGCAGCGGGGTCAGCCTGCCATTCGGGTCGGCCAGTAACCGGTCGACAGCCTCGGGACGAAACAGACCGCGCTCCTTGGCTTCCGGTGCGTACAACGCATTGCGGACCATGTCCAGGTACGGCCCCTCGAGGTGGGTCAGCGCCGGGACCGGGAAGTACCCCTTGGGTCGGTCGATCACCGCTGCCGGAATCACTCGGCGCGCAGCCTGTTTGAGCACGCCTTTGCCCCCGTACGCGGTCTTCAGGCCGGGCGGGCAGGTGGCAGCCAGCTCGACGAGCTCGTGATCGAGGAACGGCACGCGGCCTTCCAGACCCCAGGCCATGGTCATGTTGTCGACCCGCTTGACCGGATCGTCGACCAGCATCACCGTGGTGTCCAGTCGCAGCGCCCGGTCCACGCCGGTTTCTGCGCCCGCCGCGGCGAAGTGGTCGGTGACGAAAACCCCGCTGGGATCGCCCTCATTCCGGTAGCCGTCGCTGATCAGCGCGCTCACCCCGGCGCTGTCGCGGTCGAAGAACGCCCCGCGGTAGCTGGCCACCGAACCTTCGAGGCCGGCGGCGCCCGGTTCGGCCATCGGCGGATACCAGTGATACCCGGCAAAAACCTCGTCGGCGCCCTGACCGGACTGCACCACTTTGACATGCTTGGCCACTTCTTGGCTCAGCAGATAGAAGGCCACACAGTCATGGCTGACCATCGGTTCGCTCATCGCGGCGATGGCGCCGTCGAGGGCAGGCAGCATGCGGTCGGTGCCGATGCGGATCTGATGGTGGTCGGTCTCGAAATGCTCGGCGACGATGTCGGAGTACTTGAATTCGTCGCCGGCCACCCCGCCGACAGACTCGAAACCGATCGAGAAGGTGGACAGGCCGTGTTGGCCCGCCTCGGCGAGCAGACCGACGATAAGGCTGGAATCGACGCCGCCGGACAGCAGGCATCCGACTGGGACGTCGGCCACGAGCCGGCGTTCGACCGCGCGCCGCAGCGACTCGAGAACCGCGTCCTCCCAGTCCCTTTCCGACCAGTCGGACCGATCGGCGTGCCGCGTGAAGTCGGGCGACCAGTACACCGTGGTGTGGCGGTTGCCGTCGGGTTCGATGGCGAGCACGCACGCCGGCGGTACCTTCTTGATGCCCTGCAGGATCGTCAGCGGAGGCGGCACCACCGAGTGGAACGTCAGGTAGTGGTGCAGCGCGATCGGGTCGATCCGGGTGTCGACACCACCGCCGGCCAGCAGGGCGGGCAGCGATGAGGCGAACCGGATCCGGTGGTTGTCTTCGGTGATGTAGAGCGGCTTGATGCCCAGCCGGTCCCGGCCGAGCAGCACCCGGCCGGTGTCGCGCTCGACGATCGCGAACGCGAACATCCCCTGCAGGTGCTCGACGAACCGGTCACCCCAGTGGTGATAGGCCTTGAGCAACACTTCGGTATCGCTGTGCGAGAAGAAGCGGTAACCATGCCCCGACAGCTCCCGGCGCAGCTCTTGGTAGTTGTAGATGCAGCCGTTCCAGCAAACGGTCAGACCCAGTTCGGGATCGACCATGGGCTGGGCGCCCGCTTCGGTCAGGTCAATGATTTTCAGGCGGCGGTGACCCAGTGCGACCCGGCCTTGCGACCACACACCGGCCGCATCCGGACCTCTGGGTGTCATCGCGTCTGCCATGGCCGACACCGCGGAAATATCCGGTGTCCGGCCATCGAGACGCACCTCCCCGGCGGCTCCACACATCAGTTCGACCCTACACAGGATTCGGCGACGGCGCGTCACCAACGGTGTGTCGGGTGCGTGACCAGGACATGTCGGACGGTGGCCTTATTCTCCTGGCATGAGGCCTGGATTCGGCTTCGGGATAGCCCGTGATGAGCTGATTCGCGATTTCGGCGCGCAGACGACCGTGCGGGGCGAACGCTACGCCGCCGAGGGCCGCGTCCGCGACATCGAGTTCGATTCCGACGAGCGCCTGCTGCGCGGGCGGTGTGTGGGCTCGCATGGTCAGCTGTACATCCTTGAGGTCGGGCTCTCGCCCGGAAGTCGGGCTGTCGTGGAGTGGGCATTGTGTTCATGCCCGGTCGGGTCGTTCTGCAAACATGCGGTCGCGCTGGTGCTGGCGGTGGTTCCTTCTGACCCGGAGCAGCCGCTGGTCGAGCGCTGGCGCTACGTGCTCGACAACGTGCTCGGCGAAGTCACGGTGCCCGAGGGCGGCGGCAAGCCGATTGCGCTGGAATTCTCGGTGCGCGGTCCGACCCGCTACCGTCCGGGCGCAACGCTGATGCTGCGCCCGCGCAGTCTCGGCAAACGGGGTACCTGGATCACCCGCGCATTGACGTGGCGGCGCCTCGTCGATCATCCCGACCCCGGCGAGTTCCAGCGCGACCAGTATCGGGCGGTGCGGACGCTGGTGTCGGAGGTCGCGCGCTACTCCGAGCCGCACGGCGGCGACGCGATGATGCTCAACGGCATGCCCGCCACCCTGTGGCCCCGGCTCGCCGAGGTGCTGGATGCCGGCGTCACCATCCTGGCCGACGCCGCCTGCGGCATCAGCGCGGTCGAGTTGGCCAAGAACGTCCACCTGCGCTTGGACTTCGCGGCCGAGGCCGGCGGCGGTGCGGTGATGTCGGTGGCGCTGATCGTCGACGGACAAGACAGCGACTCCGACGGCGTCGGGTTGATCGGCATGCCGGCCCCGCACGGGATGTTTCAGGTTGTCGACTCGGTGCTACGCCTGGGCGCCTTCGACCCGGTGCCGGGGCGCACCATGGCCGAGCTGCTGGCCCACCGCGAGCAGGTGCACATCCCGGCCGACATGGGACGCGAACTCGCGGTGGACATTCTGCCGCGCCTGGCCGGCACCGTGGACCTGGAAGTGGCTGACGGCCTGTTCGTTCCACCGACCATCACGGGCCCGATCCCCGCACTGACGGTCCAGATCGCCGACGGTGGCGCGCGGGCCTTCTGGAGTACCCGGTACGAGGTCAACGATCAGCACCACGATTTCGACCCGATGTCGGTGTCGGGTCTGATCGGGTACCGGGACGCTGCCGCCGAACAAGCGCTCTGGGAGCGGGTGACACCTGCGCTGCAAGCCGTCGCGGCGGCGGCACGGGACTGGAAACGTCAAGCGGCACAGCACGTGAATCGCCGGATAACGACGACCCTGGACACCGACGCCGTCCACGAGCTGCGCGCCATCGTCAACGCCGCGAGCCCCGGGCAGGCGGTCGCGGTGGCGTCTGGGCGCACGCTGCTCGGCGGGGTGAACCTGACCCTGGTGGAGGCTGCGGTGCTGTGCGACCAAACCCTGCCGCAGTTGGACTGTTTCGCCGAACTGCGGATCGATACCGACGTCCGGCATCGGGCGGCCGCTGCCGACCCGGTCCTGTCGTTTTCCGGGGACACCTCGCTGCCGGGGGACTGGTTCAACCTGAACATCACTGTCGGCGTCGACGGCGAGACCGTGGCCTTGGCCGAGGTCATCCGCGAATTGGCCTCCGGCGCGACGCATATGCTCCTTCCCTCGGGCATCTACTTCCGGCTGGATACTCCGGAGCTGGTCCGGTTGCGGGCCCTGCTCGACGAGGCGCGGGCGCTCGGCGAGATCGACGGCGACCAGGTCAATGCCGCGTCGATGAACATCACCCTGTGGGACGAACTGCTCGAGCTCGGTGTCGTCGACGAGCAACTGGCCCGGTGGCGGGCCCACCTGGCGCGGCTGGCCGCGGCCCGCCCTCCGGTGCCCGTCGACCCGCCTGCCGAGCTCGACGCCGAGCTGCGCGACTATCAGCGCGACGGGCTGGACTGGCTTGCGTTCCTGTGGGACAACGGGATCGGCGGGGTGCTCGCCGACGACATGGGCTTGGGCAAGACCGTGCAGACTTTGGCGCTCATCACCCGCGCGGTGACCGCCGGCGCGGGCAAGTTCCTGGTGGTGGCGCCGACCAGCGTGGCGCGTAACTGGGTAGCCGAATGCCGCAAGTTCGTTCCCGGGCTGAACGCGGTGGTGGTGACTTCGACCGCTGCGCGGGCAAGTGTCGCATTGGCCGAACAGGTGGCCGAGGCGGATATCGTCGTCACGTCCTACACGCTGCTGCGCATGGATGTCGCGGCGTACTCGCAAATCCAATGGGCCGGAATGGTTCTCGATGAAGCGCAGTTCGTGAAGAATCACCACAGCAAGACTCACCAGGCCGCGCGCCTGCTCGACGTGCCGTTCAAGTTGGCCATCACCGGCACCCCGATGGAGAACAACCTGATGGAATTGTGGTCGCTGCTGTCCATCACGGTGCCCGGGCTCTTCCCTTCTCCCAAGGTGTTCGAGACCTATTTCCGCAAGCCGATCGAATCGGGCTCGGCCGACGACCTGTTACCGGTCTTGCGCAGGCGGATCAAGCCGGTGTTGTTGCGCCGCACGAAAAGTCAGGTTGTCGGCGAGCTTCCGCCCAAGAGCGAACAGGTGCTCACCATCGGGCTCAGTGCCAAGCACCGCAAGGTCTACGACACGCGGCTGGCCCGCGAGCGGCAGAAGGTGTTGGGGCTGCTCGGCGACTGGGAGAAGAACCGGTTCCAGATCTTCCGGTCGCTGACCCTGCTGCGGCAGCTGAGTCTGCACCCCGGATTGGTCGACGACTCGGCTCGTTCGGTGGGGTCGACCAAGATCGACTTCCTGGTCGAACAACTCGATCAGTTGGTCGCCGAGGGCCACAGTGCGTTGGTGTTCAGCCAGTTCACCGGGTTCCTCGGCATCGTGCGAGCGCATCTGGATGCGGCGGGTATCGGTTACAGCTATCTGGACGGCTCTGTCGACTCTGCCGGAAGGGCCAGAGCCATCGAGGAGTTCGGCGCCGGCGACTCGCGGGTTTTCCTGATCAGCCTGAAGGCCGGCGGATTCGGGCTCAATCTCACCGCCGCCGACTACTGCTTCCTGTGCGACCCGTGGTGGAGCCCGGCCGCCGAGGCGCAAGCCGTCGACCGGGCCCACCGCATCGGGCAGACCCGACCGGTCACCGTCTACCGCCTGGTCTCCGAGGACACCATCGAGGAGAAGGTGGTCGCGCTGCAGGACCGCAAGCGGGCCCTGTTCGCCGCCGTGGTCGACGACGGCGACCTGTTCGGCTCGGCCATCACTGCCTCCGACATTCGTGAACTGCTCGGGTGATCGGCTCGGCAATTCTGCGCCGGAGGCACTGGAGCCCGTTATTGGTCTGATGTCCTACCTTTAAGGGGTGACAATCGTGCTGACTCGGGGCACGATCATCACGTCATCGGCAAGGCAATGGTCGGCTGGACCCCAGGTTGGCCACCGAGTCCCACACGGACAGGAGGGTGCGCAATGAGCCAGAACCCCGGCATGCTGGCACGAGCCGACCTGGAGCAAATGGTGGCGGCTGGTGAGATCGACACCGTGATCCTCGCCTTCTGCGATATGCAGGGCCGGCTGACCGGGAAGCGGGTTTCGGGCCGGTTGTTCGTCGAGGAGGTCGCCGCCCACGGTGCCGAGTGTTGCAACTACCTGCTCGCGGTCGATGTCGACATGAACACCGTCGACGGCTACTCGATGTCGAGTTGGGACACCGGCTACGGCGACATGGTGATGACCGCCGATTTCAGCACCTTGCGGTTGGTCCCGTGGCTGCCCGGTACCGCGTTGGTGATGGCCGATCTGACGTGGCTCGACGGCCGTCCCGTCGAGCAGGCGCCCCGCAGCATCCTCAACCGCCAGATCGACCGGCTGGCTGAGCGCAACCTGGTGCCCTATGTGGGGACCGAGCTGGAATTCATGGTGTTCGACAACACATTCCGCGAGGCCTGGGCCGCGGGCTATCGCGACCTGACAGCGGCCAGCGACTACAACGTCGATTACGCCATGATGGCGTCCACCCGGATGGAGCCGCTCTTGCGCGACATCCGGCTCGGCATGGAGGGGGCGGGCCTCTACTGCGAAGGGGTCAAGGGGGAGTGCAACCTCGGCCAGCAGGAGATCGCCTTCCGCTACGACCACGCTCGCCGCACGTGTGACAACCACACCATCTACAAGAACGGTGCCAAGGAGATCGCCGATCAGCACGGTAAGAGTCTGACGTTCATGGCGAAATTCGATGAACGCGAGGGCAACAGCTGCCACATCCATATCTCGCTGCGGGGTGAGGACGGGACGCCGGTCTTCGCCGACGAGGCACGCCCGCGCGGGATGTCGCCGATGTTTGGCAGTTTCATCGCCGGCCAGCTGGCCACGCTGCGCGAGCTGACGCTGTTCTACGCACCGAACATCAACTCCTACAAGAGATTCGCCGACGGCAGCTTCGCGCCCACCGCCATTGCCTGGGGCGTGGACAACCGCACCTGCGCGTTGCGGGTGGTCGGCCACGGCTCGGGCATGCGGGTGGAATGCCGGGCGCCCGGCGGCGATGTCAACCAGTACCTGGCGGTGTCGGCGCTGATCGCCGGTGGCCTGCACGGTATCGATCACGAGCTGGAGCTGCCCGATCCGCTGCCTGGCAACGCCTATGCCAGTGAGGCGCAACGGTTGCCCACCACCCTGGCCGAGGCCGCCGAGCTGTTCGCGAATTCCGAGGTGGCACGCACCGCGTTCGGGGACGACGTCGTCGAGCACTATCTGAACAATGCGCGGGTCGAACTGGCGGCGTTCAACTCCGCGGTGACCGATTGGGAAAGGGTGCGCGGGTTTGAGCGGCTCTGAGATGTGCGGTTCGCGCACCCACCCGATCATCGGGATGACCACTTATCTGCAGCAGGCGCAGACCGGGGTCTGGGATGTGCAGGCGAGTTTCCTGCCGCAGGTCTACTTCGAGGGCGTCACCCGAGCCGGTGGTATCGGCGTCCTGCTGCCCCCACAACCCGTCGACGGTGACATCGCCCACCGGGTGCTCGACGGTGTCGACGGTCTGGTGATCACCGGAGGCCCCGACGTCGATCCGGCACGCTACGGCCAGCAACCGCATCCGGCCACCAACGCGCCGGCCACCGCTCGCGATGCCTGGGAGTTCGCACTGCTGGAAGCCGCACTGCGGCGCGGTACGCCGGTGCTCGGCGTGTGCCGGGGTGCCCAGGTGCTCAACACAGCACTGGGTGGCACCCTGCATCAGCACCTGCCCGACGTGATCGGGCATACCCATCATCAGTTGGGCAATGCCCAGTTCGGCACGTCGTCGGTGCACACCGTGCCCGGCACTCGACTGGCCGGTCTGATCGGTGAGACATCCGACGCGCAGTGCTATCACCACCAAGCCATCGACCGACTCGGTACCGGCCTGGTGGTCAGCGCTCGCGACGACGACGGTGTGATCGAGGCGGTCGAGCTGCCCGGCGAGGCATTCGTGTTGGGCGTCCAGTGGCACCCCGAGGAGACCCTCGATGACCTACGGCTGTTCGCCGCTGTCGTCGAGGCGGCCAGAACATATGCGACAGAGAGGATCTCATGACATCGAGCCAGGTCGTCAACCCGGCCACCGAGGAGGTGCTGACCACGGTCGACCTCCTCGACGTGAGCGCCGTCGACGACGCGGTGACCCGTGCCGCAGCCGCGCAACGGGCCTGGGCCCGGCTGGCGCCGGCCGAGCGAGCCGCGGCGCTACGCGCTTTCGCCGCCGTCGTCGATGCCCACATCGATGAGCTGGCTGCCCTGGAGGTGGCCAATTCCGGGCACCCGATCGGGCAGGCGGAATGGGAGGCCGGCCACGTCCGGGATGTCCTGCAGTACTACGCCGCCACCCCGGAACGATTGAGCGGCAAGCAGATCCCGGTGGCAGGTGGCTTGAACGTCACGTTCAACGAACCGCTCGGTGTCGTCGGGATCATCACCCCGTGGAACTTCCCGATGACCATCGCGGCCTGGGGGTTCGCCCCGGCGCTGGCAGCCGGTAATGCGGTGGTGCTCAAGCCCGCTGAGTGGACTCCGCTGACCACGATCCGGCTCGGCGAGCTCGCGATCGAATCAGGTTTGCCGGCCGGGCTTTTCCAGGTGCTGCCGGGCAAGGGGTCGGTGGTGGGGGAGCGCTTCGTCACCAATCCGGGCGTGCGCAAGGTGGTGTTCACCGGCTCGACCGAGGTGGGGATGCGGGTGATGGCCGGGGCGGCAGCTCAGGTCAAGCGGGTCACGCTGGAGTTGGGTGGCAAGAGCGCCAACATCGTGTTCGACGACTGCGATCTGGAGAAGGCGGCGGCCACCGCGCCCTACGGGGTGTTCGACAACGCCGGGCAGGACTGCTGCGCCCGTAGCCGAATCCTGGTGCAGCGCAGTGTCTATGACCGTTTCATGGAGTTGCTGGAGCCGGCCGTCAAAGGTGTCGCGGTCGGAGATCCCAAGGTTCGTGACACCGAGATGGGCCCTTTGGTTTCGCGTCCGCACTGGGAGTCGGTGTCGTCGTACGTACCCGACGGGGCGCCGGTGGCATTTCGAGGTTCGGCCCCCGAGGGTCCCGGATTCTGGTTTCCGCCAACGGTGCTGACGCCGCAGCGCACCGACCGCACGGTGACCGACGAGATCTTCGGCCCCGTGGTGACCGTGCTGCCGTTCGAGGACGAGGCCGACGCCATCGCGGTGGCCAACGACACGCCCTATGGCCTGTCGGGTTCGATCTGGACCGACAGTCTCTCGCGTGCGGTGCGGGTCTCGCGGGCGGTGGAATCGGGCAATCTCAGCGTCAATTCGCACTCGTCGGTGCGCTACAACACCCCCTTCGGGGGTTTCAAGCAGTCTGGGCTGGGACGCGAACTGGGCCCTGACGCGCCGCTGTCTTTCACCGAGACCAAGAACGTATTCTTCGCAACAGAGGAGCTGTAGATGGATCTGACCCAGCGTCTGGCCGGCAAGGTCGCCGTCATCACCGGCGGCGCCGGCGGCATCGGTCTGGCCACCGGCCGCCGGCTGCGCGCCGAGGGCGCCACCGTCGTGGTGGGCGATATCGACGCCACCACCGGGGAGGCTGCCGCCGACGAGCTCGACGGGCTGTTCGTCGGCGTCGATGTGTCCGATCAAGATGCCGTCGACCATCTCTTCGACACTGCGGCAGCAACATTCGGCTCGGTGGACATCGCCTTCAACAACGCCGGGATCTCACCTCCCGAAGACGACCTGATCGAGACCACCGAGCTGCCCGCGTGGCAGCGGGTGCAGGACATCAACCTGAAGTCGGTGTATCTGTCCTGCCGAGCGGCGCTGCGCCACATGGTGCCCGCCGGCAAGGGCTCGATCATCAACACCGCGTCGTTCGTGGCGGTCATGGGTTCGGCCACCTCCCAGATCTCCTACACCGCGTCCAAGGGCGGCGTGCTGGCGATGTCCCGCGAACTCGGTGTGCAGTACGCGCGGCAGGGCATTCGGGTCAATGCGCTGTGTCCCGGGCCGGTCAACACCCCGCTGCTACAGGAGCTGTTCGCCAAAGATCCCGAGCGTGCGGCCCGGCGGTTGGTGCACATCCCGCTTGGCCGTTTCGCCGAGCCCGAGGAGTTGGCCGCCGCGGTGGCATTCCTGGCCAGTGACGACGCCTCGTTCATGACGGGCTCGACGTTCCTGGTCGACGGCGGCATCAGCTCCGCGTACGTGACGCCGCTGTGACACCCTGGTAGCTCGCCATGGCAGCCGAACCGGATCCACAGCAAGCCGCAACAGGGCCTGATTCGCAGCCCGCTGCGGCCGGTGCACTGCTGCGCCCGGTCCGGTTGGGCAATGCCTTCGAGGACACCGTGGGCCGGCTTTTGGAGACGATCCGGCTGGGGGTGCTGGGTCCGGGGGAGTCGTTGCCGCCCGAGCGTGAGCTGGCGGCTCGCCTCGGGGTCAGCCGCGACACGGTCCGGGACGCCATCAAATCCCTGGCCGACGCCGGCTACCTGGTGTCCAAACGGGGCCGCTACGGCGGCACCTTCCTGGCCGCTGAGCTACCTGCGCTGCCCACGGCCAGCCATCGCCCGACCCGCGAGGAGATCGACGACGCGTTGCGGTTGCGCGAGATCCTTGAGGTCGGAGCGGCGCGGATGGCGGCCGGGCGCACGCTGAGTGCGGCAGAGCGCGACGGGCTCTGGTCACGGCTGGCCGATGTCCGGGCCGCCGGACCCGACGATTACCGGCGGTTGGATTCGCGGCTGCACCTGGCCATCGCGGAGGCGGCCGGGTCACCGTCGCTGGTGCCGTTGGTCGCCGAGAACAGGATGCGGCTCAACGCCCTGCTGGATCAGATTCCGTTGCTGGCCCGCAACATCGCCCACTCCGACGAGCAGCACGAGGAGATCGTGATGGCGATCCTGGCCGGGGACAGCGAACGGGCCGCCGCGGCCATGCTGGCCCACGTCGGGGGATCGTCGGCCTTGCTGCACGGCTTTCTGGATTAGATTCGTATCGTGGACCAGCACGGTAAGGCCGGCCAGGTCGAGCGCGCGACATCGGCACTGGCGGACGTCGACACGTCAGGGTGGGCGCAGCGCTTCGACCTGCTGTCGGATCCGCACCGGCTGGAGATCCTGCTCGGTTTGCACCGGGCGCCCGGGATCTGTGTCGGTGATCTGGCCGCGGCCCTAGGGCGTTCGGAGAACGCGGTATCGCAGGCTTTGCGGGTGCTGCGCGAACAGGGTTGGGTCATCGCGACTCGGGCGGGCCGCACGGTGAACTACCGGCTGGACGACGAGACCGTGCACGACCTGCTGCATTGGATCGGTGCACGGCACGGCTGACGGGGTTCTCATCTGTTCATATGGACAGATATCGGCGGTCGCCTTAGGCTCGATCGATGACCACCGGTGCATCGCAGGCAACCGCCCGATCCACTCGATTGGCAATTCGATTCGATCGCGCGGACTGGACCTCCATCGCCGCTGTCACCGGATTCGTCCTGCTGCTGCATGCCATCGGTTGGGGCGTACTGGTTTTCGGCGTGGCCCCGCAACACATCACCTTGGGCTCGGCCGGCGTGTTCGGGGTGGGCCTCGGTGTCACGGCGTACCTGCTGGGGGTGCGTCATGCCTTCGACGCCGATCACATCGCGGTCATCGACAACACCACCCGAAAACTGGTCGGTGAGGGAACCCGGTCGGTGTCGGCCGGATTCTGGTTCTCACTGGGGCATTCGAGCGTGGTGTTCGGGCTGGCTCTGCTTCTGGCGCTGGGGGTACGGGCGCTCGTCGGCCCGGTGCAGGACGCCGAATCCACGATGCTGCAGACCCTCGGGCTGGTGGGCTCGCTGGTGGCCGGCATGTTCCTGATCCTGGTCGGGCTGACGAATCTGTTCGCGGCGGTCGGGATCGCCAAGGTGTTCCGGGCCATGCGCAGCGGTGAGTATGACGAGGCCGAGCTCGAACGCCAGCTCGACAACCGGGGCTTCGTCGCCCGCCTGTTGGGCCGGGTGATGCGTCGGGTCAACAAGCCATGGCATCTGTACCCGGTGGGCTTCCTGATGGGGCTGGGCTTCGACACCGCCAGCCAGGTCGCGTTGCTGGTGCTGGCGGCGGGAACGGCGGCCTTCACCCTGCCCTGGTACGCGATGCTGGTGCTGCCCGTGCTGTTCGCGGCGGGGATGAGCCTGTTCGACAGCCTGGACGGCATCTTCATGTCGCGGGCCTACGGCTGGGCCTTCCTGCAGCCGGTGCGCAAGGTGTACTACAACCTGACCGTCACGGTGTTGTCGGTGATCGTGGCGCTGGTGGTCGGGGTGATCGTGCTGACCGGCCTGCTGGTCGAGCGTCTGGGCATCACGACGGGGCCGTTGGCGTTCGTCGGGTCGGCCGACCTGGAGTTCGTCGGATTCGCGATCGTCGGACTCTTCGTGGTGAGCTGGCTTGTGGCGCTGGCGGTCTGGCGATTCGGCCGGATCGAGCAGCGCTGGGCCGTCCGGGCCTAGTCCGTCAGGCCCAGCAGCGCGTTCTCGATCACCTCGGGCAGGGCCGGGTGAATCCAGTACTGGCCGCGGGCGATCTCGTGAGCGGTCTGTCCGAAGCTCATGGCCTGGATCAGCGGCTGGATGATCGCGGACGCCTGGTAGCCCATGATGTGGGCGCCCAGGATCTTGCCGGTGGCCCGATCGCCGATCAGCTTGGCGACGCCGGTGGTGTCCTCCATGGCCCAGCCGTAGGCGGTGTCGCCGTAGGCCTGAACCTTGGTGACGTAGTCGTAGCCCTCGTCGCGGGCCTGCTCCTCGGTCAACCCCACCATCGCGATCTGAGGTTCGGTGAACACCGCCGACGGTACGAACCGGTGATCGCTGCGCACCATTGCATCGGTGTCATCCCAGTCGCGCAGCAGGTTCTCCTTGACCACCCGTGACTCGTGGTTGGCCACATGCTTGAGCTGATACTCCGAGGACACGTCGCCGAGGGCGAAAATGTCACGCGCGGTGGTGCGTTGGTAGTCATCGACGATGACCAGGCCGTCCTCGTCGACCTCCACCCCGGCGAGCTCGGCGTCGAGCAGGTCGCCGTTGGGCACCCGGCCGGTGGCCACCAGCAACATGTCGGCAGGCAGCGTCTTGCCGTCATCGAGCTCGAGCACGATCTTGTCTCCGTCGTGGTGGGAGCCGATCACGTTCTCATGCGTACGCAGATCCCACTTCTCGGCGGCCAGCGCGCTGAACTCGTGGCAGATCGTCGCGTCGCAATGACTGAGCAGGCAGTCGCCACGCACCACGATCGTGACCCGCACGCCCAGTGCCGAGAACACATGAGCGAACTCGGCTGAGACGAAACCGCCGCCGACGATCACCAGGTGCTCGGGGAGTTCGGGGATGCGCATGACGTCGTCACTGGTGTAGTACGTCACGCCGCAGTCCACGATGGCCGGCGGGACGTAGGCGCGCGACCCTGCCGCGATCACCACCTGATCGCTGCTGAATTCGTCCCCGGCCTCGGTACGCAGCGTGTAGCGGCCGTCGGCGCTCTTGGGTCCGAACCGGGTGTGGCTGGCGTACACCGTGATGTGCGGGTCGTTGCGGCGGTAGTCCTCGCCGCCGGCGGCGATGGGATCGATGCGGCCGAACACCCGGGACACGACGTCCGGCCATCGCACCTTGTCGATGTGGGAATCGATGCCGAACCGGGCGGAATTCTCGATCGTGGCGGCCACGTCGGCGGCGTAGACGAACATCTTGGTGGGGATACAGCCGACGTTGAGGCAGGTGCCGCCGAAGGTGCCCTGTTCGCAGATCGCGACTTTCTTGCCGGCGTAACGCTCGTCGAGAATGCTGTTCCCCGAGCCGGTGCCGATGATCGTCAGGTCGTAGTGCTCCATGTGTGCGCCCTATCCGGAAGATGTTGTGCTCGGCCAGGTTTGACGGCTCAGGTAAAAATCGAGCCAGCGATCGAGCTCGTGGTAGGCCGCCGCCCTGGCGTCGGCCACCGAAAGGAAGACATCGTGCTTGGCGTCGGTGATGGGCGCCACCGTGGTGTGGTTGCCCACGCAACCGGACCACCGCGCGATCTGCCGTACGTCGAGGACGGCGTCGCCGCGCTGCATCGCTGCCGGATCCGAAGTTTCGGTGACACTGCGGTCCGACCGTAGGATCAGATTCGGTACGCCGACGTCCAGCCCACGGTGCAGGCGGGCCTGTCCGCGGCGGATCGCGTTGATCCATCCGAATGTCACGGGGAAGCCCCCCAACGGCTTCCACTCCAGGTTGTAGTCGAACTCGCCGCCGTAGTCGCGGTGCAGCGTGGTGCCGTAACCGCCTTCGGTGGGTTTGCGGATCACCGACAGCTTGCGCATCCGAGCCAAGGCGATCAAGGCGGCCGACGTGGGCGCGGTGCGTAGGATGGCCGGGCCGTGCAGGTCGAAGAACGGACTGTTGAGCACCAAGCCGCCGACGTGATGGGCGGCCAACCGGCCGCTTCGGC
The DNA here is from genome assembly GCF_005924235.1 of Mycobacterium sp. DBP42. Classification (NCBI taxonomy): domain Bacteria; kingdom Bacillati; phylum Actinomycetota; class Actinomycetes; order Mycobacteriales; family Mycobacteriaceae; genus Mycobacterium; species Mycobacterium sp. DBP42. The sequence goes on from NZ_VCMY01000006.1 coordinate 165,157, forward strand.
GCAGACGGTCGGCGAACAAGGTCAGGATCAGCCCACCCGCCGAATGGCCGTACAGGCACACCGCGGCGTCGCCGGTGTCGGCCGCGATGACGGACAGGGCCTTTTCCAGTTGGGTGTCGTAACGCGCCAGATCGGTGGTGAAGTGCGGGGTCTGTCCGTCGTGGCGGGACCGCCCGCACTTGGGCAGGTCCAACGCGTAGAACGAGAACCCGCGATCGGCGAATCGATCGGCGAGTTCGGTGTGGAAGAAGTAGTCGGTATAACCGTGCAACGCCAGTACGGCGTGGCCCGTCCCGGCTGATGCCGTGCCGCCGGGGCCCCGCCGCACCAGCGTGGCCACCAGGTCGCCCTCGCCGTCAGGATCGGGCCCGGCATCGATGGTGTGCTGCCAGAACCCCGGTAATACATCCGGCTCCCACTCGGGCTCCCGTGACGTCACGGTTCCACCCTAAACCGAACCAATGCGGAGGCTTGCCTCCGTTGGTCGTCGGATCGGCCAGCAACCTTGGATCGGGACCACAATCAGGGCATCTGCCCCGTCGCGCCGCTCGTGGACGGGCCCTGCGGAAGGGACCCGGGTGACGGATCGCACTACCATGCCTGGCCAACCGGGATTCGCGGCGCGATAACCTGGGCATAACAAGAAAGCCGTCGACGATGACGGGCCGCGCAATACAAAGGACGAGCGATCAGGGTGTCTGAGGCAAACGTGGGTACGACCGAGAAGACCGACGTCGTGCTGGTTGGGGCCGGCATCATGAGCGCGACCCTCGGTGCTCTGATTCGGCTGCTGGAGCCGGACTGGTCCATCACGATGATCGAGCGGCTCGACGGTGCCGCCGCCGAGAGCAGCGATCCATGGAACAACGCCGGAACCGGGCACTCGGCCCTTTGTGAGCTGAACTACACGCCCGAACGTTCGGACGGGTCCATCGACACCACCAAGGCCATCAACGTCAACGAGCAGTTCCAGGTGTCGCGCCAGTTCTGGGCCTACGCGGCGGAGAACGGCGTGCTGCCCGACGTACGCGGCTTCCTCAACCCGATCCCGCACGTCAGTTTCGTGCACGGGGCCGGCAACGTCGACTACCTCAAGCGCCGCTACGAGGCGCTGGTCGGCAATCCGCTGTTCGCCTCGATGGAATTCATCGACGACAAGGACGAATTCGCCCGGCGGTTGCCGTTCATGGCTGCCAAGCGGGACTTCTCGGACCCGGTCGGGTTGAACTGGTCGCAGCACGGCACCGACGTCGACTTCGGCGCGCTCTCGCGCCAGCTGATCGGCTTCAGCGCGCAGCGCGGGATGGACACCCTGTTCGGTCACGAGGTGCGCAACCTGCACAAGGAATCGGACGGCAGCTGGACGCTCAAGGTGACCAACCGGCGCACCGGTATGAAGCGCAAGTTCAACGCCAAGTTCGTGTTCGTCGGCGCGGGCGGCGGTGCCCTGCCGCTGCTGCAGAAGTCGGGCATTCCGGAGGCCAAGGGCTTCGGCGGGTTCCCGGTGGGCGGCGCGTTCTTGCGGACCGACAACCAGGTGCTGACCGCCGGGCACCAGGCCAAGGTGTACGGTCTTCCGCCTCTGGGTGCCCCGCCGATGTCAGTGCCGCACCTGGACACTCGCGTGATCAACGGCAAATCCTGGCTGTTGTTCGGCCCGTTCGCGGGTTGGACGCCGAAGTTCCTCAAACAGGGCAAGTTCACCGACCTGCCGTTGTCGGTCAAGCCCAACAACATCATGTCCATGCTCGGTGTCGGTCTCACCGAGATGGGTTTGGTCAACTACCTGGTCGGACAGCTGCTGCTCAGTGAGGCAGCGCGGGTCGACACCTTGCGGGAATTCGCGCCCAGCGCAGTCGATTCCGACTGGGAGCTGGACATCGCCGGCCAGCGGGTGCAGGTGATCCGGCGCAAGGGTGCCGGCGGTGTGCTGGAGTTCGGCACCACCGTGCTGACGGCGGCCGACGGCAGCATCGCCGGGCTGCTGGGAGCCTCACCCGGCGCGTCCACCGCGGTGCCCGCCATGCTCGACGTGCTGGAGCGCTGCTTCAGCGATCGGTACCAGAGCTGGATGCCCAAACTCAAGGAGATGGTGCCGTCGCTCGGCACCAAGTTGTCCGATGAGCCCGGCCTGTTCGAGGAGGTCTGGGCGTGGGGAACCAAGGCGCTCAAGCTGGACGTCCCTGTGACGGCGTGACCGGGGCCGGGGGATGACGGTCGCACTACGCCGCAGCTGGGCCAAAGATCTCGACGTACCAACGCTTTACGAGTTGCTGAAGCTTCGTATCGAGGTGTTCGTGGTGGAGCAGGCGACTCCCTACCCGGAGCTCGACGGCCGGGACCTTCTCGCCGAGACGCGTCACTTCTGGCTGGAAAGCCCTGACGGAGAAGTCATTTCGACGTTGCGGCTGATGGAGGAGCATCCCGGCGGGGAGAAGGCGTTCCGGATCGGCCGGGTGTGTACCAAGCGCAGTGCTCGGGGCGAGGGACACACCTCCCGGCTGATGCAGGCGGCCCTGGCCGAAGTCGGCGACTATCCGTGCCACATCAACGCCCAGACCTACCTGATCGACATGTACGGCCAGCACGGATTCGTCCGCGACGGCGACGAATTCCTTGACGACGGAATCCCGCATGTGCCGATGGTGCGTGCCGGACGACTCGAGAGCGAGCCTTCTTGATGGCGGCCATCTGATGACGGCACAGAATTACACATACCCGTTCAGTGCGCTGGTGGGGCAGGACCGGCTGCGGCTGGCCCTGCTGCTGTGCGCGGTTCACCCGGAGATCGGCGGCGTGCTGATCCGCGGCGAGAAGGGGACGGCCAAGTCGACCGCGGTACGCGGCCTGGCCGCGGTGTTGACCGCGGTTGACGCCGACGCCCGGCTGGTCGAACTGCCGATCGGTGCGACCGAAGACCGCGTGGTCGGTTCACTGGACCTGCAGAAGGTGCTTCGCGACGGCGAGCATGCCTTCTCACCGGGTCTGCTGGCCCGCGCCCACGGTGGCGTGCTCTATGTCGACGAGGTCAACCTGCTGCACGACCACCTGGTCGACGTGCTGCTTGATGCCGCCGCCATGGGCCGGGTACACGTTGAGCGTGAAGGCATTTCACACTCGCACGAGTCCCGGTTCGTGCTGATCGGCACCATGAACCCCGAGGAAGGTGAGCTGCGTCCGCAGCTGCTGGACCGGTTCGGGCTGACGGTGGACGTGGCGGCCTCACGTGATGTCGACGTACGCGTCGAGGTGATCCGGGCCAGGATGGCGTTCGAGTCCGACCCGCATGCGTTCGTCGAGCGGTACGCGGACGCCGACGCCGAACTGGCCGACCGCATAGCCGCGGCACGGGCCGCGATCGGCTCGGTGGTCCTGCCCGACACCGAACTTCGCCGGATCGCCGCATTGTGCGCGGCATTCGACGTCGACGGGATGCGTGCCGATCTGGTGGTCGCACGCACCGCGGTTGCCCACGCCGCCTGGCGCGGCGCCGGCACCGTCGGCGAAGTGGACATCCGGGTGGCCGCCGAACTGGCGTTGCCGCACCGTCGTCGACGCGATCCGTTCGACGATCCGGGTCTCGACCCCGAACGTCTCGACGAAGCCATGCAGCAGGCGGGGGAGTCGGCTGCGCAACCGGAGCAGGATACGGAGCCGCCGGATCCGGACTTCGATCCCGACTTCGACCCACCCGGCGGGGGAGCCGATGCCGGCTCTGAAGGTGCTGCACCGCAGGGAAGTTCAAAAGCCTCGACGCGTCCCAGTGCACCACCCTCGGCGGTGTTCCGGACCAGGGCGCTGGTGGTGCCCGGGGTCGGCGAGGGTGCGCCGGGCCGGCGTTCGCGGGCCCGCAATCGCACCGGAACGCCGATCGCGGCCACCGCCGAACCCGGTGCGGGCCACGGGCTGCACATGTTCGCCACGCTGCTGGCCACCGCGGGCCGTCAACCCGGCGCCGGCCTGCCACGTCCCCGTCCCGAAGACATTCGGCGTGCGGTTCGGGAGGGTCGGGAAGGCAATCTGGTGCTCTTCGTCGTCGATGCCTCCGGGTCCATGGCGGCCCGCGACCGGATGTCCGCGGTCACCGGTGCGACACTCTCGCTGCTGCGCGACGCCTACCAGCGCCGCGACAAGGTCGCGGTGATCACGTTCCGTCAACAGGATGCGCGGGTGCTGTTGCCGCCCACCACGTCGGTGCACATCGCCAGTCGCCGGCTGGCCCGGTTCGATACCGGCGGCAAGACCCCACTGGCCCAGGGGCTGATGGCCGCCCGGGACCTCGTCGTCCGGGAAAAGGCCCGCGATCGGGCCCGGCGAAGCCTGGTGGTGGTGCTCACCGACGGTCGTGCGACCGGCGGTCCCGATCCGCTGGGCCGCACCAGGCAGGCTGCGGCCGCGTTGGTGGCCGAGGGCGCGGCGGCCGTGGTGGTCGATTGTGAAACATCTTTCGTCCGACTGGGACTGGCCGGGCAACTGGCCGAACAACTGGGGGCGCCGGCAGTCCGGCTCGAACAGTTGCGTGCGGCTGAACTGACCCGGCTGGTTCAGCACCAGACCGCCGCCTAGTGCGGCCCGACTCCGCGCCCAGGAAGGATTGCCCATGCCACAGGGACAGCCGCTGACCGTTCCCGACGACGGCTTGACCACCAAGGCCAGGCGCAATGCGCCACTGCTGGCCGTGCACACCGGGCCGGGAAAGGGTAAGTCGACCGCGGCCTTCGGGATGGCGTTGCGCGCGTGGAACCAGGGGTTCTCGGTGGCGGTGTTCCAGTTCGTCAAGAGCGCGAAATGGAAGGTCGGGGAGGAGGCCGTGTTCAACCAACTCGGCCGGTTGCACGATGAGCACGGTGCCGGCGGCCCGGTCGAGTGGCACAAGATGGGTTCGGGCTGGTCCTGGACGCGCAAGCACGGCAGCGATGTCGACCATGCGGCCGCGGCCGCCGACGGTTGGGCCGAGATCAAACGCCGACTGGCCGAGGAACGCCACGACTTCTACGTGCTCGACGAGTTCACCTATCCGCTCAAGTGGGGCTGGGTGGACGTAGAAGAGGTGGTTGAGGTGCTGGGCACGCGGCCGGGCACCCAGCATGTGGTGATCACCGGACGCGACGCCCCGCAAGCGCTGATCGACGCCGCGGATCTGGTGACCGAGATGACCAAGATCAAGCATCCGATGGATGCCGGCCGCAAGGGTCAGAAGGGCATCGAGTGGTGAGCATGGTGCGCCGGTGACCACGCCGGCGGTGGTGATCGCAGCACCGGCATCGGGCAGCGGGAAGACCACCGTGGCAACGGGTTTGGTCGGTGCGCTGCGTCAGGCCGGTCACGTGGTGGCACCGTTCAAGGTCGGGCCTGACTTCATCGACCCCGGTTATCACGCCCTGGCAGCCGGCCGGCCGGGCCGCAACCTGGACCCGGTGCTCGTCGGCGAGGAGCTGATCGGCCCGTTGTACATGCACGGCTGCACCGGCGCCGACATCGCCGTCGTCGAGGGCGTCATGGGCCTGTTCGACGGCCGCATCGAGGCGCAGATGGCCGGGACCCCGCGGGGGTCGGCGGCCCAGGTCGCGGGTCTGCTCGGGGCTCCCGTGGTGCTGGTGGTCGACGCCCGCGGGCAGAGCCACAGCATCGCGGCGCTGTTGCACGGATTCGTCACCTTCGACCCGGCGGTGCGGATCGCCGGGGTGATCCTGAACCGGGTGGGCTCCGACCGGCACGAAGCCGTGTTGCGCCAAGCCTGTGAGCATGCCGGTGTTGCGGTGCTCGGTGCGATCCCGCGAGCCGACGAATTATCGGTCCCATCAAGGCATCTCGGATTGATCACCGCTGTCGAGCACGGCCGGCAGGCGCGTGACGCAGTCGCTGCGATGACCGCTCTGGTGGCCCGGCACGTGGATCTCGCTGCCCTGGTGGCATCGTCTGCCGCCCACGTCACGGCCGAGCCGTGGAGCCCGGAGGCCGAGTCGGTGACCAATGTCACGGTGGCCCTGGCCGCGGGCAAGGCCTTCAGCTTCAGCTATGCCGAGCACGCCGAGCTGTTGCGCGGGGCCGGTGCGCGCGTGGCCGAGTTCGACCCGCTGGCCGAACCCCTGCCTGCCGGAGTGGACGCGCTGGTGCTGCCCGGGGGATTTCCCGAGCAGTTCACCGCCGAACTGTCGGCCAACGATCTTGTCCGCCAGCAGATCAGGGATCTCGCCGCGCGCGGCGCCCCGGTTCATGCCGAGTGCGCCGGTCTGACCTATCTGGTCGACGACCTCGACGGGATGCCGATGTGCGGCGTGCTCGCTGGTTCGGCGCGATTCACCGAGCGTCTGACCCTGGGTTATCGGGACGCGGTCGCGGTCGTCGACTCCTGCCTGCACACCGCGGGTGGCCGGGTAAGCGGGCATGAATTTCACCGCACCGCAGTGGAATTCGTCGACGACCAACCGCCGGCGTGGGCGTTCACCGGCCCCGGACAGGCCGGCCGGCGTGACGGTGCCGTGCAGCACGGGGTGCACGCGGGGTACCTGCACACGCACCCGGCGGCACACCCGGAGGCCATCACCCGCTTCGTGGCAACGGCAGCAACCACTAAGCTCGGCGGGTGACCGAGAATGCCTACCTCGTCGGCCTGCGCCTGTCGGGCAAGAAGGTCGTCGTCGTCGGCGGCGGAACCGTCGCGCAACGTCGACTGCCCCTGCTGATCGCCCACGGCGCCGACGTACACGTGATCGCCCGGGCGGCCAGCCCCGCAGTGGAAGCACTGTCGCACGACGAACCGGGGATCACCCTGCAGTTGCGTGACTTCCGGGCCGAGGACCTCGACGGCGCCTGGTACGTCCTGGCGGCCACCGACGACCGTGAGGTCAACGCCGCCATCGCCGCCGAAGCCGAGCAGCGGCGCATCTTCTGCGTTCGCGCCGATATTGCTCGCGAGGGCTCCGCGGTGACCCCGGCCACGTTCGAGTCCGACGGACTGTCGGTGGGTGTCCTTGCCGGCGGAGAGCACCGTCGTTCGGCGGCCATCCGCACCGCGATCCACGAAGCGCTGCAGAGCGGCCTGCTGACAGCGGAGGCCGGTGACGAGCCGGGAGAGGTGCCCACGGGAGTGGCGCTGGTCGGCGGCGGACCCGGCGACCCCGAGCTGATCACCGTGCGCGGTCGGCGGCTGCTGGCCCGTGCCGACGTCGTCGTCGCCGACCGGCTCGCGCCCCAGGAGTTGCTGGCCGAACTCGGCCCCCACGTCGAGGTCATCGACGCGGCCAAGATCCCCTACGGGCGTGCGATGGCTCAGGAGGCGATCAATCAGGTCCTGGTGGATCGCGCCCGCGCCGGGAAGTTCGTCGTCCGCCTCAAAGGCGGCGATCCGTTCGTCTTCGCCCGCGGCTACGAAGAAGTGCTGGCGTGCGCCGAGGCCGACATTCCGGTCACCGTGGTCCCAGGTGTGACAAGTGCCATATCGGTGCCCGCGCTGGCCGGGGTCCCGGTCACCCATCGGGGCATGACCCATGAGTTCGTGGTGGTCAGCGGCCATGTTGCGCCGGGTCACCCCGAATCGTTAGTGAATTGGAATGCCCTGGCGGCGATGACCGGCACGATCGTGCTGCTGATGGCCGTCGAACGCATCGAGCTGTTCACCAAGGCGCTGCTGGAAGGCGGCCGACCAGCGGATACACCGGTGCTGGTGGTGCAACACGGCACGACCGTCGCGCAGCGCACCCTGCGGGCCACGCTCGGCGACGCACCCGAGCGGATTCGTGCGGACGGTATTCGACCTCCGGCGATCATCGTGATCGGGCCGGTGGCCGCCTTCGCCGGTTAAAGGATTCTTAAGATTCCGGTAAGGTGGCCGCCTATGACGGCACTCAACGACGCCGAGCGCGAGGGCCTCGCCGCCCGCCTCCCGTCCTGGTTCCCGTCCTGGGGCTTCCTTTCCGCAGTGATCGCGATCGGCGGTATGCAGCTGCTGGCCACGATGGACAGCACGGTCGCGATCGTCGCGTTGCCGCGGATCCAGGACGAACTCGGCTTGTCCGACGCTGGACGTAGCTGGGTCATCACCGCCTACGTCCTGACTTTCGGCGGCCTGATGTTGCTCGGCGGGCGCCTCGGCGACACCATCGGGCGCAAGCGCACCTTCATCGTCGGCGTCACGTTGTTCACCATCGCCTCGATCCTGTGCGGCATCGCCTGGAATGAAGCGACGCTGGTGACCGCGCGGCTGCTGCAGGGTGTGGGCGCGGCGATCGCCTCGCCCACCGGGCTCGCGCTCGTCGCGACGACGTTCCCGAAGGGACCGGCGCGCAACCTGGCCACCGCGGTGTTCGGCGCCATGACGGCCATCGGCTCGGTGATGGGCCTGGTGGTCGGCGGTGCGCTCACTGAGGTGTCCTGGCGGCTGGCGTTCCTGGTCAACGTTCCGATCGGCCTGGTGATGCTGTACCTGGCCCGCACCGCACTGCGTGAGACCAACCGCGAGCGCATGAAGCTGGACGCCGCCGGTGCCCTGCTGGCGACCCTGGCCTGCACGGCCGCGGTGTTCGCCTTCACCCAGGGCCCGGAGAGCGGATGGCTGTCGCCGATCACGCTCGGGTCGGGTGCGGCGGCAGCCGTCTTCGGTATCGCCTTCCTGCTCGCCGAGCGCAGCGCCGAGAACCCGGTGGTGCCGTTCGACCTCTTCCACGAGCGCAACCGGGTCGCCACCTTCGCGGCGATCTTCCTGGCCGGCGGTGTGCTGTTCACCCTCACCGTGCTGATCGGTCTGTACGTCCAGGACATCCTGGGCTACAGCGCCCTGCACGCCGGAGTCGGCTTCATCCCGTTCGTGATCGGCATGGGCATCGGCCTGGGCCTGTCCTCACAGGTCGTCCGGTTCTTCCAGCCCCGCCTCGTGGTCATCGCGGGCGGCATCCTGGTGCTCGGAGCGATGCTCTACGGCTCGACCTTGCACGCCGGCATTCCCTACTTCCCGAACCTCGTGCTCCCCATCACCATCGGCGGCATCGGCATCGGCATGATCGTGGTGCCGCTGACCCTCTCGGCGATCGCCGGTGTCGGCTTCGACCGCATCGGACCCGCCTCGGCCATCGCGCTCATGCTGCAGAACCTTGGCGGTCCGCTGGTGCTGGCGATCATCCAGGCCGTCATCACGTCGCGCACCCTCTACCTGGGCGGGATCACCGGCCCGGTGAAGGACATGAACGGTCCGCAACTGGCTGCCCTCGATGCCGGCTACACCTACGGGTTGCTGTGGGTGGCCGCGGTCGCGGTGCTGGTCGGCGCTGCGGCACTGTTCATCGGTTACACCTCCGAACAGGTGGCCCATGCCCAAGAGGTCAAGGACGCCATCGACTCCGGAGAGCTCGAGCTCGACTGACGGTTGGTCAGCACGATGCCGATGAACCGCCAGGAGATCTCCGAGGCCGTCGGTCCGCTGGGCTGGCGCCTGGTTCTGGGAGCCGTCTACACCGAGGTGCTGGTGCCTTCGATGGCCGACGCGATCGCGGCGGCCTCTCACGCGGTGCACGCGGCCGGTTCCGACGCGTCGGGCCATCTCTCGATCGACATCCGCGCCGATCGGGCGGTGCTGCGACTGCGCACGCGCGACGCCCAGGCGGCCACGGGGCGCGACCTGGCGCTGGCCCGCGAGGTGTCCCATGCGCTGGCCGCGCGTGGCTTCGAGCAGACCACCGGGGCCGGCGCCATCCAGGCGATGGAGATCGCGATCGACGCCCTCGACATCGGTGCCGTCCGGCCGTTCTGGAAGGCCGTCACCGGCTATGTCGATGAGCCGGGCGATGCGGACCTCAACGCCGGGCTCGTCGATCCGTTCGGCCGCGGCCCGGCCATCTGGTTTCAGCAGATGGATGCGCCCCGGCCGCAACGCAATCGGATCCATCTCGACATCGACGTCACCCACGACGCGGCGCAGGCCCGCGTGGAGGCGGCGCTGGCCGCCGGCGGCCGGTTGCTCAGTGACCGCGTGGCACCGCGCTTCTGGGTACTGGCCGACGCAGAGGGCAACGAGGCCTGCATCTGTACCTGGCAGGGCCGTGACTGAAGACACGCCTTAAGGTTGTCGCCTGTGATCACCCGCATGTCCGAGCTGTTCCTGCGAACCCTGCGCGACGACCCCGCCGACGCCGAGGTGCCCAGCCACAAGTTGCTGATCCGGGCCGGTTACGTCCGGCCGGTCGGCCCCGGCATCTACAGCTGGCTGCCGCTGGGTCTGCGGGTGCTACGCCGCATCGAGACGATCGTGCGGGAGGAGATGAACGCGATCGGCGGCCAGGAGATCCTGCTGCCCGCGCTGCTGCCGCGCGGCCCGTACGAGACCACCAACCGGTGGACCGAATACGGCGACACCCTCTTCCGGCTGCAGGACCGCCGAGGCAACGACTATCTGCTCGGGCCGACGCACGAGGAGATCTTCACGCTGACGGTCAAGGGGGAGTACTCCTCCTACAAGGACTTCCCGGCGATCCTGTACCAGGTGCAGACCAAATACCGCGACGAGGCACGACCGCGCGCAGGCATTCTGCGGGGCCGCGAGTTCGTGATGAAGGACTCGTATTCGTTCGACGTCGACGAAGACGGGCTCAAGAACGCCTACCACGCCCACCGAGAGGCCTACCAGAAGATCTTCGGGCGCCTCGGGGTGCGCTACGTGATCGTGTCCGCGGTCTCAGGCGCGATGGGCGGCAGCGCCTCCGAGGAGTTCCTGGCCGAAAGTGAGGTCGGCGAGGACACGTTCGTGCGGTGCCTGGAATCCGGGTACGCCGCCAACGTCGAAGCCGTGGTCACCCGGGCGCCGGTGCCGCTGCCGATCGAGGGGCAGCCCCCGGCGCAGGTACGCGACACCCCGGACACCCCGACCATCGCGACACTGGTCGGTTGGGCCAATTCGGCTGAGCTGCCGCAGTTCTCGGGGCGTGAGGTGACCGCCGCCGACACCCTGAAGAACGTGCTGCTCAAGACCCGTGAGCCCGGCGGCGAGTGGGAGCTGCTGGCCGTCGGCGTGCCCGGCGACCGTGAGGTCGACGAGAAGCGCTTGGGGGCTGCGCTGGAGCCGGCCGAGTTCGCTCTGCTCGATGATGCCGACTTCGCCAAGAACCCATTCCTGGTCAAGGGTTATGTGGGCCCGAAGGCTTTGCAGGACAACGAGGTTCGTTACCTCGTCGATCCGCGCGTGGTGGACGGCACGGCGTGGATCACCGGAGCCGACGCGCCCAACAAACACGTGGTCGGCCTGGTGGCCGGCCGTGACTTCACCCCGGACGGCACGATCGAGGCGGCCGAGATCCGCGACGGTGACCCGTCTCCCGACGGGGCCGGGGTGCTGACCTCGGCGCGGGGCATCGAGATCGGTCACATCTTCCAGCTGGGCCGCAAGTACGCCGATGCCTTCACCGCCGATGTGCTCGGCGAGGACGGCAAGCCGGTGCGGCTCACGATGGGTTCGTACGGCATCGGGGTGTCCCGCATGGTCGCGGTGATCGCCGAGCAGCAGCACGACGAACTCGGCCTGCGCTGGCCGGCGTCGGTCGCGCCTTTCGACGTGCACGTGGTGGTGGCCAACAAGGACGAAGCCGCACGGACCGGGGCGACCGAACTGGTCGCGGCGCTGGACCGGCTCGGTCATGAGGTGTTGTTCGACGATCGCAAGGCCTCGCCGGGCGTGAAGTTCAAGGACGCCGAGTTGTTGGGCATGCCGTGGATCGTGGTGGTCGGGCGCGGGTTCTCCGACGGCGTGGTGGAGCTGCGCAACCGGTTCACCGGGGAGAACCGCGCGATCGCCGTCGACGACGCGGCCACCGAGATCTCGGCCGCGCTGGGGGTCTGACCCGGGTTTGCCGATTCCTACACTGGGGCTGCCCTGAGTGCGCCCGGCAACAGCCCAGGTGTAGAAGTCGGTGGCCGGGGCCGCCGGTTCACCGGTTACTCGCCGCCGCCGGGGAAGGCCGCCGTCACCGGCCAGGCGTTCGCGACCGCGCGCCACTTGGCCGCCGCGACGGCAGTCTCAGACAGCGCCGCCACCGCGAACGCGCGATCCTCGGCGCTGGTGGCCTGTTCGAGCACCGCCCGCCAGGCCACCGACGAGTCCTCTTCCATGCGTATCGCGAGGTTGGCGGCGTCGGTCGGATCGGTCACCGGCGAGGGCAATTGATAACCGGCCGCCGGTAGCGGGGGCGTGACCGAGCGGGCTTCGAGCATCACGATGGCCGATTCGCGGCGCGCACGGTGTTCGGCCATCGCCGTGGCCACCAGGGCGTTGTCCTCGGGCCTCGAATGGGCCGAAACCAGCCCGTAGCCGTAGATCGTTCCGTGCTCCACGGCAACGGCGTCGAAGAGGGCGGCATCGGCGGCAGTGGTCGGACGGCTGGGCGAGGTCGTCGAGCGTGATCCCGGCGAGGTCACTGTGCACCTCCCAATGCGACGGTGTAGGCCGCCGTACACGAGGCGGCGATCGATCCGAGCAGGCCGGCGCGATAGCCGGAGAGCGTGCGGGCCAGACCCGCGGCGCTGTCCGCGGACTCTTTGAGCGCGTCGACGACGTCGTCGACCCTCGGTGCGGACCCGTCCGCTCGGGTGCCCGGGGTGGTCTCGGCCGCTCTCCGGGGGGTGCTGGTGGCGGTTTCCGCGGGTGCTGAACCCGTTATCCGGGCCAACTCCTCCGACAAGGCCTTGGCGTGGGCAGTCCGATCGCCGGCCACCGCGTCCAAGGCCCGGTTCACCGGCGACTGCGGCGGCTGGGCGGCCGCCACATCGGCAGCCAATGCACTGTCGGCCCGCGCGCGGTCCCACTGCTCGGTCAAGTCGTCCACTTCGGGCTGAGGCGTCGTCGTACCGCATGCGGCAGCGGTGGTCCCCAACAGGGCCAGGGCCGCGGCCGAGAGCAGTACGCGCCGCCGGCTGATGTCTGCATGGGCGCTCGGCACGTGAACATCCTGCCATTGCTGCCGCACCTGCCTGACGCCGCGCCGACCGGTCGGCGCCGGCCCGGGAGACGACATTCGCCACACACCAGTCTTCGATTGGCGGTTGCTGGGGCGGGCCTGGCGTATCGTGAATAGGCGATTCCAGGGCCGATCCAGGTGGCTGGCCCTGGGATTTGTGTCGGAGACAATTCAAGATGAGGAGCTCGCCGTGGCACCGGATCCAAAGTTGCGGTCTGCGGATTTGCCGTCGCAGACGCAGGTGATCGAGCTACTTGACGGCGAGTTCGCGCGCGCCGGTTACGAAATCGACGATGTCGTGGTCGACGCATCCGCTCGCCCGCCCCGCATCACCGTGATCGCCGACGGTGACGAGGGCCTCGATCTCGATGCCCTGGCAGGGCTGGCGCGAACGGCTTCGGAGCTGCTCGACCAGCTGGCGCAGGGCGACACGCCGTATGTGCTCGACGTCACCTCTCCGGGTGTGGACCGGCCGCTGACCAAGGCCAAACATTTTCGCCGCGCCCGCGGACGGAAGGCTGAACTGACGCTGGCCGACGGTTCGGTGTTCACCGGCAGGCTGGGGGAAACCGATGGCTCGGTGCTGAGGGTTGTGGTGCCGGAAGGCCGGGAGCTGGCCGTCCGTGAACTCGCTCTTGCAGATATTGCCAAAGCTGTTGTGCAAGTGGAGTTTTCACCTCCAAACCGACGTGAATTGGAACTGTCGGGAGAAACCGGGAAGGGGGCCGGCGAATGAACATCGACATGGCGGCGCTGCATGCGATAGAGGCCGACAAGGGCATCACCGTGGATGTGGTCGTCGAGACCATCAAGTCGGCATTGCTCACCGCGTATCGCCATACCGAAGGGCATGAGCCCGACGCCCGGATCGACGTCGACCGAAAGACCGGTGTCGTCAAGGTGATCGCCCGCCAGACCGACGCCGACGGCAACCTCCTGCACGAATGGGACGACACACCTGAGGGATTCGGCCGGATTGCGGCGACCACCGCCCGGCAGGTGATCCTGCAGCGGCTACGCGACGCCGAGAACGAGAAAACCTACGGGGAATTCGCGGCCCACGAGGGAGACATCGTCGCCGGAGTGATCCAGCGCGACGCCCGGGCCAACGCCCGCGGGTTGGTCGTCGTACGGATGGGTAGCGAGACCAAGGGATCCGAAGGGGTGATCCCCAGCGCCGAACAGGTGCCGGGGGAGCGCTACGAACACGGCGACCGGCTGCGTTGCTACGTCGTCGGCGTCACGCGGGGGGCCCGTGAGCCGTTGATCACGCTCTCACGCACCCACCCGAACCTGGTCCGCAAGCTGTTCTCGCTGGAAGTGCCCGAGATTGCCGACGGGTCCGTGGAGATCGTGGCGGTGGCCCGGGAGGCCGGGCATCGCTCCAAGATCGCGGTGGCCTCGCGGGTGCCCGGCCTGAACGCCAAGGGCGCGTGTATCGGCCCGATGGGCCAGCGGGTGCGCAACGTGATGAGTGAATTGTCGGGCGAGAAGATCGACATCATCGACTACGACGAGGACCCGGCGCGATTCGTCGCGAACGCCCTGTCACCGGCCAAGGTGGTCTCGGTGTCGGTGATCGATGAGGCCGCGCGTGCGGCGCGGGTGATCGTGCCGGACTTCCAGCTGTCCCTGGCGATCGGCAAGGAAGGTCAAAATGCCAGGTTGGCGGCTCGGCTCACCGGTTGGCGCATCGATATCCGCAGCGATGCGGCGCCGCAGCCCGAACATGACGTGCGGCACGGGGCGGTACACGACTGACAGTAGTGACCGGCGTTTCGGACCACAGCCCATGGGGCGGTAGACTCAGCCGTGATCCAGCGCGAGACTCCGGCTCTGACGCCTCGAAGCACCTCCGACACATCGGTCGGACCAGTGCGGACCTGTGTCGGGTGTCGGAAGCGAGAGTTGGCCGCCGAGTTGCTCCGAGTGGTCGCGGTGACCGACGGGAACGGGACGTGTTCCGTAACCGTTGATCCTGCGGCAAGCCTGCCAGGGCGTGGTGCGTGGCTGCACCCCGACCAGCAGTGCGCGCAGATGGCAGTGCGGCGACGAGCCTTCGTCCGAGCGTTGCGACTCACCGGTTCACCGGATACATCCGCGGTGATCGAGTACGTCGAGAAGTTCGCCGAACATCTCGATGAGCCCGATACCCCGGCAACAGAACAGGTAGCGAAGAACATGAGCACACCGTGAAGTCCCGATGACCATGCGTCATAGCTAAACCCGAGGCGCGGCGCCTACCACCGCTGTTGCCTCCAGACGAGGAGATGTAGTGGCAGCAGGTAAGGCCCGTGTACACGAGTTGGCGAAGGAACTCGGTGTCACCAGCAAGGAACTCTTAGCCAAGCTCAAGGAGCAGGGCGAGTTCGTCAAGTCGGCGTCCTCCACGGTGGAGGCGCCGGTCGCGCGTCGGCTGCGCGAATCGTTCGGCGCAAAGGCCGGCGGCAAGAAGACCGAAGACAAGCCCCGCCCGCAGGGCACCTCTGGGGCCGCACCCGCGGCACCCAAGCCCGGTGCGCCCAAGCCGGCGCCGGCCAAGCCCGCCGCTCCCGCGGCTCCGGAGGCCGAACCCAAGGCGCCCGCCGCTGAGGCCGCTCCGGCTGCTCCACGGCCCGCGGCACCCAAGCCCGCCGCTCCGCAGCCTCCGGCCGCACCGAGCGCACCGGCAGCCGCGGCGCCTGGCGCCCCCGGCGCGCCGACTCCGGGCGCCACGCCCGGTCCCCGGCCCACTCCCGGTGCCACGCCCGGCCCGCGTCCGGGTCCGGCGTCCGGCGCCCCGAAGCCGGCCCCACGTGCCCCGCGGGTCGGCAACAACCCGTTCTCCTCGCAGCAGCCCGTTGAGCGGCCCATCCCACGTCCGCAGCCCAGGCCCGGTGCCCCGCGTCCCGGCGGTGGCCCGCGCCCGTCGCCCGGCAACATGCCGCCGCGACCGGCAGGTGCCGGTGCTCCCGGCCGTGGTGGCCCGCGCCCCGGTCCGCGTCCTGGCGGTGGCCCCCGTCCCGGCGGTGCCGGTGGCGGCGGTCGTCCCGGTGGTGGCGGCGGTAACTACCGCGGTGGCGGTGCCGGCGGCGGTGGCGGCGGCGCGCCCGCCGGCGGCTTCAGGGGTCGTCCCGGTGGTGGCGGCGGTCGTCCCGGCCAGCGCGGTGGCGCGGCCGGCGCGTTCGGTCGTCCCGGCGGTGCCCCCAAGCGCGGTCGCAAGTCGAAGCGGGCGAAACGCGCCGAATACGAGAACATGCAGGCGCCCGTCGTCGGTGGTGTGCGGTTGCCCAAGGGCAACGGTGAGACCATCCGGCTGGCCCGCGGCGCGTCACTGAGCGACTTCGCCGAGAAGATCGACGCCAACCCGGCCGCATTGGTCCAGGCGCTGTTCAACCTCGGCGAGATGGTCACCGCGACCCAGTCCGTCGGTGACGACACCCTGGAACTGCTCGGCAGCGAGATGAACTTCAAGGTGCAGGTCGTCTCGCCCGAGGACGAGGACCGCGAGCTGCTGGAGTCCTTCGATCTGACCTACGGGGAAGATGCCGGCGACGAGTCCGCTCTGGAGGTCCGCCCGCCGGTGGTCACCGTCATGGGTCACGTCGACCACGGCAAGACCCGACTGCTGGACACCATCCGAAACGCGACCGTCCGCGAGGGCGAGGCCGGCGGAATCACCCAGCACATCGGCGCCTACCAGGTCGAGGTCGACCTGGACGGCACCGTCCGGCCGATCACCTTCATCGACACCCCGGGTCACGAGGCGTTCACCGCCATGCGAGCCCGTGGTGCGAAGGCCACCGACATCGCGATCCTGGTGGTCGCCGCCGACGACGGCGTCATGCCGCAGACGGTGGAGGCCATCAACCACGCGCAGGCCGCTGAGGTGCCGATCGTGGTGGCGGTCAACAAGATCGACAAAGAAGGCGCCGACCCGGCCAAGATCCGGGCGCAGCTGACCGAGTACAACCTGGTGGCCGAGGACTTCGGCGGCGACACCATGTTCGTCGACATCTCCGCCAAGCAGGGCACCAACATCGAGGCGCTGCTGGAAGCGGTCGTGCTGACCGCCGATGCAGCCCTGGACCTGCGGGCCAACCCCGACATGGAGGCCCAGGGTGTGGCGATCGAGGCACACCTGGACCGCGGTCGCGGCCCGGTGGCCACGGTGCTCATCCAGCGCGGCACGCTGCGAGTCGGCGACTCTGTGGTGGCCGGCGATGCCTACGGTCGCGTCCGCCGCATGGTCGACGAGCACGGCGACGACGTCGAAGCGGCGCTGCCCTCGCGTCCGGTCCAGGTCATCGGCTTCACGTCGGTGCCGGGTGCCGGTGACAACTTCCTGGTTGTCGACGAGGACCGCATCGCCCGCCAGATCGCCGACCGGCGCAGCGCGCGCAAGCGCAACGCCCTGGCCGCGCGCAGCCGCAAGCGGATCAGCCTGGAAGACCTGGATTCGGCGCTGAAGGAAACCAGCCAGCTGAACCTGATCCTCAAGGGCGACAACGCCGGTACGGTCGAAGCCCTCGAGGAAGCCTTGATGGGCATCCAGATCGACGACGAAGTGGAGCTGCGGGTCATCGACCGCGGTGTCGGTGGTGTCACCGAGACCAACGTCAACCTGGCCTCGGCCTCGGACGCGATCATCATCGGGTTCAACGTCCGTGCCGAGGGCAAGGCGACCGAGCTGGCCAACCGCGAGGGTGTGGAGATCCGTTACTACTCGGTGATCTACCAGGCCATCGACGAGATCGAGGCCGCGCTCAAGGGCATGCTCAAGCCGGTGTACGAGGAGAAGGAGCTCGGCCGCGCCGAGATCCGGGCGATCTTCCGGTCGTCCAAGGTCGGCAACATCGCGGGCTGCCTGGTCACCTCGGGCATCATGCGCCGCAACGCCAAGGCCCGGCTGCTGCGTGACAACACAGTGGTTGCGCAAAACCTCACGGTGTCCTCGCTCAAGCGCGAGAAGGACGACGCCACCGAGGTGCGCGAGGGCTACGAATGCGGTTTGACGCTGACCTACTCCGACATCAAGGAAGGCGACGTCATCGAGACGTACGAGCTGGTGGAAAAGCAGCGTGTGTAGGCACGGCGATATAAATGGCTGATCCAGCACGTGCGAAGAGGCTCGCCAAGCGGATCTCCACCATCGTCGCCTCGGCGATCGAGTATGAGATCAAGGATCCCCGCCTGGCGGGGGTCACCATCACCGATGCGAAGGTGTCGGGTGATCTGCACGATGCCACGCTGTACTACACGGTGATGGGGTCGTCGCTCGAAGACGAACCGGACTATGCCGGTGCGGCGGCGGCGCTGGAGAAGGCCAAGGGCGTGTTGCGGTCCAAGGTGGGCGCCGGGACCGGGGTGCGATTCACCCCGACCCTGGCGTTCGTCCGCGACACTGTGCCCGACGCGGCACACCGGATGGAGGAGCTGCTGGCCCGGGCACGGGCCGCCGACGAGGATCTGGCGAGGGTTCGGGAGGGCGCCAAGCACGCCGGCGACGAAGACCCGTACCGTGTGAGCGGGGCGGAGAGCATGGACTCCCTTGCCGACGGGGCAGACACAGAGGATGCCGGTGACCGCGATCGAACGGATGACTGATACGGCTCATTCGGGGGCTCCCAATGGGCGCCCTTCCGGTCTGCGTGTCGACGCGCGTGCGGCAGCCGGCCTCCTCTCTGATGCGGCGAGCATCAGCGTCGTGTGCCACGTCTATCCCGACGCCGACACCATCGGCGCCGGCCTGGCGCTGGCGCAGGTGCTCGACGACGCGGGTAAACAGGTCGAGGTCGCCTTCGCGGCCCCCGACCAGCTGCCCGAGTCCTTGCAGACCCTGCCGGGCGGGCATCTGATGGTCGCTCCCAACGCCATCCGGGATGACGCGGATCTCGTTGTCACGGTGGATATTCCGGGTGTCAATCGACTCGGCGCGCTGGCCGGACTGGCCGGCGAGGGTCGCGAGGTACTGGTCATCGACCATCACGCGTCCAACCAGCTGTTCGGTACCGCCAACTACGTGGATCCGACGGCGGACTCCACCACGATGCTGGTGGCCGAGCTTCTCGACGCCTGGGACAAGCCCATCGACAAACGGGTGGCGCACTGCCTGTATGCCGGGCTGACCACCGACACCGGCTCGTTCCGCTGGGCCACCGCCCGGGCGCACCGGCTGGCGGCCCGGTTGGTCGAGCTCGGGGTTGACAACGCCTCGATCAGCCGCGCACTGCTCGACACCCACCCGTTTGCGTGGCTACCGATGCTGTCCCGGGTGCTGGCATCGGCGCGCCTGTTGCCGGAGGCGGTCGGCGGCCGCGGGCTCGTGTATGCCGTTGTGCCGCATGACGAGTGGTCCACCGCCCGGCCGGAGGAAGTGGAGAGCATCGTCGACATCGTGCGTACCACGCAACAGGCCGAGGTCGCCGCGGTGTTCAAAGAGATCGAGCCGCAACATTGGTCGGTTTCGATGCGGGCGAAGTCGCTGAACCTCGCCGCTGTCGCCAGCTCGTTCGGGGGCGGTGGCCACCCGCACGCGGCCGGGTATTCGGCGGCGGGCCCGGCCGATGACGTCGTTCAGGCGCTGGCGGCGGCTCTTGCCTGACTGCGTCAGGGACGCCTTGCGTAGCCGACATGGTTGAGCCGGAAGGCGACATCCCCGTCGCGCCGGCCACCACCCGTCGCATCGCCGGTCTGGCGCTCCCGGCGCTCGGGGTCCTGGCGGCCGAGCCCGTCTATCTGCTCTTCGACATCGCCGTCGTCGGGCGTCTCGGTGCACTCGCCCTGGCCGGGCTGGCCATCGGTGGTCTGATCTTGGGCCTGGTCAACTCGCAGGGCACGTTCCTGTCCTACGGCACCACGTCACGCTCGGCCCGGATGTACGGGGCAGGTGACCGCGAGTCAGCGGTCGGTGAAGGCGTTCAGGCCACCTGGCTCGCCCTCGGGCTCGGACTGCTGATCATCGTGGTGGTGCAAGCCGCGGCGGTGCCGCTGCTCGCGGCGATCGCCGGCCGTTCCGATATCGCCGGCGCCGCACTGCCCTGGCTGCGGATCGCAATCCTGGCCGCCCCGGCGATCCTGGTCTCGCTGGCCGGCAACGGCTGGATGCGCGGGGTGCAGGACACCGTCCGACCGCTGCGCTATGTGGTGTTCGGGTTCGCGGTGTCGGCGGTGCTGTGCCCGCTGCTGGTGTACGGCTGGCTAGGTCTGCCCCGGCTGGAGTTGCCGGGCTCAGCGTGGGCGAACCTGGCGGGGCAGTGGGTGGCGGCGGTGTTGTTTCTCCGTGCCCTGGTGATCGAGAAGGCGGCGTTGCGGGTGCGGCCCGCGGTGCTGCGGGCACAGTTGACCATGGGCCGGGACCTGCTCCTGCGCTCCCTGGCTTTCCAGGCGTGTTTCCTGTCCGCAGGCGCGGTGGCCGCGCGATTCGGTGCGGCCTCGGTGGCGGCGCACCAGGTGGTGCTACAGGTGTGGAGTTTCCTGGCCCTGGTTCTTGATTCGTTGGCCATCGCCGCGCAGTCACTGGTGGGTGCGGCGCTGGGGGCCGGCCAGCTCGTACATGCCAAGAGCGTGGCCGGGCGGGTGACACTGTTCTCCACCCTGGCCGGGGTGGCGCTGGCCGTGGTGTTCGCCGTCGGTTCGTCCGTGCTGCCGACGGTGTTCACCGACGATGAGTCGGTGTTGACCGCCATCGGGGTGCCGTGGTGGTTCATGGTGGCTCAATTGCCCGTGGCCGGCATCGTGTTCGCACTCGACGGCGTGCTACTGGGCGCGGGCGATGCGAAGTTCATGCGTAACGCCACGCTGGCCAGCGCGCTCATCGGCTTTCTCCCGCTGATCTGGCTGTCACTGATCTACGGCTGGGGGCTGTTCGGCATCTGGTCGGGCCTGAGCACATTCATGGTGTTGCGGCTGATCTTCGTGGGCCGGCGCGCCTTCTCCGGACGCTGGCTGGTGCCGGGGGCGGCCTGAATCAGCGGCGGGTACCGCACACCACCCAGACGGCCCCCTTGCCGCTGCCACTCTCGGACACCGAAACGTCGTCGAATCCGGTCTCGCGGCACAACGCGCCGAACGACTCGGCCTGCTGCCGTGTCCAGCCGTGGCTGGCCAATCCGGTTGCGTCGTCGGGCGATTGGCGTTCGATGGCGATCAATCGCCCACCCGGTGCCAGCACGCGGCGGGCCTCGGTCACCGCCGCACCGACGTCCTGCCAGTGATGCACGGTGGCCAACGCCCACACCACCGTCGCCGACCCGTCGGCCACCGGCAGGGTTTCGGCACAGCCCACACTCCAGGTGATGGGCATGCGCCGCGGGGTCACCAGCCGCGCCACGCGCAGCATTGCCGAGGCGGGGTCCACGCCCGTGACTCGCGCACCACGTCGCGCAGCCACGCGGGCGGCAGTACCGGGACCGCAGCCCACATCGACCACATGGTCCTGGGGCGAGATCCGCGCGACGTCGGCGGCCATCCTGGCCTTTGCCCGACCCACCAGCAGGAAGGCCACCGCGCACAGCACCCCGGTGACCCCCGCGAACCCAGGGTGGTCGGCATGGTGATTGATCGCACGTGCGGCGTTCATAGGTAGACCTTGCCGGTTCAAGGCGGCTTGAAGTCAAATGGCGGCATGGACGTGATTCCGATCGGGGAGGCCGCGGCGCGGTTGCAGATGAGTCCCTCGGCGTTGCGTTACTACGACGAACGTGGCCTGGTGTCCCCGCGGTTGCGGCGGGCCGGCAAGCGGATGTACGGCCCCGAGGAGCTTCGCCGGCTGGCACTGCTCAAGATCGTGAACCGGTTGGGTCTTCCACTGGACACCGCGGCCGCGGTGCTGGATGCACCGAGTGAGCAGTGGCGTGAGACGGTGCGGGAGCAGATCGCCGCACTGGATCGGGTGATCGCGCAAGCGCAAGGGGCACAACAGTTTCTGATGCATGCACTGCGTTGCCCCAAAGACCATCCGGCGCGCGAATGCGAAACGATGATCGGGGCGCTGGACCGGCTCGTCGACGGAATGAGCGTGGAGGAACTCGCCGCCGATCAGAACGGAAATGGCTGGCTCGTCGAGCAGCGGGCCCCCGAGGAATCCGGCTGAACAAGACCCGTTTGTCACGCTGGGGTGGCGCTCGACCTCGACTGCCACCCCAGAGTGACAAAGAGCGGGTCAGCGCACCTGCGCGCGTCCCCGTTCGATGACCGAGCTGCGGCTGGCCGCGATGTCGTCACCGCTGGCCGTCGCCATCCACTCACGCGCAGAGGCCGCTTCGATCCACAGCCCCTGATTTGTCTGCGACTCGTCGATGCGGTGGTAGGAGGCGAGCAGGGCCCGTACGGCAGCCTGGTTGTTGGCGACGATCGAGGCGGCCACCTTGCGAGCCGTGGGCAGCAGCTCGTCGTGGGGGACCACCTCGGTGACCAATCCGGCGCGCAGCGCCTCGGTGGCCGAGAGGTAGTCGCCGGTCAGGCTCATCCGCCGGGCCATGCCCACGCCGACCTTCTGCGGCAGACGTACGCTCAGGCCCCAGGTCGGCAGCAGCCCGACCCGCGCATGGGTGTCGGCGAACTTGGCTTGCTCGGAGGCGATCAAGACGTCGCAGTACAGCGCCAGTTCCAGACCGCCTGTGACGGCGGCGCCGTTGATCGCGCCGATCACCGGCTTGGTCATGGCCGGCCACTTGGGGGAGATGTCGGGCAGCTCGGTGGTGTCGCCGAGTTCTTTGAGATCCAGGCCCGCGCAGAACACCGGATCGGCGCCGGTCAGGATGACGACATCGACACCCTCGTCGGCCTGGGCGTCGCGCAATGCCCGGTAGAACTCCGTGCGCAGCCGCGACGACAGGGCGTTGCGGGACCCGGGCCGGTTCAGGGTCAGGGTGCGGACCCGGTCGATGGTGTCGATCAGCAGTACGTCATCACTCATTGGATCAATCTATCGTGCCGCGATCTGGCGCCTACTCTGGTGTCATGTGCCGCAATATCACGGAGCTGCGTGGTCTTGAGCCCGCTGCCACCGACGAAGAGATCGAGGCCGCCGCCCGCCAATACGTACGCAAGGTCAGCGGCATCACCCGCCCGAGCGGGGCCAACATCGAGGCGTTCGAGACCGCCGTCGCCGAGGTCACCGCCACGACCACCCGGCTGCTCGACGGGCTGGCCCCGCGCCGGCAACCGCCAAAGTCCGTCCCGCCACTGCGCCGCCCGGAGGTCCGGGCCCGGCTGGCTGCGAAGTGACCCACAGCCTGGCGACCCTCCCGGCACTGAAAGAGTGGAGCGCGGCCGTACACGCCCTGCTGGACGGTCGTCAGAGCGTGCTGTTGCGCAAGGGCGGTATCCACGAGAAACGATTCTCGGTGGCCGCGCCGGAGTTCGTTCTGTTCCCGACGGTGGCGCACAGCCAAGCCGAACGGGTGCGGCCAGAACACGCCGATCTGCTCGACGCCGCTGCCCAGGACAGCACCGAGGATGCGGTGACCATTCGAGCCGGTGCGAAAGTGGTTGCCGCAGTGGAGGTCAACCACCCGGAGTCGATCGATGAACTCGCCGATCTGCACATCTGGACCGCCGAATCGGTGCGCGCCGACCGGCTCGATTTCCGTCCCAAGCACCGCCTGACCGTGCTGGTGGTCCAGGTCAGCCCGCTGCGCCCGCCGGTCCGGCTGGCCCGCACACCCGAGTTCGCCGGGTGCAAGAGCTGGGTCGAGCTGCCAGTGCCTGCGGATTGGGGCCCACCGGTGCACGACGACGCCTTGTTGCGTGACGTCGCCGATCGGGTGCGGACCTCAGTCGGCTGACGGCGGTACCGGCCCGGCCGGCAGCACGACCCGCGACAGTCCACCCTCGCCGTGATACACGGTATGGGTGGCGCAAACCAGCTCGGAGCCGGAGATCGGGGGCTGGGCGGTACCCAGATTGCGGGCGAACCGCGGGTGCGAGCCACCGGCGATCATCACCCTGATGCGTGACCCCGCCTGAAAGCGGTGTGCGACCGCGTCCAACTCCAGGCGCACCGGTCCGGTGTGACCGTTCAACCGGCGGAATCCGTCGGATACGTTGCGGGACCGGCCCTTTGCATCCACCTCGCTGATCCGGACGAAGATGTCGTGATGAGGGTTGTCGCAGCTGTGCGCCAGCTCGACGACCGGGCTGCCCGCCAGGTAGAGGTCGGCGGCAAGCGGGTCACCGGTGAAGGTCAGCACATCCTTGCGCCGGGCCAGGCGAGTGTCGTCGCGGTAACCGCCGGTAGCGGCCAACAGCCGGCCGCCGACGGTGGGTGTCGGGTCGGCGGGGTCATAGGTGAACGAGGAACTCGGTGACGTGTCCGGTGGCACCGAGTCGCCCAGGCGCCCCGCCGGCTGCAGGAGCAATTCATGCTCGGGCATGGCCGGCGGCCAGTCGGCCAGGTCCACCCAGCCGTGGCCGTTGACATGGATGCGGACGGCGCTGCGGTCGCTTTGGCCGTCGCCCGCCAGATGGGTGCCCAGCCAGTCCAGGGACTCGCCGACCACTGTGGTGAGTCCCTTGGTCAACAGTTGCGTATGCGTCCACGGACCGACGGTCAATGCCACCGGGACGTTGCGCCGGTGCAGCTGCTCGTACTGCTCCAGCGTCTGGCCCAGGAAAAGGTCCTGCCACCCGCTGAGCAGCAGAATGGGCACCTCGACGTGTTGCAGCGCTTCATCGAACCGCAGCAAATCCCAGAACGGATCGTCACGTTCGGGGTGTTCCAGCCAGGATTCGAACCATGGGGCACCGGCGCCCAGCAGCCGGCGGCTGGCCGAGCCCATCGGCAACCCGGCGGTCGCCTTGGCCAGTTCGGCCGGTCCTCGCAGTTGGCGGGCCAGCGCCTGGACCACACCCGGCTCTTCTTGACGGGCCACCATCGCACTCCAGCCCAGAAAGTCGTTGAGCGTGAAGGATCCGGTGCCCCAAGCTGATTCGCTGAAATCGTGCGGGCCGACGGTGATCACGGCCGCTTTCATCTCCGGCGGCGGATCGGCCAGCAGCGCCCATTGGGTGAAACCGAGGTACGACAGCCCCACCGTGGCGAACGACCCGGTGAACCACGGCTGGTCCCGCAGCCAGGCCACGGTGTCGGCGCCGTCGGCCATTTCGTGGACCATCGGGGTGAACCGCCCGCCGGAGCCGAAGGTGCCGCGCACACTCTGCAACACCACGTGATAACCGCGGGCCGCGTAGACCTGAGCGAACACCGGTGAGAACGGGAAGCGACGGCCGTAGGGCCCGCGCGCCAGCAGCGTGCCTGCGGGACGGTCGGTGACGGGCGCGTAGTGGTCGGCGACGAGTTCGACGCCGTCGCGCATCGGCACCCGCAACCCGTGGCGCACGGTGAAGTCGGTCTCGTGGGGCGGTAGCCCCAGAACCTTGCTGATGGCCTTACCGGCGTACCGGCGGAATGTGCTCACGCGACCAGGCTACGGAGATCGGTCACCGTGCTGCTCATACCGCGGTGCATCTCAGAACTTGTAGTAGGGCGCCAGTTCGTGGGCCCGCTGCAGGTTGGTCTGCAGGCAGTCGGGCCGGTCCGGCGAATGGATGGGGGAGTAGAACAGCGACTGCTGGATGACGCCGTAGCTGGTCTTGAACGCCACCATGCAGGTGGTCCACCAGCGGTCGTTCCAGTCGGTGGGCTTCATGATCCAGTACTGGGCGGCCCGGTGCCCGTCGATGTCGAGTTCGACCGCGTCGGGCGGGATGGTCTGCTCGTAGGTGCGCCACACGAAGGCCTCGACCGCCATCTGGTAGTTGCCGGCGTCGTAATGGCACCGCAGGCTGTCCTCGGGCTCCGGTGGGCTGACGGCCAGGCCGATCCGCTGGACCACGTCGAACGGGATGTCGTTGCAGGGGTCGAACGGTGACGGGTCGGTGGTCTCGATGACCGGCCACTTGATCGTCGTGGAGACGTTGGTCATCGGCAGATCGGTGACATCGAGGTGAAGCGGACCGCTCGCACCGCCGGTCGGGTTCGACTGCCACCCTACGATCACCGCCGACACCAGCGCCGCAACCAGCCCTGTCGACGCCGACAGGAGTCGCAACTTGGCGGCCATCACACCCCCTCATCGTTTGGTGGCAAAACGTTCCCCGGCTTGCGGGGAGTGTAGCGGTCGGTCGCAACGGACTCGACCATAAACGAGAACCTGTTCTAGTTGTCAACGGCGCGCAGCGCCGCCGCCCGGTTAGGCTGGTCCGTTGTGGTGATGCAACTGTGGTGATGGATCACGAGTCGAGGGACCGGCAGCCGATCCTGTGGGCGATCAGCGATCTGCATACCGGGCACAACGGGAACAAGCCGGTCACCGAGTCGTTGTACCCGGCCTCGCCCGAGGATTGGCTAATCGTCGCCGGCGATGTCGGAGAGCGTACCGACGAGATCCGGTGGGCTCTTGACCTGCTGCGCAAGCGGTTCGCCAAAGTCATCTGGGTTCCGGGCAACCACGAACTGTGGACGACCAACAAAGACCCGATGCAGATCTTCGGGCGGGCGCGCTACGACTATCTGGTCGACATGTGCGATCAGATGGGCGTGATCACCCCCGAGCACCCCTTCCCGGTGTGGACCGAACAGGGCGGCCCGGCCACGATCGTGCCGATGTTCCTGCTCTACGACTACACCTTCCTGCCCGAGGGGGCGTCCACCAAGGGTGAGGGGCTGGCCATCGCCCGGGAGCGCAATGTGGTCGGCACCGATGAGTTCCTGCTGTCCAGCGAGCCGTATGCGACCCGCGACGCGTGGTGCCGCGATCGGGTGGAGTCGACCCGCAAGCGACTCGACGATCTGGACTGGATGACTCCCACGGTTCTGGTCAACCATTTCCCGCTGGTTCGGGAACCCTGCGATGCGATGTTCTACCCGGAGTTCTCGCTGTGGTGCGGGACGACGGCCACCAGGGACTGGCACACCCGCTACAACGCCATCTGCTCGGTGTACGGTCACCTGCACATTCCGCGGACCACCTGGTACGACGATGTGCGCTTCGAAGAGGTGTCGGTGGGTTATCCGCGCGAGTGGCGTCGCCGCAAGCCCTTCCGCTGGTTGCGCCAGATCTTGCCCGACCCCGATTACGCGCCCGGTTATCTCAACGAGTTCGGCGGGCATTTCCAGATCACCGCCGAGATGCGCGCCCACGCGCAGCAGATGCAGGAACGGATCAAGGCCAGGCGCGCATGAGCGACACGTTGTTGGGACAGGTGCTGCCCGCGATGCCGGATACGCTCGCCGCGGCCGAGATGTATGACGACCCGCCCGGCTTGCCGGCGCTGCCCGAGGAGGCGGCGCTGGTGTCTCGCGCGGTGGCCAAGCGGCGCAACGAATTCACCACGGTGCGGTACTGCGCCCGCCGGGCATTGGGTGAGCTGGGCGTAGGCCCGGTACCGATCCTCAAGGGGGACAAGGGTGAACCATGCTGGCCTGAGGGCATCGTCGGCAGCCTGACCCACTGCCAGGGCTTCCGGGGTGCGGTGGTGGGCCGCGTCGGTGGCGTGCGGTCGGTCGGCATCGATGCCGAACCGCATGACGTGCTGCCGGACGGAGTTCTGGGTGCCATCTCGCTGCCGTTGGAGCGCTCGGAGATCAGCGGGCTGCCCAACGGTCTGCACTGGGATCGAATCCTGTTCTGTGCCAAGGAGGCGACGTACAAGGCCTGGTATCCGCTGACGCACCGATGGCTCGGGTTCGAGGATGCCCACATCACGTTCGGGGTGGACGGGACGGGCACGGCCGGAACATTCCGGTCCCAGGTCCTCATCGACCCCGCCGCCGAACACGGGCCGCCGCTGACCGCTCTGGACGGCCGCTGGTCGGTGCGCAACGGCGTGACGCTGACGGCGATCGTGCTGTGAGCGGCCCAGATCCGGGCTTGGTGATCGTCGACAAGCCGGCCGGGATGACCAGCCACGACGTGGTGGGGCGCTGCCGTCGGTTGTTCGGCACCCGCAAGGTCGGCCACGCCGGCACCCTCGACCCGATGGCGACCGGGGTGCTGGTGGTCGGCATCGAACGCGCCACCAAGATCCTCGGCCTTCTCACCGCCACCGACAAGTCCTATTCCGCGACCATCCGACTCGGACAGACCACCACCACCGAGGATGCCGAAGGTGAAGTGCTGCAGGAGGTTTCGGCCGCGCACGTGACGGATGAGCAGATCGGGTCCGCGGTCGCGGCATTACGGGGCGACATCGAGCAGGTGCCGTCGGCGGTGAGTGCGATCAAGGTCGGCGGTCAGCGCGCTTACAAGTTGGCCCGCGAAGGACAGACAGTCGAGTTGGCTGCCCGGCCTGTGCGGATCGACCGGTTCGAGGTGCTCGCATCCCGGCGGGTCGACGATTTCGTCGATGTGGACGTCGAGGTGGACTGCTCGTCGGGTACCTATATCCGGGCGCTGGCTCGCGACGTGGGTGTCGCGCTCGGTGTGGGCGGCCACCTGACGGCGCTGCGCCGCACCAAGGTGGGCCGTTACGGGCTGGGCGAGGCCCGCACGTTGGACGACCTTGCCGAGCTGGCCCGGCTGAGCTATTCACTCGACGAGGCCTGCCTGGTCGGGTTTCCGCGCCGGGACCTGAGCGTGGAGGAGACCGAGGACACTCGGCACGGGCGCGCCCTGGAGCCGGCCGGGATCGACGGGGTCTATGCGGCCACCGCGCCCGATGGTCAGGTGATCGCACTGCTGCAGGACGGCGCGTCGCGTACCAAGAGTGTCGTGGTCTTGCGTCCGGCGACGTTGTAGGTCCATTCGGGGTCAATAACATGCAATCAAGTTGGTATGTGAAGAACGCCCGAGTGGCTGCTGCGGTCGACTAGGATTCGGTCGATGTCGGAAGTGGTCGGTAATCGCGGCGGGCGGCGCACGCAGGCCGAACGGAGCGCGGCGATGCGCACCCGGCTGCTCGATGCCACCGTCGAGTGCCTGGTTACCTACGGATACGCCGGCACCACCACGCAGCGGGTCGCCGAGGTCGCCGGTGTCACCCGCGGCGCCCAGGTGCACCACTTTCGGTCCAAGGAAGACCTCGTGGTGGCGGCCATCGAACATCTTGCCGAGCAGCGCGCCCAGGCCGCGGTTCGCGATCTGGGTCGGGTGGCGGCGAGTCCCGATGCCGCCTCGATGGTGCTCGACTACTTGTGGGAGTCCCACCAAGGACCGGTATTCGTTGCGACGCTGGAACTCTGGGTGGCCGCACGGACCGATGAGGTGCTGGCCGCGCAGATCGAGCGCGTCGAACCGATCGTCACCGGCGCCTTGGTCGGTGCGCTTGCGCAATTGGTCCCGGATCGGGCTGCGCAGAAAGAACTGCGTGACCTGGCGTACACCGCGATGGATGCCCTGCGGGGGATCCTGTTGTCGAGTTTCGCCGACCGCGATCCCAAGCGGACAAGAAAGCGGTGGGACCGGGTGTGTGTGCACCTGCGCCGCATGCTCTCCGACACCTTGACTGCTGAAATCTCGTCGTAGGCAGGGCCGCGCCGGGCCGTTTACCGGCAATTCGTCGCCATGAGATGGGCCCATTTGAGCCTCTTGTAAAGATACAAACCAGTTGGTATGTTTCTGGCACCGCACAGAAAGGGAGGGTTTGATGCCCAACAAGGTGTATGTGATCGGTGTCGGAATGACGAAGTTCGAGAAGCCCGGTCACCGCGTCAACGACGACGGGTCGGCGTGGGACTACCCGGACATGGCGCGCGAGTCTGGCTCGAAGGCGTTGGCGGACGCGGGGATTGACTACCACGAGGTTCAAGAGGCCTACGTCGGTTACGTCTACGGCGAGTCCACCTCGGGGCAGCGCGCCGTCTATGAGCTCGGGATGACGGGCCTGCCGATCGTCAACGTGAACAACAACTGTTCGACCGGTTCCACCGCGCTGTACCTGGCTGCCCGCGCGGTGCGCAGCGGCATGGCTGAGTGCGCGCTGGCGCTGGGCTTCGAGAAGATGCAGCCCGGTTCCCTCGGGTCGACATATGACGATCGCGAACAGCCGATGGCCAAGCACTTCCTCGCGCTCGCCGAGATCTCCGAAGTGCTGTTTCCGCCCGCCCCGTGGATGTTCGGCGCGGCCGGCCGGGAGCACATGAAGCAATTCGGCTCCACCGCCGAACATTTCGCCAAGATCGGCCACAAGAACCACAAGCACTCGGTGAACAACCCGTACGCGCAGTTCCAGGACGAATACACCATGGACGACATCCTGGGTTCGCGGATGATCTACGACCCGTTGACCAAGCTGCAGTGCTCACCGACCTCGGACGGTTCCGGAGCGGCGATCCTGGCCAGCGAGGATTTCGTCGACAAGCACGGGCTGGCCGGCCAAGCGGTGGAGATCGTCGGGCAGGCGATGACCACCGACTTCGAGAACAGCTTCGACGACAGCTGCAAAGCGTTGATCGGCTACCACATGAATGTCGCTGCGGCCCGGCAGGTTTACGACCAGTCCGGGCTCGGTCCGGACGATTTTCAGGTGATCGAGCTGCACGACTGCTTCAGTGCCAACGAACTATTGCTCTATGAGGCCCTGGGATTGTGCGGCGAGGGTGAGGCACCGAAGTTGATCGACAACGGCGACACCACTTATGGCGGTCGATGGGTGGTCAATCCGTCCGGCGGACTGATCTCCAAGGGGCATCCGCTCGGTGCCACCGGCCTGGCCCAGTGCGCCGAGCTGACCTGGCAGCTGCGCGGCTCCGCCGACAAGCGTCAGGTGGAAAACGTCACTGCCGCACTGCAGCACAACATCGGCCTGGGCGGGGCCGCCGTGGTGACCGCCTACCAGCGGGCTGACCGTTGACCAACCAAACCGAAGGAGTATCGACAATGGGACATATCGAAGCAACCCGCGACCTGACGGCCGGCCCTGATGCGCTGTGGGCGACCGTGTCGGACCCACAGACGTGGGACAAGTGGTTCACCGTGCACGACAAGTGGTTGGAGGAGCCGCCGGCCACGCTGACCGAGGGTGCCCGGCTCACGGCCAAGATCGTCATGCTCGGAATGGCGAACAAGATCGAGTGGACCATCGAATCGGTCGATGCGCCTAACAGCCTGGTGCTGTCGGGCACCGGGATGGCCGGTGTGAAGGCGAAGTTCGCGTTCACGATCGAGCCGATAGTCACTGGATCCCGGTTCACCGTCACCGGCGATTTCGAAGGGGCCCTGGTCAAGGGAGCGCTGGCCAAAGCCGTGGAGAAGGACGGGGTCAAGCAGCTCGACAAGAGCCTGGACGCACTCGACGCGCTGGCCTCGGCGGCGGCATGACCGCGGCGAACAGCACCACGGACGAAGAACTGGTCTTCGACGACTCCGGGCTGAACACCTGGACCGAGGAGGAACGGTTCGAGGTCACCCGGGAGAGGCTCGCCGAGTACGCCGCGGCCACCAACGATCCCATTCCGGCGCACCGGTCCGGTGACATCGCCCCACCGGTGTTCGCCATCGTGCCAGTGTTCGAGGCGCTGCTGGTTCCTGCCGTCGACGTACTACCCGTCGAACTCATCCCGAGGGTGGTGCACGGTGAACAGGACTTCCACTTCCACCGGCCGATCCGGCCCGGCGACAAGCTGGTGTCCCGCGGAAAGATGATCGGGTACGAGGGGCTGGAGAACGGTACCCGGGCCGCGATCTACCTCGAATGCCGCACCGAGGAAGGCGAACTGGTCAACGAGCAGTACGTCACCACATTCGTGCGGGGCTTCGATGCCGGCAAGACGATGGGGGAGTTGAGCCCGACCCACCGCTTCGACGAGGCTTTGCGGGCCGGCGCCCCGGTGGCGACCGTCGTCCAGCACGTCGACGACGACCAGACATTCCGGTACAGCCCGGCTTCGGGCGACCCGATGCCCATTCACCTCGACGAGGAGGTGGCGCGCGACGCGGGCCTGCCCGGCATCATCGCGCATGGCCTGTGCACCATGGCGTTCACGTCGTGGGCCGTGCTCACAGAAGTCGCGGGATCGGATGTGAACCGGCTCAAGCGGTTTGCGGTGCGGTTCTCCAAGATGGTGCTCCCTGGCGACGACCTCGAGACCCGCATCTGGCGGAAGGGGTCGTCCGACGGGGTCACGACATACGCATTCGAAACCGCCAGGGGTTCCGATTTCGTCATCACCGACGGCCTGGCCGAAATAGCCGAGGAGGCATAGCAGATGGGTGCATTGGAAGGACGCGTCGCGGTCATCACCGGCGCGGGTCGTGGAATCGGGCGGGAACATGCCCTGCTGTTCGCGTCGGAAGGCGCGAGTGTCGTCGTCAACGATCTGGGCGGCAGCAATGCCGGTGAGGGCACAGACGCCGGGCCGGCGCATGACGTGGTCGCGGAGATCCAGGCTGCCGGCGGCAAGGCCGTGGTCAATACCGCGAACGTTGCCACCTGGGACGGGGCGAAGTCCTTGGTCCAGCAGGCGATCGACGAGTTCGGCCGGCTCGACGTGGTGGTCAACAACGCCGGCATCCTGCGGGACGGGTTCATTCCGACAATGTCCGAATCCGACTGGGACGCGGTGATCGCGGTCCACCTCAAGGGGCACTTCTCGGTGCTGCGCCATGCTGCCGAGTACTGGAAGGCGCAGTCGAAGGCCGGAGATCAGCCCAACGCAGCGGTGATCAACACCGCATCCGGCTCGGGCACCACGATCCCGAACGCCGGACAGGCGAACTACGGATCGGCCAAGGCGGCGATCGCCGCGCTGACTCTGGTAGCCGCCGACGAGTTGGAACGCTACGGCGTCCGGGTGAATGCGATCGCGCCGATCGCTCGAACCCGACTCACCCTGGCGACCCCCGGGATGGGCGCGCTGATGGCCGAACCCGAGGACGAGGGAGAGGCCGACCTGTTCAGCCCGGCCAACATCTCACCGCTCGTCGCCTACCTCGCGACGGAGAAGTGTCCGGTCACTGGTCGGGTGTACGCCGTTCAGGGCGGGGCGATCTCGCAACTGGCCGGTTGGCATGACGTCGAGACCATCGAGACCGACGGACTGTGGCAGATCGACGACATCGCTGGGCGGTTGCCGTCATGATCGAGTGGTCCGACACCGATGTGATCATGCGCGACACGGTCCGTGAGTTCATCGACAAGGAGATCCGGCCGCATCTCGACGGGCTGGAGAGCGGTGAGCTGTCGCCGTACCCCTTCGCGCGCAAGCTGTTCAGTGAGTTCGGTCTCGACGTGATGGCCGCCGAGGCGGTCAAGACCATGCTCGACAAAGAGCGTGAGCGTGGTTCGGGTGAGAGCCGCGAGAAATCCGGGGGAATCGGCGCGCTCGGCGAACAGGCCTCGATGGCTGCCGTCATGGTGTCGGAGCTCGCTGGAGTGAGCATCGGCCTGCTCAGCACCATCGGGGTCAGCCTGGGACTCGGTGCGGCAACCATCATGAGTCGCGGAACCCTGGCGCAGAAGGAGCGGTGGCTGCCGGAGCTGATGACGCTGGAGAAGGTTGCGGCGTGGGCGATCACCGAGCCCGATGCCGGCTCGGATGCCTTCGGCGGCATGAAGACCTACGTCAAGCGTGACGGTGCGGATTACATTCTGAACGGGCAGAAGACCTTCATCACCAACGGCCCCTACGCCGACGTCCTCATCGTCTACGCCAAGCTGGACGAGGGTAATCACGCTTCAACAGGGTCCTCGCGCGAGCGCTCGTCCGAAGACCGGCGGGACCGCCCGGTGCTCACCTTCGTGCTGGACTCCGGCATGCCCGGCCTGACCCAGGGCAAGCCGTTCAAGAAGATGGGCATGATGTCCTCACCCACGGGTGTGGTGTTTTTCGACAACGTGCGGATCAGCCCCGATCGGCTGTTGGGGGAGACCGAATCCCACACCGGCGGCGACGGGCGTGACAGTGCGCGAGCCAACTTCGCAGCGGAACGGGTCGGGGTGGCGTTGATGTCGTTGGGCATCATCAACGAGTGCCACCGGCTGTGCCTCGACTATGCGAAGACCCGAACGCTGTGGGGCAAGAGGATCGCCGAGTTCCAGTTGATCCAGCTGAAGCTGGCCAAGATGGAGATTGCCCGGATCAACGTGCAGAACATGGTGTTCCAGACACTGGAGCGGCTCAAGGCCGGACAGATGCCGTCCCTTTCCGAAGCGTCGGCGATCAAGCTCTACTCCTCGGAAGCCGCGACCGAAGTCGCCATGGAGGCCGTCCAACTGTTCGGCGGCAACGGCTACATGGCCGAGTACCGGGTGGAGCAACTCGCCCGGGACGCCAAGTCGTTGATGATCTACGCCGGCAGCAACGAGGTGCAGGTGACGCACATCGCGAAGGGGCTGCTCGCGGGATGATCGCGGAAAGTCGGGCCAGGTTCGGTGGGGTGGGCACCAGGGTGCTGTCGGTGCCGGGCAACGGGACCCCGGTGGTGATGCTGCACGGCTATGCCGATTCTGCCGACACCTGGCGCGCCGTGCTCACACGGTTGGAGGCGTTGGGGCGCAACGCGGTTGCGGTTGATCTGCCCGGCTTCGGCCGGGCGGATCACCGCCGGCCAGGACCATTGCTACCGCAGTTCGATGCGTTTACCGACGCGCTACTGGCTGAGCACGGGCCTGCGATTCTGGTGGGCAACTCACTCGGAGCGGCCACCGCCGTGCGTGCGGCCACCCGTAATCCGGGCTCGGTGCGCGGGTTGGTGGCCCTCGACGATCCGCTGAATGCACGGCACTGGCTGGCCCGCGCGGCCAGGTACCGCGACCTCCCGGTCCGGTTCTGGAATGGTGTGGGACGAATTCCGGTGCCGGCTACCGCGGTCCGCTGGGCGGCGAGGCGAAGCGTGGTGCGCGTGCTGTACGGCTCGCCCACCATCGAACCCGACCCGGTGGTCATGACCCACTGGGCGACAATCTGCGCCAGCCAGGCATCGGTTGCCGCACTCGGCCGATATGCATTCCAGTACGCGCGCGAGACCCGCGGCGGCCACCGCGACGTCCGGGTCACCTGCCCCACGGTTGTGGTACACGGCGCACGCGACCGCATCATCCCTGTTGACGCGAGTCACCTGCTGCACCAACAGATTCCAGGAAGTGAGCTCGTGGTCTTACCCCGATCAGGTCATTGCCCCCAACTCGACGACCCCGACGCCGTGGTGCGGCTGATCACGGCAATCGGAGCGGCCGCATGATGGGTACACTGCATCAGCTGCGCGATGTCGCGGCGGCCGCGCTGGTTCTGCAGCGCCGTGGGCTGGTCGACCTGAGCGATCCCCTCGAAGCGCTCCGCGCGTCACAAGCCTTGCGCAAGTATGGGTCATTCGGCGGCCTGCTCACCCACGCCGCTGCACGCTACGGCGAGGCGACTGCACTCGTTGACGAAGCCGGGACCATGAGCTTCCGCGATCTCGAACGAACGTCGAATGCGTTGGCCCGTGGACTGTCCAGCAGGCGAATCAAAGCGGGATCTGTGATCGGTGTCCTCGAACGCAACCATCGGGGACTCATGCTTGCCTTGGCTGCGGCGGGCAAGGTCGGCGCCAGGGTGGTGCTGCTCAACACGGGCTTCGCTGCACCGCAGCTGGCTGATGTCTGTGAGCGGGAGAATGTCTCGGCGGTTGTCGCCGATGAGGAGTTCGTAGGACTGCTCGATGCGTTGCCCGCGGACATCGAGCGCATCATCGGATGGGCTGATGACGCGACGACGCTGCCGACCCTTGATGCGATCGCAGTGGGAGAGTGGCCCGACCCACTGCCGGCGCCGAGAGCCGTGGGCGGGATGGTGTTGTTGACCAGCGGTACCACCGGGACCCCCAAGGGGGCACCGCGAAACAAGGTGAGTCCCCTGCAGTCCGCGCAGCTGCTTGACCGGATCCCGTGGCCCGCAGGCGGCACCTATTGTGTGGCGGCACCGATGTTTCATGCCACCGGATTGGCGACCTGCTCGCTGGGGCTTGCCCTGGGAAATCGCGTTGTGTTGGCTCGCCGGTTCGAGCCCGAAGACACACTTGCAGCGATTGAGACCCACCGGGTGAATGCGCTGATTGTCGTGCCGACGATGTTGCAACGCATTCTCGACCTGGGGTCCGACGTGCTCGCCCGCTATGACACATCCTCGCTGGGGGTGGTATTCGCTGCCGGCTCGGCGCTGTCGCCCGACCTCT
Organism: Mycobacterium sp. DBP42; assembly: GCF_005924235.1. Classification (NCBI taxonomy): domain Bacteria; kingdom Bacillati; phylum Actinomycetota; class Actinomycetes; order Mycobacteriales; family Mycobacteriaceae; genus Mycobacterium; species Mycobacterium sp. DBP42. The sequence goes on from NZ_VCMY01000006.1 coordinate 201,170, forward strand.
GCCGGCGCACCGCCGAGGTGTTCGGCGACGTGCTCTACAACCTGTACGGCTCGACCGAAGTCGCTGTTGCCGCTGTGGCCACACCAGGTGAGTTGCGTGCGGCGCCGGGCACCGTGGGGCGCCCTCCGGTCGGCTGCACCCTGGCCGTGTATGACGAACACCGGCGCCGGATCACCGAACCAGGGCGGACCGGCACGCTGTTCGTCTCCAGCGGGTTGAGTTTCTCGGGTTACACAGACGGCGGCAACAAGGAGATCGTCGACGGCCTGTTGTCTTCGGGGGACACCGGACATTTCTCCGCCGACGGGCTGTGGTTCGTCGACGGTCGTGACGACGAGATGATTGTCTCCGGCGGCGAGAACGTCTTCCCGCTGGAAGTGGAGAACCTCCTTGTGGCGCACCCTGGCGTCGTGGACGTCGCGGTGATCGGTGTCGATGACGACGACTTCGGAAAGCGGTTGCGGGCCTTCATCGTCAGCGATCCCGGTGTTGATCTGGAAGCCGACGATATCAGGGCGTACGTGCGCGCCCACCTGGCTCGGCACAAGGTGCCCCGCGACGTCGTATTCGTTCCGACGTTGCCACGCAACGAAACCGGAAAACTGCTCAAAGGTGTGCTGCGGAAGGAGTTCAGATGAATGCGATCCCACGCCAGGGGAGCCGGGTGGTGGCGATCACCGGAGGAGCGCGCGGGATCGGGAAGGCAACCGCAGCCGAGTTCCTACGGGCAGGTGCGCCGGTCGCCCTCGGCGACATCGACACCGAGCTGGTCGAGAAGACCGCGGCCGAACTCGCCGATACCACCGGCGGTGTGGCCTGCGGTTTACCGCTCGACGTCACCGATCGGTCATCGTTCTCGTCGTTCCTCGATGCGGTCGAGGAAAGACTCGGCCCACTGGGCGCCTTGGTCAACAACGCCGGCATCATGCCTACCGGCAGTTTCACCGATGAGACCGACGCGATGACCGACCGCATGGTCGCGATCAACCTGTCTGGGGTTCTCAACGGATCGAAGCTCGCCGCCCGGCGGATGGCCGGGCATGGTGGCCACATCGTCAATGTGGCGTCGTTGGCCGGGGTGAGCGCCTTCCCTGGATTGGCGACCTACTGCGCCACCAAGCATGCCGTTGTCGGATTCTCCGAAGCGCTGCACCTTGAGCTCGGCGGGCACGGCATCGGAGTCACCGCGGTACTGCCCGGAGTCGTGCACACCGAACTGTCCGCGGGGCACAGCACGCCGAAATGGATCCGGCCGATCGCGGAGGTGGAGCCCGAGGACGTCGCGATCGCGATAGTCGCTGCGGTGGGAGGCGAGCAGACCGCGGTTTCGGTACCACGGGCGCTGGGGGCGATGATCAAGATCGCCTCGGCCCTGCCCGACCGGATGCGGCACCGAATCGCCCACGCCGCACATTTCGATACCGCGTTCACCCGCGTAGACGCCGATGCCCGGCAGGCGTATCACCGGCGGCTGCAAGCCTGAGGCCGCAAGCGTCGCGTGATCGCCTCCCGCGACGAGTCAGCTCGCGACGACCCAGATCGCCTCGGCTGCCGGATTGCCCAGCTCCACCTGGACGCCGGCTTCATCCGCACCGGCCGGGGAACCGGCCGCACCCGGGTTCTGGATCGCCACCGAGATGACGCCGGCGAAATCGCGCCGCGCGAGCACCCGTACCCGGGAATCGAGGGCGATGCCGACGCTGTCGAAGTAGCGCAGCATCTCCGGATCGGCATCCGAGATCCGGGCCACTGTGCCGGCTTCGCCGTCCTGGCACGCCGACAGCTGGCGGGCCGGAGGTGTGGGCACCTGGCCATCGGCGGCCGGGATCGGGTCGCCGTGTGGATCGCGGGTGGGGTGGCCCAGCTTGGCGTCGATGCGGTCGAGCATCAGGTCGGAGACCGCGTGCTCGAGGATCTCGGCTTCGTCGTGCACCTCGTCCCAGCCGTAGCCCAGCTCCTGGACCAGGAAGGTCTCCATCAGCCGGTGCCGCCGGACCATCGCCAGCGCCGCGCGCCGGCCCGCGTCGGTCAGCGTCACCGCGCCGTACTTCTCGTGATCGACCAGGCCCTGGTCGGCGAGCTTGCGAATCGATTCCGACGCCGTGGATGCCGACACGCCGATCCGCTCGGCCAGCAGTTTCGTGCTGACCTTCTCGCGAGACCACTCCTGGGCCGTCCAGATGACTTTCAGATAGTCCTGGGCAACCGTGGAGAGGTCTTGGTGGTTACCGTCGGGACTCACAGTAGGAAAGTTTAGGCAATCATCACCTGATCGGGGGATCTAGAGCAGACCGTGCCGCGTTCGGGTCGTAGGCTGAGTGCGTGCAGCGCTGGCGTGGGCAGGACGAGATCCCCACGGACTGGGGCAGGTGTGTAGTCACCATCGGGGTGTTCGACGGGGTTCACCGTGGACACGCGGAGTTGATCAGCCATGCGGTGAAAGCCGGGCGATCACGCGGAGTGCCGGTGGTCCTCATGACCTTCGACCCCCATCCGATGGAAGTGGTGTTTCCGGGGAGTCACCCGGCGCAGTTGACCACGCTCACCCGGCGTGCCGAGCTGGTCGAGGAACTCGGTGTCGACGTGTTCCTGGTGATGCCGTTCACCACGGATTTCATGAAGCTCACCCCGGAGCGCTACATCCACGAGTTGCTGGTGGAAGACCTGCACGTGGTCGAGGTCGTGGTGGGGGAGAACTTCACCTTCGGCAAGAAGGCGGCAGGCAACGTGGCGATGTTGCGCGCGGCCGGGGAGCGCTTCGGATTTGCCGTCGAGAGCATGTCGCTGGTCACCGAGACACTCGACGCCGAGCATCGCGACGAGCGGGTCACGTTCTCGTCGACATACATCCGTTCCTGCGTCGACGCCGGCGACATGGTGGCCGCCACCGAAGCCCTGGGCCGGCCGCATCGCGTCGAGGGCGTGGTGGTGCGTGGTGACGGGCGCGGCCGGGTACTGGGATTCCCGACGGCCAACGTGGCGCCGCCGATGTTCTCGGCGATTCCGGCCGACGGCGTCTACGCCGCCTGGTTCACGGTTTTGGGACACGGCCCGGTGATGGGCACCGTTATCCCCGGCGAGCGGTATGAGGCGGCGGTCTCTGTCGGCACCAATCCGACCTTCTCCGGGCGCACCCGCACGGTCGAGGCATTTGTGCTCGACACCGAGGCGGATCTGTACGGGCAGCATGTGGCGGTCGATTTCGTGGCCCGGATCCGGGGCATGGAGAAGTTCGACCGGGTCGAGGAGCTGGTCGCCGAGATGAAGCGCGACGCCGAGAAGGCCCGCACGATTCTGAGCTCGCGCTAGCAAAGGCTGAATTCGCGGCTCGCCGCGGTGGCTGAATTCGCGGCTCGCCGCGGTGCTGCTAAACTTTGCGCCGATCCGGTGCATGCTGCAGTCCGCGGTGGCTGTGCCGAGAAAATGTTCGCGGGACTGAAATGATGGAGTTACTTTCGTGGCGCTTACTGCCGAGCAGAAAAAAGAAATCCTGAGCAGCTACGGTCTGCACGAGACCGACACCGGTTCGCCGGAGGCCCAGGTTGCCCTGCTGACCAAGCGGATCATCGATCTGACCGAGCACCTCAAGCAGCACAAGCACGACCACCACTCGCGTCGTGGCCTGCTGTTGCTCGTCGGCCGCCGCCGCCGGCTGCTGAAGTACGTCGCGCAGGTTGACGTGGCGCGCTACCGCTCGTTGATCGAGCGCCTCGGGCTGCGTCGCTGACGCGGCGTCGGTGCCACCACTTTCCGCGGCTGCCCCTCTCGGGGCAGCCGCGATACTTTTCATCGGCGGGCTGACCGCATGCTCGTCCGCGGCGGCCGCGGACATGAAGGCAGGGGACTGCCTGAAGATGAGCGGCACGTACGACCGCCCGGACGCCAGCCATGCGGAATGTGGCAGCGACGCGTCGAACTACAAGGTCATCTCTGTGCTGGCTGGGCCTACCGACGCTGCCCAGTGCCCGGGTGACATCGACACCTACTACTCGGTGCGCAGTGCATTCAGCGACGAGACCCAGACACTGTGCCTGGACATCGACTGGCTCCCGGGCGCCTGCATGAGCATCGATCCGGAGAACGACAAAGACCCGTATCGGGTGGATTGCTCGGATTCGTCTGCGCCGCACCGGCAACGGGCCACCGAGGTCCTCCGCGGCGTGTCGAACGTCGATCAGTGCGCCAGCGGCGTGGGCTACGCGTACCCGGAACGCCAGTTCACCGTATGTGTGGAGGACGTGTCCTAGCTGGCACGGATAGGGATCGGGCCGTTGCCGCCGTGTAACATGAGGTCGTTCAGCGGGCGAAGTCTGCGCTGAACACAGGTGCGGCACCCGCGATCCGCGGGCGTTGTTCCTGCGAGTCATATCGGGCCCGCCTGGACGGGCGGTCTTCGGTAGTGGCTGCCGGAACCCCGGCACAGGGACTATCTCTGCGGGGGCCTATCCGGCCGCTTCGATCGACGGCCGTAGCCGTATCCAGGGCCCGTGGCGTAGCGCCACCGTGACGCCGCGAAAACAGTTGAACGAATTCCGAAAGAGGCCAACGGACTCTATGTCTGTAGTTGAACTTGAAGACGGTGTGTTCGAATCCACCGCAACCCTCGACAACGGGAGCTTCGGCACCCGCACCATCCGTTTCGAGACCGGGCGGCTCGCCCAGCAGGCCGCCGGCTCCGTCGTCGCCTACCTCGACGACGAGACCATGCTGCTGAGCGCCACCACCGCCAGCAAGACGCCGAAGGACCACTTCGACTTCTTCCCGCTGACCATCGACGTCGAGGAGCGGATGTACGCCGCGGGCCGGATCCCCGGCTCCTTCTTCCGGCGCGAGGGCCGTCCGTCGACCGACGCGATCCTGACCTGCCGCCTGATCGACCGGCCGCTGCGCCCGTCCTTCGTCAGCGGTCTGCGCAACGAGATCCAGGTCGTGGTGACCGTGCTGAGTCTGGATCCCAAGGACCTGTACGACGTGCTGGCCATCAACGCGGCCTCGGCGTCGACGCAGATCTCCGGTCTGCCGTTCTCCGGCCCGGTCGGCGGCGTGCGAGTCGCCCTGATCTCCACTCCTGAAAACAAGGCAGGCCAGTGGGTTGCCTTCCCGACCGTCGAGCAGCTGGAGAACGCTGTCTTCGACATGGTCGTCGCGGGCCGCAAGGTGGGCGACGACGTCGCGATCATGATGGTCGAGGCCGAAGCCACCGAGAACGTGATCGAGCTCGTCTCCGGCGGCGCCGGTGCGCCGACCGAGACTGTCGTGGCCGAGGGCCTCGAAGCCGCCAAGCCGTTCATCGCGGCGCTGTGCGACGCCCAGGCCGAGCTGGCCGAGAAGGCCGCCAAGGAGATCGCCGAGTACCCGCTGTTCCCCGACTACGAGGCAGACGTCTACGACGCCGTGGCCGCGGTGGCGACCGAGGCGCTGGCCGAGGCGCTGACCATCGCAGGCAAGCACGAGCGGGACGACCGCACCAACGAGATCAAGGTCGAGGTGCTCGATCGCCTGGGCGAGACCTACGCCGGCCGCGAGAAGGAAATCGGCGCGGCCTACCGCTCGCTGACCAAAAAGCTTGTGCGCCAGCGCATCCTGACCGACCACTTCCGTATCGACGGTCGTGGTGTCACCGACATCCGTGCCCTCTCGGCCGAAGTGGCCATCATCCCGCGGGCGCACGGAAGCGCGCTGTTCGAGCGCGGCGAGACCCAGATCATGGGTGTCACCACGCTGGACATGGTCAAGATGGCCCAGCAGATCGACTCGCTGGGACCCGAGACCAGCAAGCGCTACATGCATCACTACAACTTCCCGCCGTTCTCGACCGGTGAGACCGGCCGCGTGGGTTCGCCCAAGCGCCGCGAGATCGGCCACGGCGCGCTGGCCGAGCGGGCCCTGGTTCCTGTGCTGCCCAGCGTGGAGGAGTTCCCCTACGCCATCCGTCAGGTGTCCGAGGCCCTCGGCTCGAACGGTTCGACCTCGATGGGCTCGGTGTGTGCTTCGACGCTGTCGCTGCTGAACGCCGGTGTGCCGCTCAAGGCGCCGGTGGCCGGTATCGCGATGGGCCTGGTCTCCGACGAGGTGAACGGCGAGACCCGTTACGTGACGCTGACCGACATCCTCGGCGCCGAGGATGCTTTCGGCGACATGGACTTCAAGTGCGCAGGCACCAAGGACTTCGTCACCGCGTTGCAGCTCGACACCAAGCTCGACGGCATCCCGTCCAAGGTGCTGGCCGGTGCGCTGGCGCAGGCCAAGGACGCCCGCCTGACGATCCTGGACGTGATGGCCGAGGCCATCGACGCGCCGGACGAGATGAGCCCGTACGCGCCGCGGATCACCACCATCAAGGTTCCGGTGGACAAGATCGGTGAGGTCATCGGGCCCAAGGGCAAGATGATCAACTCGATCACCGAGGAGACCGGCGCCAACATTTCCATCGAGGACGACGGCACGGTGTTCGTCGGTGCCTCCAACGGCGAAGCGGCGCAGGCCGCGATCGACAAGATCAACGCCATCGCCAACCCGCAGCTGCCGAAGATCGGTGAGCGCTTCCTCGGCACCGTGGTCAAGACCACCGATTTCGGTGCGTTCGTGTCGTTGCTGCCCGGTCGAGACGGCCTGGTCCACATCTCGAAGCTGGGCCGCGGCAAGCGCATCGCCAAGGTCGAGGATGTGGTGAAGGTCGGCGACAAGCTGCGCGTCGAGATCGCCGACATCGACAACCGCGGCAAGATCTCGCTGGTGCTCGTCGACGAAGAGTCGGCGGAGAAGGCGGATCCGGCTACCGACGGTGCCCCGGCTACCGCCGACGCCGCCGCTGCCGAGTCCTGATCACCTCAGCTCGACCCGAGGCGTCTGCACTGAACACCACACATGTCCGCCGGACAGATCTGCCCGGCGGACTCCGGGTGGTCACTGAGTACATCCCGTCGGTGCGTTCGGCGTCCGTCGGGGTCTGGGTGGGTGTCGGCTCCCGCGACGAAGGACGAAGCGTCGCGGGTGCCGCCCACTTCCTGGAGCACCTGCTGTTCAAGGCCACTCCGACGCGCAGCGCGGTCGACATCGCTCAGGCCGTCGATGCCGTCGGCGGTGAGTTGAACGCGTTCACCACGCGTGAGCACACCTGCTACTACGCACATGTGCTCGACACCGATCTGGAGCTCGCGGTCGACCTGGTGTCCGATGTGGTGCTACGGGGTCGGTGCGCCACCGAGGATGTCGAGGTTGAGCGCGACGTCGTGCTCGAAGAGATCGCGATGCGCGACGACGATCCCGAGGACAGTCTCGGTGACGTCTTCCTCTCGGCGATGTTCGGCGACCATCCGGTGGGGCGTCCGGTGATCGGCAGCGTCGAGTCGATCGAAACGATGACCCGTGCGCAATTGCATTCGTTCCACGTGCGTCGGTACACGCCCGAACGCATGATCGTGGCGGTGGCCGGCAACATCGACCACGATGTGGTGGTGTCGCTGGTTCGGCAGCATTTCGGTCCGAGATTGGAGGCCGGCCGCGCCGCGGTGTCTCCGCGCAAGGGCGCCGGACGCGTAGGCGGCAAACCGTCGCTGCTCGTGATCGACCGCGACGGGGAGCAGTCCCATGTTTCGCTCGGGGTTCGCACGCCGGGCCGGCACTGGGAACATCGGTGGGCACTGTCGGTGCTCAACACCGCGCTCGGCGGTGGTCTGAGTTCGCGTCTGTTCCAACAGATTCGCGAGTCACGGGGCCTGGCCTACTCGGTGTACTCCACGGTGGACACCTTCGCCGACAGCGGGGCGCTCTCGGTGTACGCCGGTTGTCAGCCGGAACGGTTCGACGAAGTGGTCCGGGTGACCACCGATGTGTTGGAAGGCGTTGCCAGAGACGGCATCACCGCCGATGAGTGTCGTATCGCGAAGGGCTCGTTACGTGGTGGCCTGGTGCTCGGGCTGGAGGATTCCGGATCACGTATGCACCGGATCGGTCGCAGCGAGCTCAACTACGGTGAACACCGGACCATCGATCATACGTTGGCCCAGATCGAGGCGGTCACGCTCGAAGAGGTCAACGCCGTCGCTCATCAGTTGCTGTCCCGTGACTACGGTGCTGCCGTGCTCGGCCCCTACCGATCGAAAAAGTCTCTGCCGCAACAGCTTCAAACTATTGCCGACTGACCCGCTACGCTGGGTCCGATGACCGGACTTTCACGGCGCAATGTTCTGATCGGTTCGCTTGTGGCGGCGGCCGCCGTCGGTGCCGGTGTGGGTCACGCCGCACCGGCTTTCGCGGCCCCGGTTGACGACGGGATCGCCGAACTGGAGCGTAGGAACAACGCCTTCATCGGCATGTACGCGTCCAATCTGGATTCCGGCCGCACCCTGACGCACCGTGCCGACGAGATGTTCGCGATGTGCTCGACGTTCAAGGCTTATGCGGCCGCGCGGGTGCTGCAGATGGCTGAGCACGGCGAGGTCTCATTGGAGAACCGGGTGTTCGTCGACCGTGAGGCGATCGTGCCGAACTCCCCGGTCACCGAGACCCGTGCCGGTGGCGAAATGACATTGGCTCAGTTGTGTCAGGCGGCGCTTCAGCGCAGTGACAACACGGCGGCGAACCTGCTGCTGAAGACCATCGGCGGGCCGGCGGCTGTTACCGCTTTCGCCCGCAGCGTCGGCGATGAGCGCACCCGCCTGGACCGCTGGGAGGTCGAGTTGAACTCGGCGATTCCCGGGGACCCGAGGGATACCAGCACGCCTTCGGCACTGGCGGTGGGATACCGCGCGGTGTTGGCCGGTGACGCGTTGAGCCCGCCGCGGCGCCGCCTACTGGAGGACTGGATGCGGGCCAACCAGACCTCGAGCATGCGTTCCGGGCTTCCGGAGGGCTGGACCACCGCTGACAAGACCGGTAGCGGGGATTACGGCAGCACCAATGACGCCGGAATCGCTTTCGGTCCCGAGGGCCAACGGTTGCTGTTGGTGATGATGACGCGATCGCAGGCCGACGACCCGAAGGCCGAGAACCTGCGACCGCTCATCGGTGAGCTGACAGCCCTGGTGCTGCCGTCGCTACTGTGAGTGCTCAGCGGGTTCGATTGCGGTCGAGCCGTTCTCGGTGCCTTGGATCGCGATCTGGCGGGCGCCGGCGGGGTTCTGCGACAACGGCACGCGCACGGTCAGGATGCCGCGCTCGTATCCTGCGGTGATGTTGTCCTCGTCTGCCTCGGCCGGCAGCGTCACGGTCCGCAGGAAGGAACCGTAGGAGAATTCCGACCGGGCGGTGGTGTCGGCGCGCTCCGAACGTTCGGCCTTCACCGTCAGCTGGCCGTCGGCCACGGTGATCTGAACATCGTTGCCGGGATCAATGCCGGGGATCTCGGCCCGCAGTTCGTAATGGTCTTCGGTGACCTCGTCCTCGATGCGCATGAGATTGCGCTCGAAGATGGGCCGCAGGCCGGCGAACGGGGTGATCCCGGCGAAGAACTCGGAGAGCTCGGGCAGCAGCGGGCGGGGCTGGTGCGCGACGGGCAGGTTGACCATGGGTGACTCCTCAGTCCTGGAACGTCGATCGGAGGAAAAGGCCTTGTAACGCTTGCCCTTTCGATCCAAGCACTCACGTGGAGCCACGGGTCGAATGCGCGGTGAACAGCTCGGGTACGCGCGGCTGCTAGGTGACCCGAAGTGAATCGTCGCGCTGCAGGACGAAGAAATAGGGTGCGCGGGAATTGCGCAGGTCCATCGCTCCGATCACGGCGTCGTCGGTCAGCCGCCGGAACACGTCGTTGATCGGCAGCTGGTCGTAGATCATCGTCGCGGTGTCGACGCCGCGGTAGCGCGTGGTGCGCAGCCTGGCCTTGGGCGCGCGGGTTTGCAGTACGGGTCGCAGGGCGGCGATGGGTGCCACCATCGACCGATTCCGAAGTAGTGGAACTTTGTTCGACACGGCGAGTCCGCCGAATGCCAGGGCCGGATTGAGGGCCCATAGTGATGCGCCGTCACCGGCGGGGAACAGCAGCGGGTGAACGGTTTCGCCGTCGACGAACTGTTTGCCCCACCAGCCGCTGGCCGCCAGCACGCCGTCCATCGGATGTCCGGTGGGCAACTCGGCCCCGTTCCAGGTACCGAGCATGAACTCCGGTTCGACGGCATCGGCCGCGTCGAACACGGCGAGCGCTTCACGCGTCGTCGTCGGGACGGTCGGAAACAACTGCTGCAGCATGGACGTCACCATACTTGACACGTGTCAAGTATGGGATTCGCCCCCGGGATGCGCATCGCCCGGCCGGAGCGGGCTCCAGCCGGGCGACGGTGGCGAGATCAGGCCAGGACCGTGGCCGGATCGGTGAACGGCAATCCGAGGTCGGCGCCGACCTGCTCGGAAAGCAGCGCACCTTCGTGCGTCGACAGGCCCTTGGCCAGCGCTGCGTCGTCTGCGCAAGCAGCCTTCCAGCCCTTGTCTGCCAACTTGAGCACGTACGGCATGGTGGCGTTGGTCAGCGCGAAGGTGGAGGTGCGCGGCACTGAGCCGGGCATGTTGGCCACGCAGTAGAAGACCGTGTCGTGGACGCTGAACGTCGGGTCATCGTGGGTGGTGGGCCGTGAATCCTCGAAGCAACCGCCCTGGTCGATGGCGATGTCGACCAGCACCGCGCCCGGCTTCATATGGGCGACAGTCGAATTGGTGACCAGCTTGGGTGCCTTGGCGCCCGGGATCAGCACCGCGCCGATCACCAGATCGGCCCTCTTCACGGCTTCCTCGAGCTCGAGTGAAGACGAGTAGCGGGTTTCGATGCCGGCGTTGGTCTCGTTGTCGATCTTGCGCAGTGTGTTGATGTTCAGGTCGAACACCGTGACGTGTGCGCCCATGCCCTTGGCGATGCGGGCGGCGTTGTAACCGGCGACGCCACCACCGATGACGACGACCTCGGCCGGGGCGACACCGGGGACGCCACCCATCAGCACGCCGCGGCCGCCTTGCGTGCGCATCAGGTGGTAAGAGCCGACCTGCGCGGAAAGGCGCCCGGCGACCTCGCTCATCGGCGCCAGCAGCGGCAGCGAACCATCGGCGATCTGCACCGTCTCATAGGCGATGGAGGTGGTGCCCGAGGCCAGCAGGGCGTCGGTGCATTCCCTGGATGCCGCCAGGTGTAGATAGGTGAACAGGGTCTGGCCCTTGCGCATCCGGGAGTACTCGGCCGCGATGGGTTCCTTGACCTTGAGGAGCAGTTCGGCCTCGGCCCAGACCTGGTCGGCGGTGGTCACGAGCTCGGCGCCGGCGGCCTTGAAGTCGTTGTCGGTGATGGCTGAGCCTTCGCCCGCTCCGGCCTGGATGATCACGTCGTGGCCGCGTCGGGTCAGCTCCGCCACGCCCGCCGGGGTGATGGCCACGCGGTACTCGTTGTTCTTGATCTCGGTCGGGATACCGACGAGCATGGTTGCTCCTTCAATGTTGGGATGCTGAGAACAATTGTGAAGAACCTTCGATAACTGATCAATATCTGCGATAAAAATTCGTTATGCTCGCTGAGTGACTGAAGGATCATCAATCTTGCCGGGTCGTGGGGGTCGTTCACCGAAGGATGTTCGGCCCGAACTCGATGATGTGGACCGTCGCATCCTGCTGGCGCTGCACGCCGATGCCCGCATGTCCAACAGCGCATTGGCCGACGCGGTCGGTATCGCCGCATCGACCTGCCACGGGCGAGTGCGCAGGCTCCAGGAGATCGGGGTGATCAGGGGCTTCTACACCGACATCGATCCGGCCGCGGTCGGGCTCAGTCTGCAGGCGATGATCTCGGTGAGCCTGCAGTCGAACGCGCGCGGAAAGATCCGGAACTTCATCGCCCATATCCGCACGCGGCCGCAGGTGATGGACGTGTATTTCCTGGCCGGCGGAGACGATTTCATCCTGCATGTGGCAGCACGCGACACCGAGGATCTGCGGGCATTCGTGGTCGAGAACCTCAATGCCGACGCCGACGTGGCGGGTACGCAGACTTCACTGATCTTCGAACACCTGCGCGGGGCGTCACCGCTGTAAGTTCACTGCGCGCGCAATACCAGCCCGTTGCCGTCGGTGCTGGACAGTTTCAGCTCGTCACCGTCGACAGCCGTTTGGACCGCGCCCTTGAGGACCCGCAGCACGGCCTGCTCGACCTCGGTGACCTCCGGCGGGCAGGCCATCCTCGTGGTGGTCAGCGGGCCGAAGTCGATGACCGCCGGCGACCCGGAAACGGTCGCATGGCCGTTGATCCGGTTGCAGCCCGTCGAACCGCTTACAGTTCCGTCCTCACCGATGGTCAAGGTGGGCTTGGATTGTTCGAGTGCCACCGAGGTGCTGATCGCCTGCGCCGACACCAGGCCGGTGACCTGCCACGTGGTGCCGGTGAGCGCACGGTCGGGGGCGACCACCTTCTTGTCCCGCAACGTGACGGTCGCGGCGTCGGTGTGCAACGTGAGGGTGTCGCCCGACAAGGACCAGGTCGGTTTGGCGTCGAAGAACTTCGAAACCCAGGCATCCGCGTCGCCCACCGGCGGTGGGCAGGCCATCATGGTCATGGCCAACTGGTTGGCGGTGATTCGGCCTCCCGACAGATCGGCGCTGCCCGAACCGTGGTTACAGCCGGCGAAGGTGCTGATCTGCGGTCCGTCGAAACCGATCGTCAGCGGTCCACCGCCGGGGATCTGGTCACCCTCCACCTGTTGGGAGATGAAGGTGCGCCCGTTGAGGTCGTCGGCGTCGGCGGTCGCGTTGTCAGAACACCCGAGGACGGCCAGCAGGGCGACGGCGAAAGGGACCAGCGGGATCAGACGCATGGCTCCACCCTAGGGACCAATATCCGTCCCGGTCACCGGTGTCGGCAATCAGGCTGGATGACAGTCGGTTTCGTCGTCGCCGTCGTCAGTGAAGTAGCGCTGTGGATGGTGGTAGGTATTGGTGCGGGCTTGACCCGTGTCCAGGAGTGGGGGCGGGATCCACTCGCATTGGCCACGGCTGTTGATGCGGGTCGTCCATTTGCCCGGGCCCACCAGACGTTGGTCAGGACCGCAACCAAGTGTCAGTTCATCAACATTGGTGCGTCCGCCTTGGGCGAAGTCTTGTTGGGCGTGATGTACCTGGCACTTGTTGCCGCACGCGGTACATCCTGGCCGGGTGCAGCCGCGCTCGCGTGCGAACAGCATCAACCGCTGAGCCAGGGTGGCGATACGTCGTGTTCTGCCAAGGTAGAGCGGCATATTGGTGTGTTTGTCGTACACGGCCAGATAGTGCCAGGCGTGGGCGGCCAACCGGATCACATCGGGGATCGAGAGTTTGGTGCCGCCGGCGGTGATCGCGACCCCGGCGCCGGCCTCCAGCTCCTGCAGGGTGGTGGTGGCCACGATCGAGACGGGTAGCCCGTTGTATTGGCCGAGTCCGCCCGACATCAGCGCGCTGCGGACCAGGGCGAGCAGGGCGTCGTGAGTGCGTTGGGCTGGACTGCGGGTGTCGGCATCGATCTGATCCTGGGTGGGTGTGCCGCTGGTGCAGGGGTTCTCGTCGTCGGGGTTGCACATGCCCGGTGCCGCGGTTTTGGCGTTGACGGCTTCGAGGCCAGCGCGTAGTTCAGGGTTGATCCAGCCCGAGATGCGCGACGAACCGTCGGGCTGTTGGTGGCCGATGACGATCCCGCGGCGTCGTGCGCACTGTTCGTCAGCGGGTTCAGGTCCGTCCTGGTTCAACAGATACAGCGCCTCGTTGACCGACTGCTGCAGGGCCTCGGGGGCGTTTTGGGCGGCGACGGCTACCAGCTTCTCTTCGAACCGGGCGCGGTTGGTCGCATCCACCCACTGTGGGCATTTGCGAAAGAACGATTCGAGGATCTCGATGTGTTCGGAGTTGACCCAGCCACCGGCCTGGGCCGCTGCGGTCGCTGACCGCAACGGCGGCAGGGACTCCCCGGAAATCGACGTCCGGGGCGCGAAGTGCAGTGCGTCGCGGTAGCGGCGGCGCGCCTCCGTCCCTGACACCCGCAGCCGGATACGCAGCGCCTCGGGCCAGGACTTCGCGCCGATGCGGGCCGCTGTGCCCTGCTCGGCGAGTGCGGTGATGGCGGGGTGCTCGATGGTGGGGATCAGGTTGCGGGCCTCCTGCAGGCCTGAGCACACGTCGAGCAACTCCGCGGCCGACAGGGCGGTGAAGGGTATCGACTGCAGGTCGGCGACTGCGGCCGCCAGTGCGGCGAGCTTGCCGGTTACCCCGCTGTCCATGTTTCGAACATTAGTTCGAGCATCTGACAGATCTGGCTGGTTTGATGCTGCAGTGACAAATGAGGTCAAAGTTTTCTCGGACCGCCCTCAATGTCGCCGACACTCCCGGGCAGTAGGCTCCCAACCATGCGAGTGGGTGTTCTCGGAGCAAAAGGCAAAGTCGGCGCGACCATGGTGCACGCGGTTGAATCCGCGGAAGATCTGACGTTTTCGGCCGGGGTCGACATGGGCGATCCGTTGACCCTGCTCACAGATGCCAAGACCGACGTCGTCATCGACTTCACCCACCCCGACGTGGTGATGGACAACCTGAAGTTCCTCATCGACAACGGAATTCACGCCGTCGTCGGCACCACCGGATTCACCTGGGACCGCATCGAACAGGTGGAGGCCTGGCTCAAGGCAAAGCCCGAGTCCGCGGTGCTCATCGCGCCGAACTTCGCCATCGGTGCGGTGCTGTCCATGCACTTCGCCCAGCAGGCGGCGCGGTATTTCGAATCGGTCGAGATCATCGAACTGCACCATCCGCACAAGGCTGATGCGCCCTCGGGCACGGCCGCGCGCACCGCAAAGCTCATCGCCGAGGCGCGAAAAGGTATGCCGCCCAATCCGGATGCCACCAGCACCGGCCTGGAGGGGGCGCGGGGCGCCGACGTGGACGGCGTGCCGGTGCACTCGGTCCGGTTGGCCGGCCTGGTCGCACACCAGGAGGTGCTGTTCGGCACCCAGGGGGAGACGTTGACCATCCGCCACGACAGCCTGGACCGGTCCTCGTTCGTGCCGGGCGTGCTGCTGGCCGTGCGCAAGATCAGCGAGCGGCCGGGTATGACCATCGGCATTGAACCGCTGCTCGACCTGTCGTGAGTGACGGCGCGCGGTCGCTGCGCATCCAACTGGTGATCGGCTTCATGTGCCTGGCGCTGATCGTCTACTTCCTGATGCTGGGGCGCACCGCGTGGGTCTTCATCACTTCGGGCGAGCCGGCCGCGATCGGGCTGGGCCTGGCGCTGCTGGTGTTCCCACTGATCGGCATCTGGGTGCTGGTCACCACCCTGCGGGCAGGCCTGGCGCACCAGCGGCTGGCCCGTCTGGCCCGTGAGCAGGGCATGGAACTCGACGTCAGTGAGTTGCCCACCCGGCCATCGGGCCGCATCGAACGCGATGCGGCTGATGGGCTGTTCATCACGGTCAAGGCCGAACTGGAGGCCGACCCGGACAATTGGGTTCGCTGGTACCGACTGGCCCGCGCCTACGACTTCGCCGGTGACCGTGGCCGTGCCCGCGAAACCATGCGGACCGCCGTGCGGATGCAGGAGCAACAGCCCTCATGACCAAGACACTGCTCGTGGTGCACCACACGCCCTCTCCGGCGACGCGTGAGCTCCTGGAGGCAGTGCTGGCCGGGGCCCACGATCCAGACATCTCCGGCGTCACGGTCGAATCGAAGCCCGCACTAGCTGCGACGGTCACCGACATGTTGGGTGCCGACGGCTATTTGTTCGGTACCACAGCGAATTTCGGCTACATGAGCGGTGCCCTGAAACATTTTTTCGATACTGTGTACTACCCGAGCCTCGACCACGTGGCCGGGCGTCCGTACGGGCTGTGGGTGCATGGCAACAACGACACAGTCGGCGCGGCAGGCGCGGTCGACAAGATCGTTGCAGGGCTGGCGTTGGTCAAAGCGGCTGACGTACTTGAAGTTACGGGTGTGGTCGACGGCGGTGTCCGAGAGCGGGCCTACGAGCTGGGCGGCACCCTGGCCGCAACGCTGATGGAGTGATGGAGGGACGTAATGCCAGGAATCGCTGATCTCGCGCTGGGAGCGGCGCCCATTGCCGGCGGTGCCCTGCTGGGCGCGGCCGCAGGCAACCTCAAGCCACCGGACGTGCGCGGTTTGATCGCCAAGGATTTCGACCTGCTGGCCAAGATCCCTCCCGAGCAGACGGAGCGACGAGCACGGTTTCAGGCCAACATCGACCGGCGCATCGACGAATTGATCGAGGCCGGCGACCGCACGCGCGAAATCCGTGAGGCCGCGATGTCCTACCGCGGCAACTGGCGCGACATCCTGGTGTTCGTATGTGCGTTGCTGTTCACGTTCATCTGGTGGAACGTCAGCCACAGCCGGCCCAACTGGACACTGACCTTCATCGTGATGATCATCGTTTCGGTGGCCGCGGCGATCTACGCGGGCCGCGGTATTGCCCGCGCGATCAACACCTACCTGCACCGAAACGACGACAAACCGCGGGCCTGATCCAACCTCAGCGGAGATGCATGTCCGACGACGTCGGCGTGCGAAGTCGTGGAACGGTCAGGCGGGGGCCAAAGCGGCGCCGAACACCCGCTCGGTGTTCTCCCAATGCCGCTGTGCGGCGGCCTCGTCGTATACCGCCGCATGATCGGGCACGGCGAATCCGTGCGCGGCGGGATAGAACTCGATGGTGTGCTCGACTGCCGCGCCCGACAGCGCGTCCTCCAACCTCTTGCCGTCGTCCTCGGTGAAGGAGGCGTCGTTCTCGGCCGCGGCCACGTATACCGTCGCCTGGATCTTGTCGGCCAGCAGGTGCGGGCTGTCGGGATCGTCTTCGACGGCCAGCCTGCCGCCATGGAACGAGAGCGCGGCAGCCACCCGCTCCGGGACGCGGGTCGCCACGATGAGGGAGGCGCGTCCGCCCATGCAGTAACCGGTGGTGCCGAACTTGTCGCCGGAGACGTCGGGCCGGGCGGCGAGGTAGTCGAAGAACGCCTCGGCGTCGGCGGCGATGATCTCCGGAGTGAGCGTGCCCATCAGCTCGAAGAGCTTTTTGCGCTGCTCCTGATCGGTGAACACGGTGTTGAGGTCGATGGGTCCCCATCCCGGGGTGCGGTAGTAGACGTCGGGCACCAGCACGACGTAGCCGAATCCAGCCAGCTTGGCCGCCATCTCTTCCATGGTGGGGCGCAGGCCGCCGGCATCGGGGAACAGCACGACTCCGGGCCAGGGGCCGTCTCCCTCGGGCTTGGCGACGGTGACGGGGCAGGTGCCATCGGGTGTGGTGATGGTGTCTGTGGTGGTCGGCATGGCTTCCGTTCTACTCCCCGCGACGGCACGTAAGCTGAGTGCGTGCCGATTCAGACGCCCTACGAGGACCTGTTACGGAAGGTGACCGAACAGGGGGTGGCGAAATCCGATCGCACCGGCACCGGCACCCGCAGCCTGTTCGGGCACCAGATGCGCTACGACCTGGCGGCCGGGTTTCCGTTGATCACCACCAAGAAGGTGCACACCAAATCGGTGGTCTATGAGCTGCTGTGGTTCCTGCGCGGTGATTCCAACGTGCGTTGGTTGCAAGATCACGGTGTCACAATCTGGGATGAATGGGCCAGTGAGACAGGCGATCTCGGCCCCGTCTACGGAGTGCAGTGGCGGTCGTGGCCGACGCCGTCCGGTGAGCACATCGACCAGATCTCCGGCGCTCTTGAGCTGCTCAAGCGTGATCCCGACTCGCGGCGCAACATCGTCTCGGCGTGGAACGTCGGCGAGATCCCGCAGATGGCGTTGCCGCCGTGCCACGCCTTCTTCCAGTTCTATGTGGCCGATCAGAAACTGTCCTGCCAGCTGTATCAGCGCAGCGCAGACCTCTTTCTGGGGGTGCCGTTCAACATCGCCAGTTACGCCCTGCTGACGCACATGATGGCTGCGCAGGCCGGCCTGGGGGTCGGTGAGTTCATCTGGACCGGCGGTGATTGCCACATCTATGACAACCACGTCGAGCAGGTGGCCCTGCAACTCGGCCGTGAACCCAGACCATATCCAGAACTCGTTCTGGCGCAACGTGATTCGATCTTCGATTACACCTATGAGGACATCGCCATCCTGAACTATGACCCGCACCCGGCAATCAAGGCGCCCGTCGCTGTATGACCGACAAGCACGTGAAAGGTGATCTTCGACGCCTGGCGCTGATCTGGGCGCAGTCGACTTCTGGCGTCATCGGCCGTGGCAATGGCATCCCGTGGCGGCTGCCCGAGGATCAGGCCAGGTTCAAGCAGCTCACACTCGGCCAGACGGTGGTGATGGGGAGGCTGACCTGGGAGTCGTTGCCTGCCAAGGTTCGTCCGTTGCCGGGGCGGCGCAACGTCGTCGTCACCCGCGACGCCGGGTACATCGCTGACGGCGCTGAGGTGGTGACCGAATTCGGTGACGTCTTCCGGGGTTGGGTGATCGGTGGCGCACAGATCTATGCCCAGGCCCTGCCGTTCGCAGATCGCTGTGAGGTCACCGAAATCGACATCGACCTGCCACCCGTCGAGGGCGACGCGATGGCTCCGGAGCTCGACGACTCCTGGACCAAGGCCACGGGAGAGTGGCTCACCAGCAGCTCAGGTCTGCGGTACCGGTACTGCAGCTACGCCCGGGCCCGGTAGCCGGCCAGCCTGCGGACCTCGGAATCGGGGTCCGCTGCGGCCAGTTCGTCGATCTGCGTCTCCAGCTCGGTCACCATGGCAGGGTCGAGGCCTCCGGGGCCCATGGGCCCGATGAGATCGCTGACCACGACGACCGCGTGGCGACGGATCAGCGGCTGGGCATGCGTGAGGCCGGCTCGCCCACCCGCGAGATCGGCGAGGTCGAGGGTGCAGAACCCGCGGCCCGGCTGCAGTTCGTCTGCCACGGCCGCCGCGACGGCCGGATCGGCGAGTCCTGCGGCCAGCAGGGTGTAATCCAGCGGAGGGTGCCCGCGCCCGTGATCGCGGAACGAACGGTACGGCGCGGCGACCGCGGCCGACCTGCTACCAACTGGAACATCTTGGCGGGCAAGCACTTCCAATCCGGCTCCCAGCCGCCCCAGGGCAGCAGCCGCCCAGTCGTGGGCATTACCGCGCAGTGGCAATGCGGCCCACAGGGCATCCAACACCTCGGGGGTCGTGACGTTCAGATCAGCCAGGAGCTTGGCACCCCGCCACGCGGTGTCGTGCCGAGCGAGTGCGGCGATTGCGACGGGTACGGCGGCGTCCCCCGTATCCAGCAGCAGTTCACCGGCGCGTTCCAGTCCCAGATCGGTCGTGGGAGGGCCGGGGGCCAGACCCGCAGCCACCGCCAGCGCTGTGACGCGTTGCGGGACCGCCAGGTCGAGAATCGCCCGCTCGGCATCGGCCGCGGCGACATATTCGGGAAAATGGAGCCTTAGTTCATCCGCGGTCAGCGAGCGAACGAGAAGATCCGCGTCCTCGTCGAGGTAGACGACCGCATTCTCGGGCAGCGTTCCGTCGGCGACGAGAGCGGTACGGGTACCTGCGGCGATGGTCAGCATCGCCTGTGCGAACCGATCCCATTCCGGCTCCCACTGCGCGCGGGAAAGACCGGTCACCGCCGCGATCAGCTGCTCGCCCCAGCCCGAATCCGTCTCGCCCCACTCATAGTCCTGGTACTCCCAGTCGGGCGGGCTGAACCGGCAATCGGGATCCGCGACCGATTCCTCGGTGGCCAGCGCCAGGCTGGGTAGGTAGATCACCCCGGTGGTCTCGGCATAGAACGCACTGAACGCCACGGCATACGGGGTCTCGGACGTGGCCGCCTGGACCATCGTGCGGACCGCGCTCGAAGCGGCCAGGGTCAATTCGGTCTCGAACGCATCCCAGTCGAACGCCACGGCGACCAGTATCGCTGCAATCCGCTCCGCTACTTGTAGGTGCTCTCGCTCCAATCCGCTCCGCTACTTGTCGGGTCCTCGCTCCAATCCGCTCCGCTACTTGTCGGTGCCCTAGGGAACGATGGCCACGTGGCCACCCTGACTACAACCCAGGCCCGGCGCATCGCCGTCGCGGCCCAGGGCTTTCACGACTCCAAACCCCGCGGTGCCGTCACCCGTGCGCATCTGCGCAAGCTGATCTCACGTATTCAGGTGCTACAGCTCGATTCGGTGTCGGTGGCGGTGCGCGCGCACTACGCACCGGTGTTCAGCCGGCTGGGGCCATACGACCGTGACACCTTGGACCGGGCTGCCTGGTCGCACAGCGTGCGCTCACCCCGGCTGCTCGTGGAGTATTGGGCGCACGAGGCCGCTTTGATGGCCGTCGAGGACTGGCCGCTGCTGCGGTGGCGGATGCGGGAGTACACCCACGGGCGGTGGGGTACCGAGATCGTCCGCAAGAACCCCAAGCTCGCCGAGGACATCGTCGCGGCAGTGGCCGAGCTCGGCCCGTCCACCGCCGGACAGATCGAAGCCCACCTGGAGTCCGCGCCACGCGGCCGCAAGGGGCCATGGTGGGACCGCAGCGACACCAAGTGGGTGGCCGAGGCGCTGTGGTCGTCCGGGGTGTTGACGACGGCGACTCGGGTGGGCTTCGCCCGGCACTACGACCTGACCGAACGGGTCCTACCGCCCGAGGTGCTGGCCCGGCAGGTCGACGACGACGAGGCGGTTCGCGAGCTGACCCTGCGAGCGGCCACCGCACTGGGAGTCGGCTCCGAGGCCGATATCCGCGACTACTTCCGGCTGGGGGCCAAGCAGGTCAAGCCGGCGATCGCCAAGCTTGTCGCCGACGGCGAGCTGGAGCCCGTCGACGTCGAAGGGTGGAGCGGGACGGCGTATCTCCGCGCGGGCCAGACGGTGCCACGGCGTGACCGCGGCACTGCACTGCTGTGCCCGTTCGACCCGCTGATCTTCTTCCGTCCCCGGGTAGAGAGGTTGTTCGGCTTTCACTACCGGATCGAGATCTACACGCCGGCGCCGAAGCGGCAATTCGGTTACTACGTATGGCCTTTCATGCTGGACGGCGAGCTGGTGGGGCGGGTCGATATCAAACGCACCGACAGCGCGCTGCAGGTGCCCGGCGCGTTCATGGAGGACGGCCAGGACCCCGCGCGGGTGGCGGAGGCCCTGGCCGTCGAGCTGAGGACGATGGCGGCGTGGCTTGGGGTGGGCGAGGTCGAGGTGGGGGGCCGTGGCGACCTCGCCGAGCCGTTACGTCGCCGGTTCCTCAGCTAGTTCGGGGACCCCACGCCCTCGCATCATGTTGGTGGCGAAGATGATCGCACCGATCACGAGCCACACGATGCCGCCGATTTTCGCCAGTACGTCAGCGTTGAACAACACGTAGCCGACGATCAGGAATCCGACGGTCGGCACCACGAGGTGCAGTAGGTGGTTCTTCGACTTCTGGCGCACCACGTAGTACCAGATGACCGAGGCGTGCAGCAGGCAGAAGCCGAACAGCGCACCGAAATTCACCAGCGACGAGATCAATCCGATCTGTCCGACGAAGAACAGCACCAGCACCAGGCTCAGGGCACTCACCACCAGGATGGCTGCGATCGGCACCTTGCGTGCGCTGATCGTGGACAGGAAGGCGGGCAACTGGCGATCGCGGCTCATCGAGAACAGCAATCGGCTGGTGGCGGCTTGCGCGGCCATCGCATTGGCGAAACCGACGGCGAGCACATTGACCACGAAGAACGCGTTCATCCAGCCGGTGCTCGACGCGGCCTGCACCAGCAGGAAGAACGCGTTGCCCACCTCGTCGTCTCCGAACGATTCACGGCCACCGGCCAGCAGGCTGGCCAACCAGGTCTGGGCGATGAACAGGAACGCCACCACGAACAGCGCAGCGATCATGGCGCGGCCGGCCGGGTTCTTCTTCCCGGTCGATTCCTCGGCCAGTGTTGAGATGCCGTCGAAGCCGAGGAAACTCAGCACCGCGATCGACAACGCCGCCGCGATCAACGGCGCGGTGACCAGCTCGGAGTTCCAGATCGGCAGTGCGCTCCAGCCGACGTCGGGAAGCGACTGACCGTTGATGGCGCGTACCGCGATGATGACGAACAGCACGACGAAAACCAGTTCGACAGCCAGGAACACCCGGTTGACGATTTTCAGCGAACCCACGCCGAGCAGGTTGATGATCGTGTTGACCACCACGAAGACGATCGCCCATACCCAGCGCGGAGTACCGGGGAAGAGCCCGACCATCGATTCGGCGGCGAAGACATACAGCAGGGTAGGGATCAGCAGGTAATCGAGCAGGATGGCCCAGCCGGCGAAGAAGCCCAGACCGGGGTGGATACCGCGTCCCACATAGGCGTACACCGACCCGGCAAGCGGGAACGACTTGGCCATCTGCGAGTAGGCGAGCGCGGTGAACACCATGGCGATGAGGCCGATCAGGTAGACCAGCGGCACCATGCCCGACGCGCTGTTGTAGACCGTGCCGAAGATCGTCCACGGTGCGATGGGCACCATGAAGACCAGGCCGTAGACGATCAGGTCGACGGTGGAGACGGAACGGCTGAGTTCCTGCTTGTAACCGAACGATTCGAGATCGCGTTGTCCTTCACCGGTGGTGAGAGGGGCGGCGGCGGGACAGGCCTCAGTTGCCATGGCG
>NZ_VCMY01000070.1:0-18755 GCF_005924235.1 Mycobacterium sp. DBP42
ACACCTGGTGCCGGCACTACTGCTCAAATGCCAACCCACAACGGGCGACAGACACAAATCGAGCCAGACACCAGATGATCCAGACCCAACCACCGCAACGCGGCAAAAGCCAGACTGACACTGAGACACATATGTACCCGAATCGTCGGCGTGTCGGGTACATCTGCGTCTGCTCGCGATGGGGGAGTCACCTACTACGCTCGTCAGCATGACTGACGTCGTACAGCGAGTTCAGCAGGTATTGCCGTCGGTGCGGTCCGATCTGGAGGATCTGGTTCGCATCCAGTCGGTGTGGGCCGACCCGGCCCGCCGCGCCGAGGTGCAGCGCAGCGCCGAAGCGGTGGCAAAACTGTTGTCGGACGCGGGCTTTCCCGACGTCAGCATCGTCAGCGAAGGCGGTGCACCTGCCGTCATCGCGCACTACCCGCCACCGGCGGGCGCACCCACGGTGCTGCTGTACGCCCACCACGACGTGCAGCCAGAAGGGGATCCGGCACAGTGGGACACCGCGCCGTTCGAACCCACCGAACGTGACGGCCGGCTCTACGGCCGCGGCACCGCCGACGACAAGGCCGGTATCGCAACACATCTGGCAGCCATACGGGCCTTCGACGGCCAGCCTCCGGTCGGCGTCACGGTCTTCGTCGAAGGCGAGGAGGAGTCCGGCTCGCCGTCACTGGGCGCGCTGCTGACTGCGCACAAAGACGCCCTGGCCGCCGACGTCATCGTCATCGCCGACTCCGACAACTGGAGCACCGACACCCCGGCCCTGACCGTGACGCTGCGCGGCCTGGCCGACTGCGTGGTAGAGGTGGCCACCCTGGACCACGGCCTACATTCGGGTCTGTGGGGTGGTGTCGTGCCGGACGCGTTGAGCGTGCTGGTGCGGCTGCTGGCCAGCCTGCACGACGACGACGGCAATGTCGCGGTCGCCGGTCTGCACGAGGCGACGGCGGCCGACGTCGACCGTGGACCCGACTGGGTCCGGGAAGAGTCGGGCCTGCTGGACGGAGTGTCCGAAATCGGCGCCGGCTCAGTGGTGCAACGCATGTGGGCCAAGCCCTCCATCACCGTCATCGGCATCGACACCACGCCCATCGACAAGTCGTCGAACACGCTGATCCCACGTGCCCGCGCCAAGATCAGCATGCGGGTGGCGCCGGGCGGCGACGCCCACGCGCATCTGGAGGCGTTGACCCGGCACCTCGAAGCGAACGTCCCCTGGGGCGCGCAGGTCACCGTCACCCCGGGTGATGTCGGCCAGCCCTACGCCATCGATGCCTCGGGTTCGGTGTACGACGCGGCCCGTTCGGCATTCCGCACGGCGTGGGGTACCGACCCCGTGGACATGGGGATGGGCGGATCCATCCCGTTCATCGCCGAATTCGCCGAGGCCTTCCCGGCCGCGACGATTCTGGTCACCGGAGTCGAAGACCCCGGCACCCAGGCACACAGCGTCAACGAAAGCCTGCACCTGGGTGTGCTGGAGAAGGCGGCTACGGCCGAAGCGCTGCTGCTCGAAGCGCTCGGCCGGCTACACCGATAGGTCGCGACGCAACTTGGCGACGTGACCGGTGGCCCGCACGTTGTACTGCGCGACGGCGATCTTGCCCTTCTCGTCGACCACGAACGTCGAGCGGATGACGCCCTGAACTGTCTTGCCGTACATGGTCTTTTCGCCGAACGCGCCCCAGGACGTGAGTACCTCACGGTCGGGATCCGACAGCAGCGGGAAGGTCAGTGCTTCCTTGTCGCGGAACTTGGCGAGCTTCTCAGGCTTGTCCGGGGAGATACCGACGACGTCGAGCCCGGCACCGTTGAGTTCGGTGAGGCTGTCACGGAAGTCGCAGGCTTGCTTGGTGCACCCGGGCGTCGAGGCGGCGGGGTAGAAATACACGATGACCTTGCGGCCCTTGTAGTCGGAGAGCTTGACGACATTGCCGTCTGCATCGGGCAGGGCGAAGGCCGGGGCGGTGTCTCCCACCTCGAGGCGCGGGGTTGGCGGCATGCGTGGGTATCCCTTCTTGTCGACCGGTTCCGTCGTCACGGCGCCGGCTGATCTAGGGTAGTGCGGCAGGGCAGCACGACGTGGAGCGGCTTGGAGGAGCAAACAGTGGCGAACCGGGACCCGGAGAGCATAAAGCGGGACATCGATCAGGCTCGCGATCAACTTGCGTTGACTGTCGACTCGCTGGCCGAGCGGGCCAACCCGCAGCGTCTGGCCGACGAGTTCAAGTCAGCGGTCATCGGCTTCATCAAGAAACCAGCGGTGGCCGCTTCACTGGCGGGCGCCGGTGCGCTGGTGGTGGTCGTGGTCGTCCGGCGGATAAAGCGGCGCTGAGCAGCCTGTTGCGCCGCTCAGCGGCTCCAGCCTGTTGCGCCGCTCAGCGGCGGCGGAACAGGAGCCAGTCGGCCAGCGAAAAGCTCGGGGGATTGGCGATGCGTCCGAGCCGGTTGCAGCTATACACCATGACAGGCTGATTTGCAGCAACAAATGCGGAAGTCGATGCAGCTGTGGGGTCGACGCCACCCGCGGTAGCCATCAGCTAACACCTCTTATCTTGGCGTGACCGCCACCAGGAAACCAACCAAAACTAATCAGCTAACTTGAGATTAACACGGTTTCTTGCGTCTGACCAGCGGAAGTGCTGCTATGAGAATTTTGACAGTAACTTACATGGACGTCAACACCTGGCGTCGCCCATATCGGACTAGATGGGGACGCGGCTCTCAGCACATTATTCGACAGGTGTCAGCAGAGTGCGTTCGCCGATTCTGCAGTGGTTGTCCGCAAATATTTCCGCGGACTGTGTCGGCGCGCTGTCGGGGTGGGCGCTGCGGGGCCCGGAGAAACTGGTGGCTGGGCTGAATGTTTGCTGTGACCGTCGGCCCGGGCGACGCGGCGTTGGGCTCTTTGCGGTGATTTGGTGGCGATTTAGTGGAGAAAACGATTGGCAAACGTGGATCCGTCTGATAACCCGAGGTGTTTCGCGCAACTCGGAGTCCGACGCCGGCGGTAGCTGAAATCTCCTGCATTGCACGGCGGGAACGGCTCTTTCTCGTGGAACCGGTTGCTACTGCATAGGTGTCCAGCTAAGGTCGACCTCGGGTCAGGATAGGGGAGTCGGACCCGGTTCTTGATCTCGGCCGCAACACGGGACGAACGTGTGACAAGGGGGTATTGCGTTGCAGCTAACATATTTTCCGTTTGCCAGGGCTGCCGCATGTGCCTTCGCTGGTACAGCTGAACTCGACGGACTGGTCGTCGGGATTCGCTGACAACACCCAATGGCTCATGTCGAACCTCTAGGCGGCGATGTGGGCCATGGTCACACCGACTGGAGGTAGCCATATGGCGCATGTGAGCGATGAAACCCTGGGCGATCTACGCCGAGAACTCGACCGCTTCAAAACTGAGCAGTACCGGGATAACGGCTATGCGGCCGCACATCTGGCGGGCGCGGTGGAGATGTTGTTGGAGGAAGCCGAACCCAGCGTTGGTGACCGGCTTGCCGAAAGGTATCGGGCCTGACCGTCAGACAAGAGGTCTACTGCCGCAGTAACTCTCAAACCCTGAAACGCAAAAACCCTGCCGAGGCAGGGTTTTTGGTTGGTGCGCCGTCAGGGTTTCGAACCCCGGACCCGCTGATTAAGAGTCAGCTGCTCTACCAACTGAGCTAACGGCGCGCGTGAGAGACAATAACAGGAGTTTCGCTCAACAGTGAAATCCGCTGGTCGCAGGGCTGCGCGAGGTTTCCGGTGGGCCAGAGTTCCAGGCAGCCCTTAGACTATTGCCAAGAATTTGCTGTTGACCGTGTGAGGGGTGGGACGAACATGGGGCACGCCCAGACGGCGACCCGTCCGTACCGGGATGTCTTCCGGCGAGCGGTGGCTGCCATGGTGCCGGCGATGATGCTGGGCCTGGCCGCGTGCGGCGGGCAGGAGACGCAGGGCCCGCCGCCGGTGATCGCCGACAAGGGCACTCCCTACGGTGACTTGCTGGTGCCCAGGGTCAAGGCATCGGTGACCGATGACGCGGTCGGGGTGACCGTGGACGCGCCGGTCACCGTGAGCGCCGAGAACGGTGTGCTCGGCGGGGTCACCATGACCAACGAAGAAGGCGCCAGCGTCGCAGGGAAGTTCAGTGCCGACGGGTTGACGTGGTCGACCACCGACCCGCTCGACTACAACGAGCAGTACACGCTCAATGCGCAGTCGCTCGGGCTCGGCGGAGTCGCCAACCGGCGCCTGCGGTTCGAGACACACTCGCCGGCGAATCTGACGATGCCCTATGTCTTGCCCAACGACGGGGAAGTGGTCGGGGTCGGGCAGCCCATCGCCGTTAGGTTCGACGAGAACATCCCCGACCGCGTTGCCGCCCAGCGGGCCATCACCGTGAAGACCGATCCACCGGTGGAAGGCGCCTTCTACTGGCTCAACAACCGCGAAGTGCGTTGGCGCCCAGCCAAATACTGGAAGCCCGGCACCTCGGTGGACGTCACGGTCAACACCTACGGCGTCGCGCTGGGCGACGGATTGTTCGGGCAGGGCAACGTCACCACCCACTTCACGATCGGCGACGAGGTGATCGCGTCCGCCGATGACAACACCAAGACACTGACCGTCCGCCGCAACGGCGAAGTCATCAAGTCCATGCCGATCTCGATGGGCAAGAACAGTTCTCCGACGGACAACGGTGTGTACATCATCGGCGACCGTTTCGATCACATGGTGATGGATTCGTCGACCTACGGGGTACCGGTCAACTCGCCCAATGGATATCGCACCGAGGTCGATTTCGCGACTCAGATGTCTTACAGCGGCATCTACGTGCACGGGGCCCCGTGGTCGGTGGGCAGCCAGGGCTACAGCAACGTCAGCCATGGTTGCCTCAACGTCAGCACGGCCAATGCCCGCTGGTTCTACGAGAACACCAAGCGCGGCGACATCGTCGAGGTGAGAAACACCGTGGGTTCAGTGTTGCCGGGTACCGAGGGCCTGGGCGACTGGAACATTCCTTGGGAGCAGTGGCGCACCGGCAACGCCAGCACCTGATAGTCGCTAACTGACTGAACGTTCCAGTGCCGCAAGCGATTCGTCGAGAAAGTCGGGGCCGAACGGGGGCATTCTCCGATCTGGTCGCGGAAGCTCTGCGGGGTGTCGGTCCAGTCGTAGGTGATCGTCACGTCGGTCTGGTCTCCGTTGGGGGCCAGGTCGTAGCGCCAGCTCCACCCGCCCGGAGCATGGTGGCCCTCCTCGTCGAGCTGCCCGGGCAACCAGGCGATGGTCCGGTCCTTGTCGAAGGCGGTCACCAGGTTGTGCATGACGTAGTGACCGCCGGCGGCGGGCAGGAACATGTTGACAGCGAAGATCTGGCCCGTCCCGGTGATCGGCTCGGGGTCGATCGCGTCGCGCACCCAGTCGCCGGGCTCGGTGTCGCAATGGCGGGCCGGATCGGCCAGGACGGCGAACACCTGGGCCGGAGACGCGGAGACGGTGCGGGTGACGACGTAGCGCTGCTGGTCGGTCGCTGAAGTCATTGAGAGTCCTTTCCATACAGCTGGGCGATGTCGGGGCTGTCGAGCCAGCCGGAGTACGTGGGACGCTTGGGCCAACCGTCGGGCGAGTCCTGCCATTCTTCCTGCCGGCCCCAGGGCAGCAGATCGATCAATGCGAACGAGTGGCTGAGTTGTTCGGTGCCACGGCCGTTGGTGTGCCAGGTTCGGTACACGGTTTGTTCGCCCGACGGCCCCGTCGCACGAAAGAACACGTTGACCGCGAACCCCTCGCCCGGGGCGGCGTCGACGTCGGAGCCGAAGGAGCTCTCCGACGACGAGTACCAGTCCATCCGGTTGCCGACCTTGTCGCGATACGCCAGCGCCTCCTCGATGGGCCCGTTGGTGACGATGACGAAGCGGGCGTCGTAGTTGTCCAGGAATTCGAGGCGGGTGAACTGCGATGTGAACCCGGTGCAGCCGCCGCACTGCCATTCGGCCCCGTCGGTCCACATGTGGTGGTAGGTGATCAATTGGGCGTGCCCGTCGAACACGTCGGCCAGGCGCACCGGGCCGTCCGCGCCGATCAGTGTGTACTCCGGTAGTTCCACCATCGGCAGCCGGCGCCGCGCCGCGGCGATCGCGTCCAGTTCCCGGGTGGCGGCCTTCTCCCGACGCCGCAGGTCGTCGAGCGTGGTGCGCCACGTCTGCTGGTCGACTATCGGAGGTTTTCCTGTCGTCATGAAGGGCTCCTGATCGCTGCTCGGAGAATCTCGTTCTCTCAAGTGGACCCGCCGCGCGTCCGGAACTCATCGCACGCGGTAATGTCCGACGAGCAAAGGGTGACCTAACACCCAGAGATGAACCATGGAGGGTTGATCGAATGAGCGGTCAGCGAGCCGATGCAGGCGGACTGCGTCTCCTCGTCGTCGGTGCCTCGTCGGGCATCGGCCACGCTGTCGCGATCAGTGCCACCGAGCGCGGCGCCAAGGTCGCTGTGGCAGCGCGGCGCATCGAACTGCTGAATTCCCTGGCCGAGGCGACCGGCGGACACGCCTTCGAACTCGACGTCGAGGATTCCGGGGCGATCAACCGGGTGGTCAACGATGCGGCGGACGCCCTGGGCGGCTTGGATGCCGTGGTGTTCACCAGCACGGTGATCCCGTTCGCCTACATCGAGGACACCGATGTCGCGACCTGGCTGCACGCGTTCAGCGTCAACACCGTCGGTGCCAACAACGTGCTGCGCGCCGCGGCACCGCGATTGGCCGAGAACGGGGTGGTCCTGGTCGCCTCCAGCTACGACGTGGGCCGCCCCCGTGCAGGTGTGGCGGCGTACAGCGCGAGCAAGGCCGCCCTCGACGAGATCCTGCACTCCTGGCGCATCGAGCATCCCGAGCTGTCGCTGATCCGGGTCGGCGTCGGCCCCACCGACGACACCGAGATCCTGCGCGGCGCCGACCGGGACCTGCTCGAACAGTTGGTCAAGACGTGGGTGGCCCAGGGTGCCCTGCCTGCTCGGATGTCGGCCCTGGACGACGTCGCCAACACCCTGGTGTCACTGGTGACCACCGCCTACGAGAATCCGACCGTGGTGCCCGAGATCGTGCAGCTGGCTCCGCGGATTCGCCGACGGGACGACGTGGCGGATTAGTCCCGGATTAGTCCGCAGGACCATTGGTGCGCCTTCTGGTGCATCTGGGCGGCGTGCACCCGCGGCGCATGATGTCCGAGCCATGTGGTGGTTCCCCGCCATTTTCGGCACGGTGCTCGTTTCTATGAGTTGGCGATGAATTCATTGAGAATGACAATCATGGTCAATAACTTGGATGCCGCGGATCGACGGTGTTCAAGGAGGGTTCCTCATGTCCGGGGTATGGATGGCCTCGCCGCCCGAGGTGCATTCTGCGCTGCTGAACGCAGGCCCCGGCCCGGGCGCGATGTTGGCTGCCGCCGGCGCGTGGTCGTCGTTGAGCATCGAATATGCCGCCGTGGCAGACGAACTCGCTGCGGTGCTGGGTGGCGTGCGGGCCGGGGCCTGGCAGGGGCCGAGCGCGGAACGGTATGTGGCAGCACATCTTCCGTATCTGGCGTGGCTGCATCAGGCCAGTGCCGACAGCGCCGCGATCGCGGCCCGGCATGAAACTGCGGCCGGTGCGTATGCCGGCGCCCTTGCGGCGATGCCCACCCTGGCCGAGCTGGCGGCCAACCACACCAGGAATGCAATCCTGGTGTCCACCAACTTCTTTGGGATCAACACTATTCCGATCGCATTGAATGAAGCCGACTATGTGCGGATGTGGATCCAGGCTGCCGTCACGATGGAGGGCTATCAGGGAGTGTCAGAGGCCGCGGTGGCATCCACCCCTACGACTCCGGCCGCGCCAAGGATCTTGCGCAGTGAAGATGGCCACGAGCACGACGACGACCACGAGCACGACGACGACCACGACCACGACGACGACCACGACCACGACGGCGATCATGACCACGATCACGATGATCACGGCCACGGAGACCTGAGCCCGCTCGATCCGCGGTGGTGGCTGGAAGTCGGTCATGAGCAGATCGAGAACATCGGCTTGCTGATCGACAATCTGCTCAACGACCCCGCCGCCCTGTTGACCAACCTGCCGATGGTGTTGGCGGACATGGCCTTCCACGCGGCGCAGCTGCTGCAGGTGGTGGCCCAGTTGTCCCCGGCCCTGATTCAGCCGGCTCTGGGTCTCGTCGCCGCGAACCTGGGCTGGGCGGTCGCGGGACTGGCCGCAATCCAGCCGGCCGCGCCTGTGATGGCAGAGATTCCGGCCGGTGCTGAGCCGGGCTCCTGGCCGGCGGCCGGCGCGACTTCGACAGTGTCCGGCAGCCCCTCGGCCCCGGCCGCCTCATCCGCCCCTGCGGTGCCGTCGACCGGTGCGTCGGCGACTGCCACCGTCACCGCGGCGCCGGCGCCGCCGTCGGCCCCGGGTGGCGGCCCCGGGTTCTTCCCGCCGTACTTGATCGGCTCGCCCGGCATCGCGGTGCCCGCCGCGGCCCGGTCCAAGTCCGCGACTGCGGTCAAGAAGAAGTCTTCTGAGTCCGACACCGCTGCCGCGGGTGCTGCCGAACTGGCCCGCGAGGCACGGGCGCGCCGCCGTCGCCGAGCCGCGATGCGGGACAAAGGGCATGGCCATGAGTACATGGACCTTCACAGCGATCCACCCGCTGGAGCCGCGCCGGAACCGTCGCCGACGGTATCGGATCGCGGCGCCGGACCACTGGGCTTTTCTGGCGTGCGGGACAAGGCCGAAGCGACGACGACGGGCCTGACGGCGTTGGACGACGACGAATTCGATGCCGGCCCGACGGTGCCGTTGTTGCCGTCTACTTGGGATCCGGATTCGAAGGACTGAGTGGCTCGGATGCATTCACTGAAAATGGGAACGCCGCCTGCTTGCGCAGACGGCGTTCCCGCTATCACGGTCGGGACTCGAACTCCTGTCAGTCAATTCACCTACCGTCATCTCCCACGGCCCAGCCTTTCGCTGCGGCATACTCAGGCGCGTGAGCGACTCGGTGGACTCTGGCGAATCGCATTTGCAATCTCAGTTGCGACAGTTAAGCGCGGAAGTAAGGCAGTGGCGAGAACGAAATGGAACACCGCCTCCTGCGCGGGATGACGGCGACCGGCTGTTTGATCTAGTCGTGGGCTTGGAACGGCAGAAGCCGACGTGGATTCACCGTCGGGTCGAGCGTCTTGTCGTCGAGGGGACGGGTGAGTGCACGCGATGCGTTTCGCTCGACTTCACGCTGCCAGCCGATTGTCGGATCGAAGGCTCGCGTGGCAAGGTGCTGGTTCCAATCGGGATCGTTCGCAAGGGGCCGTTGCACGGGTTCAGCATCACTGGGCCGTCCGGCAAACCCGTACCGCTCCTCGGAACCGAGGAGAATACGGCCCTGTCGGTCAAGATGATTTCGGCCATCGCCCGGCGGTGGGGGGGTGAACCTCGCGCGCTCGAAGCCTTTGTTAAGGAAGCCGAAAAGAAGATCCGTCAGCCAGCGGACGAGTCGCATACTGGATACGTCGTGGGGCAGGAGGCGCAGCCTCAAACCGAAGAGTGCACCCTTCGACAGAAGGCCGTAGACGCGGGTTTCCCGCATTCGGTTCTATTCGAAGAGAACCCAGAGAAGTCGGAGACGGTAGAGCGGTTTTGGCAATCGGTGTACGGCCTTCTCGAATGGCTGCGCGCTGGATTCCTCATGGCGACGGAGCTCGACGAGGAGGTCGTCGGGACACGCTCTGTACTCAAGTTCGAGTACAGAGAAAGCGTCAAAAACTCGGACACATGGACGGGCAGACGGCGCTTCGACATCGCGGAGTTTGCCTCAGCGGTGAGCACTCACTTCGAGCTTGTGGCCCCGCCGCCGTTGGTGATGGAGGACGCGAGCGTGTTCGAGAAGACCAGCACTGGCGAAGTGGAGTGTCAGTGGTTCGCCAAGCGCCGCGCGACGCTTCATTTTGTGGGGGCGACCCAGGCGCGGTTTTCCACGGCTTACGTTGATCTGCGGTTTGCTCCGCGCCGGTTCGGGGCATACGCGGCGGCGCTCTACGGCCCCGCGGCGCTGTTCGTGGCGCTCGCGTGTGCCGTGGTTCTTCGGACGTTTCGCACTGAGACAGACACCCCGCCAACAGGATTGCCGACACTCATGCTCACTGCCGCAGGCCTGCTGCT
This sequence comes from Mycobacterium sp. DBP42, assembly GCF_005924235.1. Classification (NCBI taxonomy): domain Bacteria; kingdom Bacillati; phylum Actinomycetota; class Actinomycetes; order Mycobacteriales; family Mycobacteriaceae; genus Mycobacterium; species Mycobacterium sp. DBP42. The sequence goes on from NZ_VCMY01000070.1 coordinate 10,208, forward strand.
GTCGTGGGTCGCGCGGGCACCGGAGGATTGGACGACGGCACGCATACTGCGCCGTGCACGTGGTGTTCTGTGGCTGGCCGCCACGCTCTGCGCGGTTGTGGCAGTCTTCCTCGCCTTTCCCAAGCTTCCACCCAGCGAAGATGGCCGTACCTGCTGGTGGTGGATCTTTCTGGTTGCCTCATTGCTGCTGCTCGTGGTGGCGTGGTTCGTGCACGGGCGTGATCCGTGGCTGGGGCTGATCGGAGGAGTGTTCGCAGTCTTACTGCTCTTGGTGACCGTGGCAGTGGCTCCTCCACGTGACTTGTGGCAGGCGTGCATGCTCTACTCCTTAGGTGAGATCGCCGCCGTGTGGATCGTTGTCCTTGCAACCGTCAAGTTGAAGCGTCACCGCAAGTCGCTAGAACACCGAGAGTCGCTGAAACACCAGGAGGCGACTACACGCCAACTGTCGGGTCAGACGACTACACTCGGAGGCACGCCCAGCAAAAAGGAGATGCGTGATGAAGGGTCTTCTACATTGGTGGAAGGCGAAGCATGAGCCCGCCCTCTACGAGGGAATTGGCCTGTCGCCGATGAAGTTGGAGAAGGCCGCCCTCGGCCAGACCTCCAAGGATGCCGATCTGATCGGCATGATGCGGGGCACGGTCCCGATCCCGCGATAGTCCAAGCTTCAACCCGAAGCCCTGCACTCCGCGTGCGGGGCTTCGTCGTGTATGTCGGCGTCGCCCCACTCGTTGCCGTCGTGTGGCCACCTGGCCGCGTCGGGCTGAGCGCGAGGTCGTCCACGTGTCGACGGTAGAACACGGCGGGGACTGTCAGCGCAGTGATGCGTCACGTTCTTGGTGTATCGCCGGCAGGCGGACACTTTCCAGCGCATATTGGGGGTGATGTAAAGAGCCCCGAAACCGGTAGTGCCTCACCCGCATATTTGCAGGTGAGGCACTACTTTCAGTCGGGGTGGCTGACGGGACTCGAACCCGCGACAGCCAGGATCACAACCTGGTGCTCTACCAACTGAACTACAGCCACCATCGCCGCTGGCGCCTTCGGCGCGTATGCGGCTCGTAGATACTAACTGCTCGGGTGCTCGGCAGACGAATCGGTTTCGGGCGCGTCGTCCTTGGGCGGGCCGAGCTCGGCGGCGATCTCGGCAATGTCGCTGGTAGACGGACCGGGCTGGGCGACGAACGCGGTCGAGCGGTAGTACTTGAGTTCGCGGATCGACTCGTGGATATCGGCCAGGGCGCGGTGGGCGAGACCTTTTTCGGGCTGGCCGAAGTAGATCCGGGGGTACCAGCGGCGGCACAGCTCCTTGATCGAGCTGACGTCGATCATGCGGTAGTGCAGATAATCGTCGAGTTTGGGCATGTCGCGGGCGATGAAGCCGCGGTCGGTGGCGATCGAGTTGCCTGCCAGGGGAGCGGCCTTGGCCGTCTTGACGTGGCCGCGGATGTAATCGAGCACCAGCTCTTCGGCCGTGGCCACATCGACGGTCGAGGCTCGCACTTCTTCGATCAGCCCGGACCGGGTGTGCATCTGTTTGACCACGTCGATCATGGACGACAATGCCTCGTCGTCGGTGTGAATGACCACGTCCAGGCCGTCACCGAGGATGTTCAGGTCAGCGTCGGTGACCAGAACCGCAATCTCGATCAGGCGATCGGACTTGAGGTCCAGGCCGGTCATCTCGCAGTCGATCCATACCAGTTCGTCTCGCACGAAGATCCACAGTATTCCTATACCGGTGATGGGCCGCCACACCCACCGCGCGCGCCGCCCGGCAAGTAGTGTCAGACCCCGATTGGCTCGTTCGCGAAAACTGGGAGGACCGCGGCATGACCACCGAATCGACAGCCACCCCCGCGCAGCAGATCGCTGCCGGCTACGCAGTCGAAGGCCAGGCATTGGAATTGGGGACGGTCGTGGTCGACGGCGCCGTCGATCCGGCCGCACAGGTCCGGATCCCGCTGGCCACGGTCAACCGGCACGGGTTGATCGCGGGCGCCACCGGCACCGGTAAGACCAAGACGTTGCAGGTGATCGCCGAGCAGTTGTCGGCCGCCGGTGTGCCGGTGGTGATGGCCGATGTCAAGGGTGATCTGTCGGGCCTCTCGGCGCCGGGCGCCACCGGCGAGAAGATCGATCAGCGGGCCAAGGACACCGGTGACACCTGGACACCGACCGCCTTCCCGGTGGAGTTCCTGTCGCTGGGCACCGAGGGGATCGGGGTTCCGGTGCGGGCCACCATCACCAGTTTCGGGCCGATCCTGCTGTCAAAGGTGTTGGGACTCAACACTACTCAGGAGTCCACCCTCGGGTTGATCTTCCACTGGGCCGATCAGAAGGGCCTGCCCCTGCTGGACATCAAGGACCTGCGTTCGGTGATCCAGTTCCTCACCAGCGATGAGGGCAAACCCGAACTCAAGGCGCTGGGCGCGGTGTCGACCACGACGGCGGGCGTCATCCTGCGGGCCCTGGTCAACCTGGAGGCCGAGGGCGCCGATTCCTTCTTCGGCGAGCCCGAGCTCGAACCCAAGGATCTGCTGCGCACCGACCCGCAGGGTCGAGGCATCATCAGCCTGCTCGAGCTGGGCGCCCAGGCTGCGCGGCCGGTGATGTTCTCCACCTTCCTGATGTGGGTGCTGGCCGATCTGTTCACCACGCTGCCCGAGGTCGGAGACATCGACAAACCCAAGTTGGTCTTCATCTTCGACGAGGCCCACCTGTTGTTCGCCGACGCGTCCAAGGCTTTCCTGGAGCAGGTCGAGCAGACCGTCAAGCTGATCCGCTCCAAGGGGGTCGGCGTGTTCTTCTGCACGCAGCTGCCCACCGATGTGCCCAACGAGGTGCTCTCGCAGTTGGGTGCACGCGTGCAGCATGCGTTGCGCGCCTTCACCCCCGATGATCAGAAGGCCCTGTCGAAGACGGTGCGCACCTATCCCAAGACCGATGTCTACGACCTGGAGGAGGCGCTGACGTCGTTGGGGATCGGCGAGGCGGTCGTCACCGTGCTTTCCGAGAGGGGTGCGCCGACGCCGGTGGCCTGGACCAGGATGCGGGCACCGCGGTCGTTGATGGACACGATCGGTAACGACGCGATCACCGCGGCCGCCAAGGCCAGTCCGCTGCAGGCCACTTACGGCCAGACGGTCGACCGGGATTCTGCGTACGAGCGGCTGGCGGCCAAGATGGCGCCGCCGGTCACCGCCGAGGATCCGGGCGGTTTCGCCGGTGTCGAGGCCTCGGGTGAGATCGAGGCGATGCCCGCCCCCGCGCAGCCTGCCGAGCCGGGCATGCTCGAGCAGGTGCTCAAGAGTTCGGCGTTCAAGAGTGCCATGCGCTCGGCGGGCACCGTCATCGGCCGCGAGATCACCCGCAGCATCTTCGGGACGGGCCGCCGCCGGTAGTACCTCGACGCGAGTGGCCACTTATTGCACGGGCTTGACGCTGAAGCGTGCGATAAGTGGCCACTCGGCGGCAAAGCCGAAAATCTAGCCGCCGCCGAGCTTCTTGTAGACGGCGCCGACGATCGGGGTGACGATCGCGCGCGGCGCGTAGCCGCTGGCCATCGACATGGCCTTGGACGTCACGCCCGGCACTACCCGCATCTTGTTGCGCTCCAGGCCGTCCAGTGACAGCTTGGCGGTGTATTCGGTTGAGATCCAGAGGAAGTCGGGGATCAGCCGCTCGACCAGGGACTGCTCGGACTCGTCGGGCAGGTCGGTGCGCACCGGGCCCGGCGCCAGCACCGTGACGTGTACGCCCGCACCCTTGAGCTCGCCGCGCAGCGACTCGCTGAACGTGTTGGCGAACGCCTTGGAGGCCGCGTAGGTGGCGTTGTTCGGGATCGGTGAGTTGCCCGCCGCCGATCCGGAGATGAGGATGCCGCCGGAGCCGCGCTTGACCATTCCGGGCAGCACGGCCAGCACCAGGTCGTGCACGCCGAGGACGTTCAGCTGCACCTGAGCCTTCTCGCCGTCGGGGTCGAGGTCGGTGACCGGGCCGAACGTCGCGGTGCCCGCATTGGCGCACAGGATCGAGATCTCGCGCCGGGCCAGTTCTTCGCATAGCGCGTCTCTGGCCGCCGGGTCGGCGAGGTCGACGGCGCGCACCTCGACGGTCACGCCGTAACGTTCGGTCAGGCGCTGTGCCAAGGACGTCAGCACGTCGCCGCGGCGCGCGGTGATGATCAGGTTGTGGCCGCGGGCGGCGAGTTCGGTGGCCAACGCTTCGCCGATGTTCTGCGAGGCGCCGGTGACGACGGCACGGGCATCCGGACTGGGTGCGGGGACTGGCATGCGGCCAATCCTAAGAGGAGCGCCAGGCCATAAGGTGGCGGGCATGACGAACCCAGGGCGAGCGAGGGTGCTCGCGTGGGCATTGTGGGACTGCGGCGCGACGGGCCTCAACGCCGTCGTCGTCACCTTCGTATTCTCGGTGTACCTGACCGGCAGCGTCGGTGCGGATCTGCCCGGCGACACCACTCCGGCCAGCTGGCTGGGCCGGGCCATGACGGTCGCCGGTCTGGTGGTGGCCCTGCTGGCCCCGGTCACCGGCATCTGGGTGGACGCGCCGCAGCGGCGGCGCCGCGTGCTGGCCGTGATGACCGGTGCGGCCGTCCTGTTCACCGCGGCGATGAGCCTGATCCGTGACGACCACCGCTATCTGATGCCCGGCTTGGTCCTGCTGGCGTGCACCGCAGCCTGCAACGAGCTGGCGACGGTGCCGTACAACGCCATGTTGCGGCAGTTGTCCACACCGAACACGTCCGGCCGGATCTCGGGGCTGGGCCTGGCGTTGGGTTACGGCGGCAGCGTCGGGTTGTTGGTGCTGGCCTACGTCGGTTTCATCGCCGGCGACGGGGATAGCCGTGGGGTGCTGGGCATCCCGGCCGCCGACGGGCAGAACGTGCGGGCGGTGATGCTGCTCACCGCGGTCTGGTTCGTGTTGTTCGCGCTGCCGATCTTCGTGATGGTGCCGCGCGTGACCGATGCGGCCCCAGTCGAGCGCATCGGCTTCTTCGGCGCCTATCGCAAGTTGTGGACCGAGATCCGGGGCGAGTGGCAACGGGACCACAACGTCGTCTACTACCTGGTGGCGAGCGCGGTGTTCCGCGACGGGTTGGCCGGGGTCTTCGCGTTCGGCGCGGTGCTGGGAGTCAACGTCTACGGCATCTCACAGGCCGACGTGCTTTTGTTCGGGATCACTGCGTGCGTGATCGCGGCGGTCGGGGCGGTCACCGGCGGTCTGCTCGACGACCGGGTGGGTTCCAAACCTGTCATCGTCGGATCGCTGTTCTGTCTGATCGCGGTGGGGTTGGCCCTGCTGGTGTTGTCCGGGCCGGTCGCTTTCTGGGTGTGCGGCCTGCTGCTGTGCCTGTTCATCGGGCCGACGCTGTCGGCGGCGCGCAACTTGATGCTGCGGATCACCGCGTACGGCAAGGAGGGTGTCGCGTTCGGGCTCTACACGACTGTGGGACGAGCGGCCTCGTTCCTGGCCCCGTGGCTGTTCTTCACCTTCATCGACATCTTCGGCGCAGACCGGGCCGGGATGGGCGGGCTGGTCCTGGTGTTGGCCGTGGGGCTGGCGGGCATGCTCGCGGTGCGGGTGCCCGCGCGGCAGCCCAGCCCGGCCGTACCGACGCGCTGAGCCGACAGCTCAGGGCGAACCGACGCAGATCGTGATGCCCGTGCCGGTGCGGTGCTGGGTTTGCACACCGTTGACGGTCACGGTGCAGGCGACATCCGGGCCGAAGTTCACGACGCTCACACTGGCCGTTTCGTTGGCGGGTGCGGCGAGTTCGACCTGTTTGCTCCACGGCAGCGGCACGTTGAACTCGGTCTGCAGCATGTTGCCGGTGTCCAGGTAGGTGATGTTGATGGCCCGGCCTTGACCGGTCACCTCATAGGTGACGGTCTCGGTCGGCCCGGGCGAGGTCTCCGTCGGCGGAACGGTGCTCGGCGGGGGCAGCGGCACCGGCCGGGGTATGCGCGATCTGGTGGTGGGTGCGGTCGGCGACGTGGTGAAGCCTGGCTGCGGGCTGACGGGTTGCGGTGCGACCACTGTTTCCTGGCTTGATCCGTTGGCGATCACCAGTGCGATGACCAGGCCCAGAACCACCAGGATCGCCACTGCGGCCAGGATCCACAGCCAGAGCCGGGGTTCGTGGTTGTCGGGCTCCGGCGGGGTCGGTTCGCCCGGCGGCGGTGGGGATCCGGCCCCGTAATGGCCGCCGGTTGCGTTCGGGTCGTATCCGTAGGGAGGGTAGGGCGGCAGCTGTTGGGTGGGGTTGGGCTGCGGTGCCGGAGCGGGCACGGCCGGGTACACGCTTTGGTACGGCGGCTGGTTCGAGTACGCCGGATCCGGATAGTCCACGGGGTAGCCGCTACCGAGAGATTGGGTCGGCTCGGACCCGTCGCGGCGTGGTGAATCGGTCATGCCCACCTCATGGCTGCGAGGGTACCTGTGCGGATGCTCAGTCCGCTGCCGCCGAGGTCCCCGGGTATCGGGCGGTGATGAGAGATGCTGAAGGGAACTGCGGAAGTGACGGGAGGACGCGAGGTGGCCGTAGACCGGCATGTGCGGGTGAACTACGGCGCGTCGTTGTCACCGGACGCGACCGCGTTTGCCCACTTGGTCGACGACGGCGGCTATCCGCGCGCGGTGCAGAGGTTCCTGCGCGGATGGCGGGCCAGTTCCTCACGCGACGTCGAGCTGCCAGTGGTCGGGCCAGTGACGAAAGTCATTCATTCGGCCGACGGGCACTGGCTGGCCTGCCAGGTGGCCCCCGAAAGCGGGACACGCAGCCAGATCTGGGTGGTGACCACCGATCCCGACGACCGCGACGCCCGCCGCATCGACTATTGGCCGGCCGACGCCGAGGGCACCGCCGAGCTGATCGGTTGGGATGGCACCCAGGTCGCGGCGATCCTCACCGGTGAGGACGGGGTCGGTAGCTCGTGTCTGATCGATCCGGCCACCGGGGACACCCTGGTGCTCGACCGGCGCTCGGGCGGTCGACTGGTCGATGCGTGGGCGGGCGCCTCGCTGGTGCGGGTGGGTCCGCGTGGCTACCAGGAGCTCATCATGTTGTGGGGGCTCACCGAAATCGCGCTGCTGCCATCGGATCCCGGTTCGGTCACCGACGCGGGCGTGATCCTCGACGATCACACGCCGCGCCGGCTGCGCAGCGGACTCGACGGTGAGACCGCGCTCTACTACCCGGCGAGCACCTACGGACCCAACAGCACCGAGGGTTTTGTGCGGGCCCTGATCCGCAGTGACAACGGCGCTGCCCATGCCAGGTTGCTGGAGGTCACCGTCACGGCCGAGGGCGTGACGTATCACGTCGTCGCCGAACGTGCCGGTTACGAACTCGACGAGTTCGTGGTGAGTGACGATCTGTCGACGGTCGCGCTGTTGTGGAACATCGACGGCCGCAGTGAGCTGCAGATCCTGGAGTACGCCGACGAGACGCTGTCGGTGCCGGTCCCGCTGCCCGGCCCGGTTGCCGGCGAGCTGACCATCAGTGCGGGCGGGTCCATGGTGGCGATGACCGTGCAAGGGCCGTCATTGCCACGCACCGTCGAACTCGTCGATCCGCGGTCGCTGGAATGGGAGCGGATCGACCGGGAGCCCAGCCGCGGGCCGCTCACGTCGTTGCCCACCCTGGAGCGGATCACCGCGCGCGACGGGCTCGAGCTCACCGGGTGGTTGTACCGGCCGCAGGACGAGGTGGTGGGCGCAGTGATGTTCTTGCATGGCGGCCCGGAGGGACAGGCGCGGCCCGAATACAACGAGATCTTCCCGGCGCTGCTGGATGTGGGTTTTGCGGTGTTGACGCCGAACGTGCGCGGCTCGGGCGGGTTCGGTCGGGCATTCGTACACGCCGATGACAAGGAGTTGCGCTTCGCCGCGATCGACGATGTCGCCGACTGTGCTCGGTACCTGGTGGACCGCGGCATCGCACCGGCGGACCGGCTGGCCTGCACCGGATGGTCGTACGGCGGCTATCTGACCCAGGCGGCCTTGGCATTTCACCCGGAACTGTTCGTGGCCGGCATCAGTATCTGCGGGATGAGCGACCTGAACAGCTTCTACCACACCACCGAGCCGTGGATAGCTGCGGCGTCCTACCCCGAGTACGGCCACCCGGTGGCGGATCATGATCTACTGGAACGCCTTTCGCCCCTGTCGAGGGCGGACCAGGTGATCGCGCCACTGTTGCTGGTGCACGGCGGCAACGACACGAATGTGCCGCCCGGCGAGTCGCGTCAGATGTTTGACGCGCTCACAGCGCTGGGACGGACCGTCGAACTGCTCATCTTCGACGACGACGGGCATGAGATCGTCAAACGAGAGAACCGCGCGACGCTGGTCGATGCCGCGACCCGCTGGTTGTCCAAGGCGTTCGGCGTCTAGCCCGGATTTTTCACGGAATGTTGCGTGTGGGGTGTGTAGGTAAGCGAAAGTGCCTGTCCTGCAAGGGATAATTGGACTTCTCTAGGGTTCAATCGTCCTGACGGGAAGGCACTTCGCGGGTGAAGAA
>NZ_VCMY01000071.1:0-15737 GCF_005924235.1 Mycobacterium sp. DBP42
GGAGTCTCCTACCATGCGTGGGCTGATGCGAACGCGACCATGCTATCGGTGGCCTGATCAGGACCCGATCCCGATAGGGCTCTTGAGCCACTCCTGATCCAACCCGACCAGACCCGCCGCGAAGCCGATCACGCCGAACAGCCACAGCGTGCCGAGCACCACCAGTCCGGTGAAAGCCGCACTGACACCTTTGACCGCGATGTGCTGGCGGTCGAACCAGGCCATCACGGCGTCGTAGCGGGCCCGGACATAACGCAGCGCCCGCTTGGCGAAGTCGAATTCGCTGGCCAGGATTGCCAGCCCGAGGAACACGATGGCCCAGCCAGGGCCCGGATACGGGATCGCCACGATCCCGACCGCCAGCACGAGCGTGCCGACGACGCCGACCACGATGCGGTAGGTGAAATCGACGGCCGGGCGCGAGCGCAACCCCTCCCGCCAGCTCGTCCAGCGCCGCTTCACCTCGGCGAGGTTGGCCGCCACACTCATGGCTGCCCCGGCTTGAGCCGCACGAACAACGCCTCGGCCTCGGTGAGCACGTCGTCGCCGTCGAGCAGGCGTCCCTCGACGTAGATCTTGCGCCCCTCGATGCGGTTGATGCCGGCCTGCACCTGCAGCTCTTTCTCGATCGGGGCGATCTGGCGGTAGTTGACGTGCAGATACGCGGTGCGCTGATACATGCTGCCGGTCAGTTTGGCCGCGGTGTAACCGAGCAGTGAATCGAACAGCAACGCCAGCGAACCGCCGTGTACCGCCCCGTTGCGACCGAGGTGAAACCGCCGGAAGCGGGCCGTCCCGGCGATCCGGTTGTCGGCGGTTCGCTCCAGATGCACCGGCACGTTGTTGACGTTGCCACGATTGGGCAGGTCCAGTCGCCGACCGGACGGTGAATTCCATTCGTCGGCTTCGTACGGGGCCAGCAGCGCGGACACCTTCTCGATCAGGTCGGCCGCCTCGGTGATCACCTCGTCCGGGGCGTCGGCGCTGCGTGCGTGGTCCCCCAGGGTGCGTACCGCCTCGATGAAGCGTCCGTAATCGGGCCCGCCGCGATCGGTGGGCTCGGGCGGGTTGAATCCTCCGCCGGGGTGCGCTGTTTCTGTGGCCACGAAACCACCGTATTAGTGCCATGGTGGTGACGTGAAACTGCACGACCTGGCACGGCTGTCGTTGACCTATCCGGAGGTGGGCGCCACCGCGGGCGACCCGCCCGCCGGCTATCGCCACATCCGGGCCACGGAGGTGATCGGTACCGGCCGCGCACGCTTCGAGACGGCCGCCGATTCCGTGTTGCACTGGGGCATGCAACGCGGCGCCGGCCTGCGCGTACAAGCCACCACCGAGGCCGCCGGCGTGGGCACCGAGTTGCTGGTCCGCCTCGGTCCGGTGCCGGCGCCGTGCCGGGTGGTCTACCTGCTCGACGAACCCGATCGGCGGGGCTTCGCCTACGGCACCCTGGCCGGGCATCCCGAGTCCGGCGAGGAGTTGTTCTCGGTCCGCTACGACCCGACGACCGACGAGGTGCATGCCGAGGTGGTCGCATTCTCCCGGCCGGCCACCTGGTGGAGCCGGTTGGGCGGGCCGGTGACGCGGTTGCTGCAGCGGGTGGTGACACGCCGCTATCTGACCGGGATCTGAAACGACTGCCGCCACATCCGTGGTCGCACACGGGTTCCTGCCCCGCCGATACGCGCTTAATGCCTCGGCGGGCTGCCCACGTTCGCTAGGCTCGTTTTGCCTGGCGACGGCATACCGCTGTCCTCGGGTAACCGAAGTGAGGCGCTGCAGAGCTGATGGGCTTTTTCGAGTTTGTCCGGGACCGTTGGTCGATCCTGTCCTTCCTCGCGTATCAGCACATGAGCCTGGTGGTGCAAACCCTGCTCCTCGCCACCGTCGCCGCACTGCTGGTCGGAGTGCTGATCTACCGCTCTCCGTGGGGTAGTGCGCTCGGGAACGTGCTGACGTCGGTGGGCCTGACAATCCCGTCGTACGCATTGCTCGGTGTGCTGGTCGGCATCGTGGGCATCGGGGTGCTGCCGTCGGTGATCATGCTGGTGTTCTTCGGATTCCTGCCGATCCTCCGCAATGTTCTGGTCGGATTGACCGGGGTGGATCGCACCCTCGTCGAGTCCGCCCGCGGGATGGGAATGGGCCGCCTGTCCACACTGGTCCGTCTCGAGCTGCCCCTGGCATGGCCGGTCATCATGACCGGCGTGCGCGTATCAGCGCAGATGCTGATGGGCATCGCCGCCATCGCGGCCTATGCGCTCGGGCCCGGACTCGGCGGCTACATCTTCTCCGGTATCTCCCGCACCGGGGGCGCCAATGCGACCAACTCGATCGTGGCCGGCACCGTCGGCATCCTGATCCTGGCAATCGTTTTGGACACCGTGCTCAACGTCATCACCCGCCTGACCACACCGAGGGGGATCCGTGTCTGACCCGGCGACCGGCGTTTCCGAATCCGGCGACGCCTCCGAGATCAGTGGCGTGCGCATTCTGCTCGACGGGGTCACCAAACGCTACGACGCCAAAAGCGCTCCGGCAGTGGACAACATCACGATGGAGTTCCCGGCCGGGGAGATCGTAATGCTCGTCGGTCCGTCAGGTTGTGGCAAGACCACGACGATGAAGATGATCAACCGGCTGATCGAACCGACCAGCGGGCGCATCCTGATCGGCGACGACGATGTCACCCATCACAACCCCGACCAACTCCGCCGCCATATCGGCTACGTCATCCAAGGGGCCGGCCTGTTCCCCCATTTCACGGTCGGGGACAACATCGCGATCGTTCCGCGGCTGCTGAAGTGGGACAAGGAGCAGATATCGGCGCGGGTGGACGAACTGCTCGATCTGGTGAACCTCGACCCGGCGCAGTATCGCGACCGCTATCCGCGCGAGCTCTCCGGCGGTCAGCAGCAACGCGTCGGGGTGGCTCGGGCTCTGGCCGCCGACCCGCCGGTGTTGCTGATGGACGAGCCGTTCGGCGCCGTCGACCCGATAACCCGCCAGCGCCTGCAGGACGAGCTGCTGCGCCTGCAGGATGAACTGCGCAAGACGATCGTGTTCGTCACCCACGACTTCGACGAGGCGGTCAAACTCGGCGACAAGATCGCGATCCTGCGGCAGGGTTCCGAGATCGTTCAATACGACACCCCCGAACACATCTTGGCCAATCCGGCCAACGACTTCGTCCGCGGCTTCGTCGGGCACGGCGCCGCACTCAAACAGCTGACTCTGACCAGGGTCCGTGACGTCGATTTGCACGAGGCCGCCGTCGCCCATGTCGGCGGAGATCCTGCCGCGGCGGTCCGCGCCGCACAGGCCATCGAGCGTGAACACGTCATCGTGCTCGACGGGCAGGACCGGCCGCTGCGTTGGATGTCGCTGACCGAGCTCGACGACCCACGCTCCCTGCAGCAGGTCACCCGCGATGAGGATCTCGAAAAGGTCAGCCTGGCTTCGACACTCAACGATGCTTTGGATGTCATGCTGACCTCCTCGCACGGCGTGGTGGTGGTGACGGGTCGGCGCAACGTCTACCGGGGCGTGATCCGGGTGGAGACGATCATGGATGCGATGGCCGAGGTGCGCAGTGCCGCCCAGTCCGCGGAGCCGACCTCATGACCGCCACCGCGCCGCAGACCGAGGCCTCTGCCCTACCGGCCGAGCCGACGTCGCGGCTGGGCCTGGGACGGTGGCTGGTGCAACCACTGGTCTGCGTTGTGGCCGTGCTGGGTTCGCTCGCCTACGTCAACATCGCCCATGTCTCGGAATCCGAACAGCGGTCCCTCGGGGTCGGCAACCTGTTGACGCTGTTGCGTCAACACATGGCGATCAGCCTGGCCGCCACGGTCCTGACCTGCCTGGTGGCAATCCCGCTCGGGATCGCGCTGACCCGCGGGCCGATGCGGCGCTATTCGGCGCCGATCATCACCGTGGCCGGCTTCGGACAGGCTGCACCCGCGATCGGGTTGATCGCCCTCGGAGCGGTGTTGTTCGGGATCGGCAGCGTGGGTGCCGTTGTGGCGCTGACGGTTTACGGTGCGCTGCCGATCGTCGCCAATACCGTCATCGGCCTCGACGGTGTCGACCGGCGGGTGATCGAGGCGGCCCGCGGCATGGGGATGTCGGCGTTCGCCACGCTCGTCAAGGTGGAGTTGCCGCTGGCGCTGCGGGTGATCGTCGCCGGGGTGCGCACCGCGCTGGTGCTCATCGTCGGTACGGCGGCCCTGGCCTCGTTCACCGGAGGTGGCGGGCTGGGCCAGCTCATCACCACCGGCATCAAGCTGCAACAGACCGTCACCCTGGTGGTGGGCGCCATCCTGGTTGCCGCACTGGCGCTGTTCATCGACTGGCTCGCGCGCGTTGTCGAGATGGTCGCGGCGCCGAAGGGACTCTGATGCATCGCAGCCTACGGCTCGTCGCGCTGGCCCTGGTGGTTCTGCTGGCGGCCGGGTGCGGGCTGCGGTCGGCCAGTGGTGCGGTGCTCAAGGCGAAACCGGGAACCATCCAGCATTACGACTCACTGGAGGGTGTGCCGATCACGGTGGCCGCCAAGGATTTCACCGAGCAGCTGATCCTCGGCAACATGCTGTCGATCATCCTCAACGCCGCCGGCGCCGACGTCACCAACATGACCAACACACCGGGCAGTTTCGGGGTACGCCAGGCCATGCTGGACGGGACCGCGAACATCTCACCCGAATACACCGGCACCGGCTGGATCAATTACATGGGCAACGAGGAGCCGATCAAGGACCCCGTCGCCCAGTGGCAGGCTGTCGACGAAGCCGACCAGGCCAACGACTTGAGCTGGCTGCCGCCGGCACCGATGAACAACACCTACGCCTTCGCGATCCGCGAGTCCGAGGCCCAGCGACTCGGAGTGACCAAACTGTCCGACCTCACCGGGCTCCCCCGGCAGGCGCTGACGTTCTGCGTGGAGAGCGAATTCGCCAACCGCAACGACGGATTCGTGCCGATGCTGAGGACCTACGGGCTGACCCGGGCCAAGCTTGGCCGGGTGATCCACCTGGACACCGGTGTCATCTACACCGCAACCGCCAACGGTGATTGCAACTTCGGCGAGGTGTTCACCACCGATGGCCGTATCCCGACCCTGAACCTGCGGGTCCTCGAGGACGACAAGCAGTTCTTCCCGCTGTACAACCTCACCGAGGTGATCGACACCGCCCTGCTCGACGCCCATCCCGAACTCGCCGAAATCTTCGCGCAGCTCAATCCGCGGCTCACCAACGAGACCATGATGACACTGAATGCGAAGGTCGACAGTGACGGCGAGGACCCGGCCATCGTGGCGCGGGACTGGCTGATCTCGGAAGGGCTGCTGACCTAGCCCGATTTCTCCGACCGCCGTACACCGGGCCGCAGATTGGCTAGCCTGACGAACTACCTCCCGGCAGCGACATCGAAGGCGGAAAGCTATGGCATATCGGGTAATTCAGTGGGGTACGGGCGCAGTCGGGGTCGAGACGCTGGCGGCGATCCTGGACGACCGTCCCGACCTGGACCTGGTCGGGGTCCGCGTGTACTCGGACGCCAAAAACGGTGTCGACGTCGGCGAGCTGCTGGGCCGGGAACCGGTCGGCCTCCGCGCTACCTCCGACGTAACGGCCATCCTGGACCTGGCAGCCGACTGCGTCGTCTACACCCCGCGGACCACTGATCTAAACGACGTGTGCGCCCTGTTGGCCGGCGGCAAGAACGTGGTGACGACGGCCTTCCTGTTCCATCCGCAGCGGATGCCCGCGCCCGACCGAGATCGGCTGCAGGCGGCCTGCACGGCAGGCGGCACGACCGTGCACGGCAGCGGGATCAACCCGGGCAACCTGTCCGGCGCCCTGCCTCTGGTGCTGTCAGGGATGAGCCGCCGGATCGACAAGATCACCCTGCAGGAGCGTGCCGACTGGTCGGACTACGACAGCACCCACATCACTTTCGACAACATGTCGTTCGGCCGCCCCGTGGACGAGATCGGCGTCGAGACAACCGAGTTCCTGGCCTTCAACAACGAACTGTTCACCGAGCAGGTGTGGCTCCTGGCCGATGCCCTGGGTGCTGGTATCGACGGGGTCACCTCATCGGTGGAGGCCGTCGCCGCACGTCACGACCACCAGATCTTCGACAACCTGCTGGCTGCCGGAACCACCGCCGGGCAACGGTGGAACTGGGTGGGCGTACGCGACGGCGAACCGCTCATCGAGATCGAGACCTTATGGACGGTCGGCAACGAATACCCCGATCACTGGCCACGGCCCAAACACGGCTGGACACTGACCATCGAGGGTGACCCGTCCATGCAGACGCACTTCTTCACCCTGGCCAGTTTCACCCGCGAGGCCACGATGGCCGAGCATGTGCGGGCGGCCAACGTGGCCACGGCGATGCAGGTCCTCAACGCGGTACCCGAGGTGTGTGACGCCGAGCCCGGATTCGCCACACTCGCGACGCTGCCACTGATCCGCAGCCACAGCGGGTTTCGGCGCTGACCAGGCGCTGATTATCTGACGATGGCCGAGCTCGGCTCCCTCGGCGCACCCAGCATGTCCCGGTGCGACGGCGGCACGCGTCCGCCTTCGTCGGTCAGGCCGTAGCGGGTTGCGAGCTCGGCGCCGATCACGGTGTGCCCGGACATTTGGGCCAGCTCCGGATCCCGGTACAACGCGTCGATCAGATATCCGGTGAACTCCGGGGTCTCGGCGTGCTCGGCGGTCTTGGCCAGTGCATCCGGGTGGCCGGTGAACGCGGCCTTGAGCTTCTCGGTCAGCAGGATGCCCATCCAGATCGCCACCGTCGACACGCCGGTGTCGGCGAAGTCGACCGCCATGTCTGCGGCCAGTTTGTCCACCCCGGCCTTCTGCGCCCCGTAAGCGGGACCGTGCATATAGCAGACCGATCCGGGCGACGAGGTGAACACGATCAGGCCCTTGTCCGCCGCGAGCAGCAGCGGCGCGGCATGCCAGGACGCCACATAGGCCGAGCGCAATCCGACGTCGAGCACATCAGCCAGCTCGATCGGCTTCTCCCAGAACGGTTTCGGGTTGACCAGGTCGTCGTGGACGGCGGCCGCGTTGTTGACCAGGAGGTCCAGCCGGCCCTCCTGCTCGCCGATCCGCTGGAACAACGCACCCACCGCCGCGTCGTCGGCGTGGTCGACCTGAACGGCGATGCCACCCTCCCCCGGATCGGTCACCGTCCGTCCGGTGACATACACCCGCCAACCCGAGGCGAGCAGGGCTGCGGCGATGCCGCGGCCCGCGCCGCGACTCGCCCCGGTGACCACAGCGATCGGGGTATCCATGGGTATCAACTTACGGACCTAGAGGCTGTCGAGCGCCGCCTGTAGCCGCCGGCCGACCTCGGCGGCGATGTCGACCAACTTCGGCTCATCGGTGACCTCGGCCATCAGGTTCGGATTCATCGCCTCGACGACCACGGCATCATCCCCCGGAGCGGTGCGCAGCACCACATTGCACGGCAACAGCACACCGATCTGCCGGTAGGCACTGAGGGCCTGCTGGGCGAACTGGGGGTTGCAGGCACCGAGGATCAGATAGTCACCCAACCGATCACCGGCGTCGCCACCCAACTTGGCGTTCAGCGTCGCCCGGATGTCGATCTCCGTCAGAACACCGAATCCTTGCTGGGCCAGCGCGTCTCGAGTGCGGGCAACGGCCTCCTCGAACGGGCCCGTCGTCGTGGTCACCAAAGCGATTTCCATGTTGTGGCCTCTTTCGCCGCGTCGTCGCACGCCCGTCAGGGACACGTTCTTCTGCCACGCTACCGCCCAGAGACCCCCTGGAAGTGGGAACCATCCGATTGGAATATATACCCCCAGGGGTATGTTGACATGGTTCGAACGAACTGATCCAAGGAGTACCCAATGACCATCCACAACCTCGGCTACGCCGACTTCGAATCCACGATCCGCACCAACGACATCGTGCTCGTCGACTTCTGGGCTTCCTGGTGCGGCCCGTGCCGGGCTTTCGCTCCGACCTTCGAGCGGTCGGCCACCAACCATCCCGAGATCGTTCACGCCAAGGTCGACACCGAGCAGGAGAGTGAGCTTGCCGCCCTGATGGACATACGATCCATCCCCACCATCGCGGCCTTCCGCGAAGGAGTCCTGGTGTTCAGCCAACCAGGGGCGCTGCCGCCGGTAGCACTGGAGAATCTCATCTCCCAGATCGCAGACCTCGACATGGACCAGGTCCGTGCGAAGATCGCGGCCCGCAAAGCCACGAGTTCCACCACCACGAGCTGAAAGCGCACGCCGATCTGTTATCCGGTGAAATGCCCGAGCTGCGGCAAGACCACCTGGGACGGCTGCGGTCAGCACGCCGCCGAAGTCATGCGGTCGGTACCGGCGACCCGGCGCTGCACCTGCACCAACACGCCGGCAGGTGACCGCGGCCCCGGCTGACGCCCTGGATGTAGGGAAGAATCGTGGCCGCGATGGCTGACGACGACTCCCCTGGCACCAACCGGCGACCGCACATCCTGCGGCTCGTCGCGTTCGCGGCGTTCCTGTTCGGCCTGTTCTATCTGGTGGCCGTGGCCCGCGTCATCGATGTCGACAACATGCGGGCCCTGGTCGCCTCGGCCGGGCCGGCCGCCCCCCTGGCCTACATCGTGATGTCTGCTTGCCTCGGAGCGCTGTTCGTGCCCGGCCCGATCCTGGCCGCGGGCAGCGGTGTGCTGTTCGGTCCGGTACTGGGCACATTCGTGACCCTGGGCGCCACGGTCGGCACGGCGGTGGTGGCCAGCCTGATCGGCCGGCGCGCGGGCCGCGACAGCGCCCGGGCCTTACTCGGGGCACAACGCGCGGATCGGCTGGATCACCAGATCGAGCGGGGCGGCTTGTGGGCGGTGGTCGGGCAGCGTTTCGTTCCCGGCGTGTCCGACGCGCTCGCCTCCTACGCCTTCGGCGCATTCGGCGTGCCGTTGTGGCAGATGGCAGCTGGGGCGTTCATCGGTTCGGTGCCGCGCGCGTTCGTCTACACCGCACTCGGCGCGTCGATCGGTGATCTGTCGGCCCCGTTGGCCTACACCGCGATCGGGGTGTGGTGCATCACGGCGGTCATCGGGGCGTTCGCCGCCCATCGCGGCTACCGGTCTTGGCGCAGTCACCACTCCGGGGCCGATCAGGCCCCGGAGCAGACGCCGTAGCCGCTACTTGCCGAAGCCCGCGTTGCGCAGCGCCTCGGCCATCGATCCCATCGGCTGATTCGATTCGCGACGACCGGAATTGTTGCCACGGTTCTGATTTCGCCCGCCACGACCCTGATTGCCGCCGTCTCGGCGGTTCTGGCCGCCCTGACCACCGCGCTCGGGCCGCTTGCCCTGCTCGCGCTGCGGGGTGTCGTTGAGCCGCAGGCTCAGTCCGATCCGCTGCCGGTCCACATCGACGTCGACCACCTTGACCTTGACCACCTGACCCGACTTCACCACCTCGTGCGGGTCGGAGATGAACCGGTCAGCCATGGCCGAGACGTGCACGAGGCCGTCCTGGTGCACACCCACGTCGACGAATGCACCGAACGCCGCCACGTTGGTCACCACCCCCTCGAGCACCATTCCGGGCTTGAGGTCGGCGACCTTCTCGACGCCGGCGGCGAAGGTGGCGGTGGAGAACGCCGGACGCGGGTCACGTCCGGGCTTTTCGAGCTCGGCCAGGATGTCGGTCACCGTCGGCACACCGAATCGTTCGTCGGCGAAATCGGCGGGCTTGAGCTTCCGCAGGGTGCGTTCGTCACCGATCAGTTCGGCCAGCGTCACCCCGGAGCGGTCCAGGATGCGCCGCACCACCGGGTAGGACTCGGGGTGCACGCCGGACGCGTCCAGCGGGTCCTCCCCGTCCCGGATCCGCAGGAACCCCGCGCACTGTTCGAATGCCTTGGGGCCCAGGCGCGGAACATCCAGCAGCGCCTTGCGGCTGCGGAACGCGCCGGCGCTCTCGCGGTACGCGACGATGGCCTCGGCCAGGGATTCGGTCACCCCCGATACCCGGGACAGCAGCGGCACCGAGGCCGTGTTGAGGTCCACGCCCACCGCGTTCACGGCGTCTTCGACCACGGCGTCGAGGCTGCGCGCCAGCGAGCCCGGCGTCACGTCGTGCTGGTACTGGCCGACACCGATCGACTTGGGATCGATCTTGACCAACTCGGCCAACGGATCCTGCAGGCGACGAGCGATCGAAACCGCACCGCGCAGCGTCACGTCGAGGTTCGGCATCTCCCGGGCCGCGTACTCGGAGGCCGAGTACACCGACGCACCGGCCTCGCTGACCATGGCCTTGGCCGGCGCCTTGGCCCCGGCCGCTCGGATGTCGGCGATCAGCTCACCGGCCAACGCGTCGGTCTCGCGTGAAGCGGTGCCGTTGCCGACGGCGATCAACTCGACGTTGTGCCGGGCGATCAGGGCCGCCAACGTGGCCTTGGCCTGGTCCCACTGCTTCTGCGGCTGGTGCGGGAAGATCGCGCACGTGTCGACGACCTTGCCGGTGGCGTCGACGACGGCGACCTTCACGCCGGTCCGGAAACCCGGGTCCAGCCCGAGGGTGGCGCGGGTGCCGGCCGGTGCGGCCAGCAGCAGGTCTTTGAGATTGCGGGCGAACACCGCAACGGCTTCTTCCTCGGCGCGCTGACGCAGCCGGACACGCGCGTCCACGGCAGCCGAGATCATCAGCTTGGCCCGCCAGGCCAACCGCACGGTGGTGGCCAACCACGCCGTGGCGGGCGCCTTGGCGGTCATGTCGATGCCCAGGGACTGGGCGATCATCGCCTGGTACTGCTCATCCTCGCCGCCGTCGAAGTTCAGTGACAGCGCCTGCTCCTTCTCACCGCGCAACACCGCGAGCACCCGGTGCGACGGCATGTTCTCCAGCGGTTCGGAGAATTCGAAGTAATCGCGGAACTTCTGTGCGGCAGGGCTTTTCGCTGCCTCTTCGGACCACGGGCCGGTGCGTAGCGAGCCGTCGGCCCAGAATTTCTCACGGGTGGCGCCGACCAGCTCGGCATCCTCGGAAGCCCGCTCGATGATGATGTGGCGAGCGCCTTCCAGCGCCGCGGCGGCGTCGGCCACGTCGTCGTTGAGGAACTCACCGGCCACCTCGTCGGGCACCAGCGTCGGATCGGCCAACAGCCGCTCGGCCAGCGGCTCAAGGCCGGCTTCCTTGGCGATCTGGGCCTTGGTGCGCCGCTTGGGCTTGTACGGCAGGTAGATGTCTTCGACCCGGGCTTTGGTCTCGGCGGCCATCAAGGCAGCCCGCAACTCGTCGGTGAGCTTGCCCTGCTCCTCGATCGAGGCCAGCACGGCCTCACGGCGCTGGTCGAGCTCACGCAGGTAGCCCAGGCGCTCCTCCAGAGTGCGTAGCTGACCGTCGTCGAGGCCGCCGGTGACCTCCTTGCGGTACCGCGCGATGAACGGGACCGTCGCGCCCTCGTCCAGAAGTCCCACCGTGGCAACGACCTGTCCCTCGCCCACGGCGAGTTCCTCGGCCAGACGGGCGGTTACGGATTTGATGGTTCCGACGGTCACGCTCTGAGTCACGTCGGAGGACCCTACCGAATCACCGCGACAACCCCCGGTGCGGACGCGACGTGTGTCCGGCCACAAAAAAACGGCCCCGGTTTTCTCCGAAGCCGTCGGTGGTGATGGTGGTCCCGGCTGGGTTCGAACCAGCGACCTTCCGCGTGTGAGGCGGACGCTCTCCCACTGAGCTACGAGACCGTGGGAACGACGTCGAACACTAGCACGCATTCCGGGGCAGACCCGAATCGGTATCCGCCGAATCGACTTGTTCGATTTGCCAAATATGCACGTTGATGCGGGCGTATGGTCACCCGTCATGGTTCACCTGCGGGCCCGCTGGCCGGCCGTCGGCGGTGCAATTTTTGCTGCTAGTGCCCTATTTTCGGGATGCCACAGCGCCCCGGCGCCGATGACAGATCGGCCGGTTGGTGTAACGCCGAACTTCCACAGTGTCGCCGGCGTGGTGAACCGGCAGGTCAGAGAGCCGACGGCGTTCACCTCGCCGTCGGGCAACGTGGGTTGCCACCTCGACGCGTCGATGGCGCGCTGCGATATCCGCGACCGTAGCTGGGCGCCGCCGCTGCGCCCCGCCAGTTGCGAGTTCGCGTACGGCCAGGGCATGACGCTGCGCCCGGGCCGGCCGGCGGAGTTCGTCTGCGCGGGCGACACCGCGTTGAGCACGGACAGCGAACTGGGATACGGAGATTCGATCACGGCCGGGACCCTGCGATGCGAGAGCGCCGGCACCGGTATCACCTGCCGTGACACAAAGACCCGCCACGGGTTCGCCCTCTCACGGGAGGCTTACCACCTGTTCTGAAACACCGTTTTTGGCCGCGCTTTGCCCTCCCGTAATGGGGATTTGTGTCTGCGCACGTCGGTGGACTAATGTTCTGCATCGCGACGGGCGACGATCTCGCTCGTGGCGCGCGGATGTAGCGCAGTTGGTAGCGCATCACCTTGCCAAGGTGAGGGTCGCGGGTTCGAATCCCGTCATCCGCTCGAAGGTGCGATGTGTGGCATCAACCCCAGTGGTGGAGTGGCCGAGTGGTGAGGCAACGGCCTGCAAAGCCGTGCACACGGGTTCGATTCCCGTCTCCACCTCCAAGTTAGAGTTTCACCCCGCGCGATTAGCTCAGCGGGAGAGCGCTTCCCTGACACGGAAGAGGTCACTGGTTCAATCCCAGTATCGCGCACCACCATTACCGTAGGTCAGAGGTACTAGTTAGAACTTCTCACCAATTCGCATGCAACATCCATGCAACAACGTTTCGAGTGACCCCTATATGTAGGGAGAACCGAACAATGCCTAATCACACTCAAAGGTTGTCGACCACCGACGACACCCCCGTAAGAGTGTCCATGAACTCGGACAACCCCAAGGGTGTCGGCAGCGAACACCCTTGCCGCACCTGCAACCAACCAACTACCGCCGACCTCTGCGCGTTCTGCGCGGACTACTCACCGCCAGCGGGCGCTATCGAGGTAGCGGCCCCCGAAAACTGGGATGGCCTGATCTTCCGGTGGTTCGCCGCAGCCGTCCGCACAGTCCAGCCAGTGACAGACAACAGTCTCGGGTTTGGCGTGACGAGTCCGCTTGTAGAGGCCCGCATCGAGGGCATCCAAACACCAGACCGGCGCGTAAAGCGGTACCTATCCCTCGCAGTCAACGGGATCGACGCCGGGCACTACTCCCCTGGGGCTCTGAGTGAACTGGTCGCGGTGCTGCAGGGCGCCGAAGCTGAGATGCGAGCCGACGCCGTACAGGCCGATGTGCCGGTGTTCAGCCACGCAGGTGCCCCCATGACCTAATCCCCTACGAAACAAGAAGCCCCCGGCGCATCAATGCCTCTGATTGCCGGGGGCTTCGCCATATCGACCATCTAGCGTAGTAACGTCAAGATCAAGGGGGGGAACATGGCACACCTACACGTTGACACCGGTTCGCTGAGCGCAGCAGCGGCACAGGGCGATGCGGTTGCGGCCACGTTGGCATCGACTGGCGCGGCCGGTGAAGGTAGCGGGTCCCAGCCCAGCCACGCTGGGGTGTCGGCGATCGATGCGGCGCTGGCGTCGGCGCGCGACCGGCAAGCCGCGCGGGTCAGCAACCACTCGGAGTACATGAAGGTGGGCAGTGGGGTGTATCGCCGCACAGATGATGACGGGGCCGACGCCGTCGCGAGGACCGTGTGAGCCCCGCGTCCGACGGTGGCGCTGGGTTGACGCGCTCGCAGCTCGAAAACTGGGACATCACCCATCTGGAAGCCGCCGCGACACGTTGGCGCGCTTCCGCCGCCAAGTTTGAGGAACTGTTCTCCCGGCACCGCCAAAACATCAGTGGAACCGAGTGGGAGGGCACTGCCAAGGACGCCGCCCTGGACCGGGTCACCGCCGACACTGCGGTGGTCGACCGGCACGGCGAAGTGGTGCGGGCTGCGGCCGATCTCGCGGACAGCAGCGTCGCGGACCTGCGCGCCGCCGCGCAGAAGGCGCTCACCGCGATCGCTGAGGCCGAAGCCGATGGATTCCGGGTGAGTGAAGACCTCCGGGTGACCGATACTCGCCGATGGGACATCAACTCGGCCATCGACCGCAACCGCGCCCTGGCCGAGCACACCGAGAATATCCGGTGGAACGCTGAGCAACTGGTGGCAGCCGACACCTCGATCGGGGAACGCCTCACCGCGAAAGCCAGTGAGCTGGATGGGATCACGTTCGACGGGGCCGACAACGGCACGATCAAGGCCGCCAGCTTCGGTGACGGATTCAAGCAGGATGGCCCGTTGGGCGACCTACCTGGGGCCCCTGGCGATCCGTTCCCGTACCCCTGGGAGCCGCCGCCTCCCCCGGACTCCCGCCCTGGCGGTGGCCGGTGGGACATCGACTACGACCACCCCTACCAGGGTTCTGGCACCCCATCGGGCCAGCCCGAGGCCAAGGCATGGAGTAAGGAGTTTCCAACTCCCATCACTGGGCACCCATCCGGGCTCAAGGAGATTGCTTCGGGGGCACCTCCCGAGGGGTGGGGCGTCAAACCGGGTTGGATCGGCTCAGAGGGGTACCGATTTCGCGTCGTGGGCGAAGAATACAACGGCTCGCCTGCCCACACTCGGTGGATCGCACGCGACGGCACCTGGTACCCGGCAACATGGGTGGACTACCAGTACGAAGCCGAGCACATCATCCAATTCGCCCCACAGAACGACATGGCCGGCGTGCCCCCAATTCGACTTGGCCTGGGCGAATGGAATCCCACGGACATCACGGAGATCTACCAAGCACGGGCGGACAACCCGAGCCTGACGATGTATATCCCGAACCCATTCGGCGGCATGCACCAACTGTCTCCGAGCGACCCTGGCGCTTGGGGCAGATAGGGTCGTGTCCATGCTTAGAAGACGGTGGCCATGGGTGACTGTCGCCGCGCTCTGCGCCGTGATCGTGACGGTAGGTGCGCTGTGGATATCTCATCAATCTTCGACATCCGACTCAGCTAATTCAGCGGACTGCGAGACGGTAGGGGCACTTGCGTCCAAGTGGAACAAGCTCGCGACCGCCAGCTTGAGCGGAAACGCCAGGGCGGACGACTGGATAGCGCTGCGAAACGACGCGCGGGCTAGCGCGGGATCAGTGTCCACCCCAGAGATCAAAGGGCACCTTGACGAGTGGGCGAAGGGGTTCGACAACCTGGCCGACCTCCAGAACGACTTGGCTAACCCGCCTTCGGACAGCTCACGTTTTGAATTGCAAATGAAGGTGGCCGACGCAGGAACGCAAACGTATGGAACGGCCCAAGAGCTACGCGAAGAATGCCCTAACACATGGCCGTCAGAACATGTTGAGATACCCAACGACGAATGGTCGAGGTGACGGTCAACGTCCCGGTAACGGCAAAACCGCCCCCGGCCCAAGCCGGGGGCGGTTGAGCAAGAGGCCGGGGGGCTGCGTCTCCGTCACTCCGCCGATGCGGCAGTTTCCACAAGATCGTCTTCTGGATCGATCACTTCGAGACCCCGATCAGTGCGGCGTTCCAGCGTCGGCCGAGGTCGGCTGTCCGTGGCCATGAAAAAGTCCCCACTGGTGGCCAAGTGGAGGTCCCCACTGGTGGCCAGATAAAAGTCCCCACCCCGTGTTCGTCGTGTCGATCAGGAACTGCGGGCCCCGGTGGTGACGGTGAA
>NZ_VCMY01000072.1:0-14334 GCF_005924235.1 Mycobacterium sp. DBP42
TGTTGGAGGCCGGCCGGGCGGCCGGCAAACGCATCAACGTCGACGACGGTATCCAGCGTTACAAGGGTCTGGGCGAGATGGATGCCAAGGAACTGTGGGAAACCACCATGGACCCGACAGTGCGGGTGTTGCGTCAAGTGACGCTTGACGATGCGGCCGCCGCCGACGAGTTGTTCTCCATCCTGATGGGTGAAGACGTCGAAGCGCGCCGCAGTTTCATCACCCGCAACGCCAAAGACGTTCGCTTCCTGGATGTTTAGCCGCCACGCGGCCAAGTCCTTTGACCTCATCAAGCCGAGCCGACGAGCGAGGAATCCATGACTGACACCACGTTGCCACCCGGCGACGGAGCCTCCGACCGCATCGAACCGGTCGACATTCAGCACGAAATGCAGCGCAGCTACATCGACTACGCGATGAGCGTGATCGTGGGTCGTGCGTTGCCGGAGGTGCGCGACGGTCTCAAGCCCGTGCACCGCCGCGTGCTCTACGCGATGTACGACTCAGGCTTCCGTCCCGATCGCAGCCACGCCAAGTCGGCGCGCTCGGTGGCCGAGACGATGGGTAACTACCACCCGCACGGTGATGCGTCGATCTACGACACCCTGGTCCGGATGGCCCAGCCATGGTCACTGCGCTACCCACTGGTCGACGGCCAAGGCAACTTCGGTTCACCGGGTAACGATCCCGCGGCCGCGATGCGTTATTGCGTGACCGGCGACGCGCTGGTGCGCCTCCCCTTCGGTCACTCGGTACGGATTGCCGATATCGTGCCGAATGCTCGTCCGCAATCCGACAACGTCATCGAACTCAAGGTCCAGGACCGCCACGGCAACCCTGTTGTTGCCGATCGACTGTTCCATTCCGGTGAGCACCAGACCTACGCCGTCAAGACAGACGAGGGTTATACGGTCACGGGTACCCAGAACCACCCACTCCTGTGTCTGGTCGATGTCGCGGGCGTTCCCACGCTTCTGTGGAAGTTGATCGAAGAAATCCGGCCGGGCGACAGGGTCGCGATTCAGCGCACGCAGCCGGCTGAGTTCGGACCCGCAGATTGGCACGAGACCCTGGAAGCATTACTACTGGGCGCCTTCATCAGCGAAGGTTTCGTGTCCGAGAACCGAGCGGGGTTCAACAATCTTGATCGCGATTTCTTCGACATGGTCGTGGCGGCGTATGACGCAGTTGTAGGCGGCCAGCGGTATGTATCGACGCGGACCATTGCGTCGGGATCGCGGCTGCACGAGCTCGATGTTCACAATCTGCACGCGTTGAAGGCTTCGCGCCTTGGCGATTTGGTCGGTCAACGGTCTGCCGACAAGGCCGTGCCG
This sequence comes from Mycobacterium sp. DBP42, assembly GCF_005924235.1. NCBI lineage: Bacteria > Bacillati > Actinomycetota > Actinomycetes > Mycobacteriales > Mycobacteriaceae > Mycobacterium > Mycobacterium sp. DBP42. Next base: position 1,335 of record NZ_VCMY01000072.1, read on the forward strand.
GAATGGATGTGGCGTGCCCCGGCAGCGGTCAAGCGCGTGTTCTTGCAGGCATTGTTCGAAGGTGATGGCTCATGTTCGTCGTTGCCGCGCAACGCTATTCAGGTTTCATACTCCACTCGGAGTGCGCAGCTGGCAGTCGACGTTCAGCAGATGTTGCTGGAGCTTGGTGTGGTTTCGCGCCGCTACCGACACGCGGTCGGCGAGTACAAGGTCGTCATCACCAACCGTGCTCAGGCGGAACTGTTCGCCGCGCAAGTCGGCTTCGGTGGCGCGAAGCAGACCAAGCTGAACCAACTTCTGTCGGCGCTCCCTGCCACGGCCAAAGGACTCGACGGTGACCACGTGCCGGGCTTGGCCGAATTCATCCGCACTCATGGTGGTGGCGGCTGGATGGACCGGGAATGGCTGCGCAAGCACAACATCGATCGGCTAGACCGGTGGCGCCGCAACGGCACTGAGATTCTCAGTCACATCGCGGATCAGGACGTTCGTGCGGTCGCCACGGACCTGACCGACGGACGGTTCTACTTCGCCCACGTTGAGTCGGTGACCGACGCCGGGGTGCAGCCTGTGTACAGTCTGCGCGTCGACACCGACGACCATGCGTTCATCACCAACGGGTTCGTCAGTCACAACACCGAAGCCAGGCTGACCCCGCTGGCGATGGAGATGTTGCGTGAAATCGACGAGGAGACAGTCGATTTCATTCCGAACTACGACGGCCGTGTGCAAGAGCCGACGGTATTGCCGAGCCGGTTCCCCAACCTGCTCGCCAATGGCTCGGGCGGTATCGCCGTCGGTATGGCCACCAACATCCCGCCGCACAACCTGCGGGAGTTGGCCGAGGCGGTGTACTGGTGCCTGGAGAACCACGAGGCCGACGAGGAGGCCACCCTCGCCGCGGTGTGCGAGCGGGTCAAGGGCCCGGACTTCCCCACCAGTGGCTTGATCGTCGGATCGCAGGGGATCCAGGACGCCTACACGACGGGTCGCGGTTCGATCCGGATGCGCGGTGTGGTGGAGATCGAAGAGGACAGCCGGGGCCGTACCGGCATCGTCATCACCGAGCTGCCCTACCAGGTCAACCACGACAACTTCATCACCTCGATTGCCGAGCAGGTGCGCGACGGCAAGCTGGGCGGTATCTCCAACATCGAGGACCAGTCCAGTGACCGCGTGGGCCTGAGAATCGTGGTGGAGCTCAAGCGCGACGCCGTCGCCAAGGTCGTGCTCAACAACCTCTACAAGCACACCCAGCTGCAGACCTCGTTCGGCGCGAACATGCTGTCGATCGTCGACGGAGTGCCCCGCACGCTGCGGCTGGACCAGATGATCCGCTACTACGTCGCACACCAACTCGACGTCATCATCCGGCGGACCCGATACCGGCTGCGCAAGGCCAACGAGCGGGCCCACATTCTGCGCGGTCTGGTCAAGGCGCTCGACGCCCTCGATGAAGTGATCGCGTTGATCCGCGCCTCGCAAACCGTCGATATCGCCCGCGCCGGTTTGATCGAGCTGCTCGACATCGACGAGATCCAGGCCCAGGCCATTCTCGACATGCAGCTGCGCCGGTTGGCCGCCCTGGAACGTCAGAAGATCATCGACGATCTGGCCAAGATCGAGGCCGAGATCGCCGACCTCGAGGACATCCTGGCCAAACCGGAACGGCAGCGCGCGATCGTGCGCGACGAGCTGGCCGAGATCGTCGAGAAGTACGGCGATGACCGGCGGACCCGGATCGTTCCCGCCGACGGCGACGTCAGCGACGAAGATCTGATCGCCCGCGAAGACGTCGTCGTCACGATCACCGAGACGGGGTACGCCAAGCGCACCAAGACCGACCTGTACCGCAGCCAGAAGCGTGGCGGCAAGGGCGTACAGGGTGCGGGGCTGAAGGCCGATGACATCGTCAACCACTTCTTCGTGTGCTCGACGCACGACTGGATCCTGTTCTTCACCACCCAGGGCCGCGTGTACCGGGCGAAGGCCTACGACCTGCCGGAAGCCTCGCGCACCGCGCGCGGCCAGCACGTGGCGAACCTGCTGGCCTTCCAGCCCGAGGAGCGCATCGCCCAGGTCATCCAGATCAAGGGCTACGAGGATGCGCCGTATCTGGTGCTGGCCACCCGCAACGGTCTGGTGAAGAAGTCCAAGCTGGTCGACTTCGATTCGAACCGCTCCGGCGGCATCGTGGCCATCAACCTGCGTGACGGTGACGAGCTGGTCGGTGCGGTGCTGTGCTCGTCCGACGACGACCTGCTGCTGGTCAGTGCCAACGGTCAGTCGATCCGGTTCTCGGCAACCGATGAGGCACTGCGGCCGATGGGCCGGGCCACCTCCGGTGTACAGGGCATGCGGTTCAACGAGGACGATCGGCTGCTGTCGCTCAACGTGGTCCAACCGGACACATATCTGCTGGTCGCGACGTCCGGCGGCTACGCCAAACGCACCGCCATCGAGGAGTACTCGGCCCAGGGCCGCGGCGGCAAGGGCATCCTGACGATCCAGTACGACCGCAAACGTGGCAGTCTGGTCGGAGCGCTGATTGTCGACGACGAGACGGAGCTTTACGCCATCACCTCCGGTGGCGGCGTGATCCGGACCGCCGCACGTCAGGTTCGCAAGGCTGGACGTCAGACCAAGGGTGTCCGCTTGATGAACCTGGGCGAGGGCGACACACTGATTGCGATTGCGCGCAACGCCGAGGAGGACTCAGACCCGGTTGGTGCTGAGTCCGACGAGGAATGACGCTGTCGCCGAGGCCCGACGCGGACCTCGGCCTGAGCTAAGGAGCTGTTAGGTGAGTTCACCGAACCCGCGGGCGGGCGACCGGTCCGGCAGTTCCAACGGCTCAGGTACCGGGGCTGCAGGGGCCGAAGGGGCGTCGACCACCGGGAAGGCTGCCGGAGTTCAGGCCCGGCCGGCCGGCGGTCAGATCACCGAGACCGGTGAAGCGCCGCCGTGGCAGCGCGGGACCGCCAGGACCACGCCGCCTCCGGCAACCGAGACGCGCGACGAGAGTGCCCGCACGCCGAACGCCCACTCCCCCGGTGTGGAAGCCCGGCTGCAGCGCTTCGTCGCCGGTTCGGAGAACCAGGAGACCGAGCAGCAACCACGGCCGGCCCGGCCGTCGGCTTCGGGCCAGGCGGCCCAGGGCGCCGCATCTGCGCCGCGCAGCGAGTCCGTGAGGTCCGAGGCCTACGCCAGTGAGATTCCCGATCTGTCCGGGCCGGCCCCGCGCCCGGCACAGCGCAAAACGTCCTCCGACGCTGCGACGGCCAGATCTTCGAGCAACAGCCCCACCACCCGGATCCAGGTGTCCAACCGCACCGCGCATCAGGGGCCGGTCCGGGCCAGCATGCAGATCCGCCGGGTCGATCCATGGACTGTGCTGAAGGTCTCACTGGTGCTGTCGGTGGTGCTGTTCTTCGTCTGGATGATCGCGGTGGCTTTCCTATACCTGGTGCTCGGCGCCATGGGTGTGTGGAGCAAGCTCAACAGCAACGTCGGCGACCTCCTGACCAGCGCCAGCGGCGCCTCCGGGGGCGAATTGGTGTCCAGTGGAACGATATTCGGCGGGGCGGCGCTGATCGGCCTGGTGAACATCGTGGTGCTGTGTGCGATGGCCACGATCGGGGCGTTCATCTACAACCTGACCACCGACCTGGTCGGCGGAGTCGAGGTCACGCTGGCCGACCGGGATTGATTTGGGAGTCTGCGCCCGGGTGCGGTAATCTCTGCGCTCGGTCGATCCCAATTTTCGGGCCTATAGCTCAGGCGGTTAGAGCGCTTCGCTGATAACGAAGAGGTCGGAGGTTCGAGTCCTCCTAGGCCCACGACACCCGGTGTAACCGGTGATCATCGAGAGGTTGCGCCATGCGGTTCATACTTCTGGCCGGCATCGCAGCCGCCGCGGTGATCGTCTGGCGATCACGTCACGGTGAAGAAGTTTGGCACGACCTGGAAATTCCAGCATCGCCGCCAGATTCGGGGCCTTAGCTCAGTTGGTAGAGCGCTGCCTTTGCAAGGCAGATGTCAGGAGTTCGAATCTCCTAGGCTCCACAACTCAATTCGGTCCTGAAGCGGTTCCGGTCTTAGCTGACGGAACCGCTTTTCTGGCTCAGCGTTGACACCGGGCCTGACGAATGCCGCTGTGCCATGGGTATTTCGAGTAGGACATCGGAGAATGTCCCGACGACACCCGTGTCAATTGATACCGTCGGCCCACATGAAGTGTTTGCACAAGATATTTCCTGTCGCGGCGGCACTCGTGCTCAGCACTGCCGCGTGCGGTACCGAGAGCAGCCAGCAGGGCCCGAGCAGCCCCCAGGCTCCTCCGGTGACCACATCGTCGAGCCACGCGCCGGCAGCGCCGGCTGCTCCGCAGACGACCGGCGACGCCACCACCGTGCCGATGATGCCCAACCCCAACGGTGACGGTTCGATGGTGCCGTGTGAGGGGACCATCTGCACCAACCCCAACCATGGTGCCGGTGACAATCCGGAGGAGAACGGTGGCGCGGTGATGCCCAATCCGAACGGGGACGGGTCGGATGTGCCGTGTGAGGGCACCATCTGTACCAACCCGAATCACGGTGCCGGCGATGACGACAGCGGTGGCGAAGGGTAGCCGCCGCCTCCCTGCGCGCCCTAGGGCTTCGGGCTGACTTCCACGCTCGGCGGCAACGGTGACGGCTCGGGCTGGGTGGAGCGTCGCACGATCGAGAACGTCACGGCCCCACCGGCCAGGACGGCCGCGGCGATCCCGGCGATCACCAGCCGGCGGCGCCGGCGGTTGGGCTGTGGCGCTGCGGCTGCCTCCTGCAGTACCTCGGGCAGCGCCGCCACGGTCTGCGCGGCTGCGGCGAGCTGGCGGCGCAGCTTGCCCGACTCGTAGCGCTTGCGCAGTCCGGCCGCGGCGGCGGACACGGTGTTGGCGCTGATGCCCACCACGCCCCGGGTCACGTCGACCGGGCCGACGGTGCTGTATTTCAAACCGCGGGCTAAGCGCTGACGGGGGGCCAACCGGGTTTCGACGTTCGCGGTCATCTGGCACCTTTCTGGGCACGGGCGGCGGGGGTGAGCTGTGGCCGGGGTTTGTCGGCTGAGATCCACATTGCCATCTCCGCGGGAGTCTGGGGGCGTTGGTGGGGTATCTGACCGTCGGCGGCGGCCGGGATGGCAGACTGAGTAGCCGTGACGAGCCCCATTCAGACCGCGACGGCGACATTGCACACCAACCGCGGCGACATCAAGATCGCACTGTTCGGAAACCACGCTCCCAAGACCGTGGCCAACTTCGTCGGCTTGGCGCAGGGCACCAAGGACTACAGCACCGAGAATGCCTCGGGTGGGACGTCCGGTCCGTTCTATGACGGCGTCATCTTCCACCGGGTGATCGACGGCTTCATGATCCAGGGCGGCGACCCGACCGGCACCGGCCGCGGCGGTCCGGGCTTCCAGTTCGCCGACGAGTTCCACCCCGAGCTGCAGTTCGACAAGCCCTACCTGCTGGCGATGGCCAACGCTGGTCCGGGCACCAACGGCTCCCAGTTCTTCATCACGGTCGGCCAGACCCCGCACCTCAACCGTCGCCACACGATCTTCGGCGAGGTTGTGGATCCGGAGTCCCAGAAGGTCATCGACGCGATTGCGTCCACCCCGACCGATCGTTCGGACCGGCCGACCGATCCGGTCGTCGTCGAATCGGTCACCGTGTCATAACGGGCCCAACCCCGCACCTACAGATGCGCGACGCCCCCGAATCCGGGGGCGTCGCGTGTTGTGTGGGGCCCGATCATCCCGGGGCTGCGTAACCGGCCTCGGTGAGCGCGTCCAGGACGTCGAGCGGGTCGGTTCCGAGATCCCACCGCGTGAGGACCACCAGGTGGTCGTCGACGGTGTCGATCTCCAGCAGGCGGACCTTCCGGGCGATCCGGCGGAACTCCGTGATGCGGATTTTCCGGATCTCATTGCGGCGATATGTTCGGTTACTCCACCAGCCGGCGACCGTGAGACCGTCTTGGTTAATTGCCAGTTTGGGTCGTGCCCGCCACGACAATGTTGCGAACGTGAGCAATCCCACCCCAGCTACGCCGGCAAGAACACGTCCGGGTGGGTCTGTGATCAAGGTCACAGCTGCGATAGCCATCATAAGTCCGCCTATGCCGCAACCTGCGACTCCGGCGGCCGGTGGCCCCCAATGAGTTTGCTGCACGGGTTCTTCACACCCTCTTACCGCGGGTAATGGAGTTATCCACAGGTGCTATCCCCAATGGGGATGAATCACAACGATGTGATTGAGTATCCGCGACGTTGCTGAACGGGTAACGCTGAAAACGTAAGATGAATTCATTATGGAGCAAGCTCGGGTCAGCGCCAGCGCATCGTGAGCAACAGCCCACTGATCATGAAGGCAAAGGCGATCGCGTAGTTCCACGGACCCAGGTCAGCCATCCACTGAAGGAAAGACGGGGTGTCCACCGGGTTGGTCGCGGCGAGCTGGAAAACCAGCAGCCACAACAGGCCGAACAGCATGAGGCCGATGAACAGCGCGACGAACCACACACTCGACGGCCCGGCTTTCACCTTGACCGGGGTCCGGCTCACCGACTTGATGGTGAAATCGTTCTTCTTACGGACTTTGGACTTGGGCATGGGTACCTTCGCGGACAGTCGGCGTCACACGGTGCGACGATGAGGCAGGATGCCTCACGAGCCTAACGTAGCTGCACGTCCAGGAGAGACTGCGATGGACCAACCGGATCGATCCCCGTGGCGTTTCGGCGTCCCGGTCGTCTGCCTGGCCGCAGGCTTGCTCCTGGCCGCTACCCACGGGGTCTCCGGCGGTGACGAGATTCGCCGCAGCGATGCGCCCCGTCTGGTCGACCTGGTGCGTGAGGCTCAGCAGTCGGTCGACCGGCTCACCGCGCAGCGCGATTCGCTGTCGACCGAGATCGACAGCCACCACGGCGGCTCCCCCGCATCACATGCGGCCCTCGGGGCGATCACCAGGCGCTCCGCGGAACTGGCAGTCGACGCGGGCACGGTCCCGATGCGCGGACCCGGACTGGTTGTCACACTCAACGACGCCCAGCGCGACGCTCAGGGCCGCTTTCCCCGCGACGCCTCCCCCGACGACCTGGTGGTGCACCAGCAGGACATCCAGGCCGTCTTGAACGCGCTGTGGAGCGCCGGCGCCGAAGGCATCCAAATGCAGGACCAGCGCATCATCGCCACGTCGGCGCCGCGCTGCGTCGGCAACACCCTGCTGCTCAACGGCCGTACCTACAGCCCGCCCTACGTGATCACCGCGATCGGTGACGCGTCCGCCATGCAGGCCGCCCTGGCCGCCGCTCCCAACGTCACCCTCTACAAGCAATACGTGGTGCGGTTCGGCTTGGGCTATCTCGAAGAACCCCGCGCCGAGGTTCAGCTGACCGGGCACACCGAACCGTTGCGGATGCGCTACGCGAAACCCGCGGGCCCTGTCGGCTATTAACGGTGGTTTTCGCGGCCGGTAGCCTGAGTCGATGCAGGTTCTGGTCGTCGACAACTATGACAGCTTCGTGTTCAACCTGGTCCAGTATCTGGGCCAGCTCGGGGTCGACGCGCAGGTGTGGCGTAACGACGACGACCGGCTGGCCACCGAAGCCGACCTCGCCAAGGTGGCAGCCGACTTCGACGGCGTCCTGCTGAGCCCCGGCCCGGGCACACCGGAACGGGCCGGCGCCACGATCCCGCTGGTGCGCGCGTGCGCCGCGGCCGGCACTCCCCTGCTCGGCGTCTGCCTCGGGCACCAGGCCATCGGGGTGGCGTTCGGCGGCACCGTCGACCGGGCACCCGAACTGCTGCACGGCAAGACCAGCGTCGTGCACCATGCCGATACCGGTGTGCTCAAGGGCCTGCCTGATCCGTTCACCGCGACCCGCTACCACTCCCTGACGATCCTCCCCGAGACCACGCCCGATGTGCTCGAGGTGATCGGGCAGACCGACGGCGGCGTGATCATGGCGGTGCGTCACCGGGAGCTGCCGATTCACGGCGTGCAATTCCACCCGGAGTCGATCCTCACCGAGGGCGGGCACCGCATGCTGGCCAACTGGCTGGGCGTATGCGGTGCCGCCCCCGAGGAACATCTGGTGGCTGCCCTCGAAGCCGAGGTGGCTCGCGCCGTAGCGGCGGCTACGACGCGAAGCTCAGCGTGATATTCGCCCCGAAGTTCACCCCGGTGCCCGCCGGCGGGCTCTGGGTGACCACGGCGTTGGTGCGCTGACCGCTGTCGCGCACATCCGGGCCCTTGTCCAAGATTCCGGTCCAGCCCAGCGCGCTCAACCGCTGGTAGGCGTCATCCCAGAACTGGCCGACCAGGTTGGGCATCACGAACTGGTTGCCCTTCGAGATGTGGATCTGTACCGGGGTGTCCTTGGGTACCGACGTGCCCGAGGTCGGCTCGGTATCTACCACCTGGCCGGCGGGTGCGGTGTGGTCGACATCGATGACCACCGTGTTGGTGAACCCGGACGCGGTCAGGATCTGCTTACACACATCGGCGCTCTGGCCCTTGCAGTCGGGAACCGAGGTGTCCTCCGGGCCCGAACCCACCACGAGCGTGACCTCGTAGATGATTCCCGCGGTCTGATTGGCCGGCGGGTTCGTGGCGAGCACGCGACCCTTCTGTTCGGGTGTCGACGGGCTCGCACTCTCCTTGACCTTCTCGAACCCGGCGTCCTTGAGCTTCTGCCGGGCCTGTGACGGGGTCAGGCCGGCAACGTCGGGGATCTGGGCCTGTTCGGGCCCTTGGGAGACGTTCACGGTGATCTCGTCACCGGCGGCCACCATGCTGTTGGCCGCCGGATCGGTGCCGATCACGACACCCGGGGCCACCTTGTTGTCGGTCTTGGTGTCCGTGCGCGTCTTGAATCCCCGGTTCTGCAGGGCGGCAACGGCATCGGCCGAACGCTGGCCGCTGACGTCCGGCACCTGCACGTCGCGGGGATTGCCGCCGAACATGTTGATCGCCACCGTGACCACCACGGTCAGCACCGCCAGCACCGCGACGGCGATCAGCCACCGGGCCACCGAGGCATTACGGTCGGCCGGCCGCGGCACCACCATGTTCTGGGTGGGCGCGCCGCCCCCCTGCGCCAGCATCGGGCCGGAGTTCATCATCGACGTCCGCTCGGCGTCGGTGAGCACCTTGGGCGCCTCTGGTGCCTCACCGCTGTGCACCCGGATCAGATCGGTGCGCATCTCGGCGGCTGTCTGGTAGCGGTTGTCCGGGTTCTTGGCCAGGGCCTTGAGCACCACGGCGTCGAGCTCCGGGGAGATGCCGGTATGCCGGTGCGACGGCGGGATCGGATCCTCACGGACATGCTGATAGGCCACCGCGACGGGGGAATCGCCGATGAAAGGTGGTTCCCCCGTGAGGATTTCGTAAAGCACACAGCCCAGCGAGTACACGTCGGAGCGGGCGTCGACGGTCTCACCGCGAGCCTGCTCGGGCGACAGGTACTGCGCGGTGCCGATCACCGCGGCGGTCTGGGTGACGCTGTTGCCGGTGTCGGCCAGGGCACGCGCGATACCGAAGTCCATCACCTTCACAGCGTTGTTCTTGCTGATCATGATGTTGGCCGGCTTGACGTCGCGGTGCACGATGCCGTGCTGATGGCTGAAGTTCAGCGCCTGGCAGGCGTCGGCGATGATCTCGATGGCGCGCCGCGGCGGGATCGGACCCTCGCCGTGCACGATGTCGCGCAGCGTCACACCGTCGACGTACTCCATGACGATGTAGGGCAGTGGCCCGTTGGGTGTCTCGGCCTCGCCGGTGTCGTACACCGCCACGATGGCCGGATGGTTCAGCGCCGCCGCATTTTGCGCTTCGCGGCGGAAACGCAGGTAGAAGCTGGGGTCGCGGGCCAGATCGGCGCGCAGCACCTTGACCGCGACGTCACGGTGCAGCCGTGTGTCCCGTGCCAGATGGACTTCGGACATACCACCGAAGCCGAGGATTTCACCGAGTTCGTATCGGTCAGAGAGATGCTGTGGCGTCGTCATCGCAGTATCTGTTCCGGTGCCCCTGATATGGCCGGAGCGTCACTCCCGGCTTCTCTGGGCACGATCACGTGGAGTGCCAGGTTCGGCAACGCTGCCGGGGTCTGGTAGGGCGTCGTCTGGGTCACCGTGTCGGTGACCGTGGGCGGTGGTGACTGCTGCTGATCCTTGCGGTCCTGCGCATTGAGCACGATCAGGATGGCGATCACGATGGCCAGCGCTCCGAGTACCCCGGCAGCCCACAGCAGGGCCCGCTGACCCGACGAGAACGTGCGCCGGGCGGGCGGGGCCGGACGATGGGCGGCGGCCGCGGTGGGCCGGGCCCGGGTCGCGGTCACCGGTGTGCGACCCGAGAGGTCCGCTGCGGCACGGGCCTGAGCGGCTGACGGTACCGCGGCCGGGGCGGCCCGACCCAGTGTCGGGGCCTGATTGGGACGCGGTGGACGGCGGCCGGAGCGCACCGCGGCGACCGCATCGGCGAACGGACCGCCTGACTTGTAGCGCATCCCCGGGTTCTTCACCAGGGTGATCTCGATCAGCTCGCGCACATTGGGCGGCAGATCCGCCGGCAGTGGCGGCGGCGTTTCCTTGATGTGCTTCATCGCCACCGTCAACGCACCGTCGCCGGTGAACGGGCGCTTGCCCGAAACCGATTCGTAGCCAACGACTCCCAGTGAATAGACATCGCTGGCCGCGGTGGCGTCATGGCCCAGGGCCTGCTCGGGCGCGATGTACTGGGCGGTGCCCATCACCATGCCGGTCTGGGTGACCGGGGCAGCGTCGACCGCCTTGGCGATACCGAAGTCGGTCAGCTTCACCTGGCCGGTCGGGGTGATCAGGATGTTGCCCGGTTTGACGTCACGGTGCACCAGGCCCGCGGTGTGGGCCACCTGCAGCGCCCGCCCGGTCTGCTCGAGCATGTCCAGCGCATGGCGCAGCGACAGCCGGCCGGTGCGCTTGAGCACCGAGTTCAACGGCTCGCCGTTGATCAGCTCCATCACCAGGTACGCGGTCCGGCCCTCACCGTCCAGCTCGGTCTCGCCGTAGTCGTACACGCTGGCGATACCAGGGTGGTTGAGCATGGCCACGGTGCGGGCCTCGGCGCGGAACCGCTCGACGAACTCGGCATCGGTGGAGAACTCGGCCTTGAGCACCTTGACCGCGACGCGCCGGCCCAGCCGTGAGTCGACGGCCTCCCAGACCTGACCCATGCCGCCGGTGGCGATCAGTCGCTGCAGCCGGTACCGCCCGGACAGCGTGACTCCGACGCGAGGGCTCACAGCTCGACTCCCAGTCGCTCCGGTCCTCGCTCGTCCCTCGCTGCGAGGGTCACGGTCCGTTTCCTCAACGCCACTCGTCCCTCGTGTCGCATCGTCAGCGGACGCCTCACTCCGGGTCGCCTTCGCGGACTCATGAATCCTCCCGTAGCGCCGCCGCAATCGTGGCGCGTCCGATCGGGGCGGCAAGTGCGCCGCCGGTGGCCGACAACCGGTCCCCGCCGTCCTCGATCAACACCGAGACCGCGACCTTCGGGTCCGAGGCCGGTGCGAATGCGATGTACCAGGCATGCGGCGGAGTGTTACGGGGATCCGTCCCGTGCTCTGCCGTACCGGTCTTCGAAGCGATCTGCACGCCGGCGATGGCTCCCTTCTGCTGAGTCACCTGCTCGGCGGCGACCATCAAGTCCGTAAGTGTAGCTGCGACCTGGGGTGACACCGCCCGGCGCTCTTCGGCGGGCGCGGTGGTGGCGATGGTGGTCAGGTCGGGTCCTTTTAGGCTATCCACAAGATACGGGCGCATGGCGATGCCGTCATTAGCGATGGTCGCGGCCACCTGCGCGTTCTGCAGTGGCGTCAGCGCGACATCGCGCTGCCCGATGCTGGACATGCCCAGGGCGGCCCCGTCGGCGATCGGGCCGGTGGTGGATTCGGCCACCTGCAGCGGGATGGTCGGCGGCGGCGAGTCCAGACCGAAGGCCTGGGCGGTGGACTTGAGCTTGTCGGCCCCGGTTTTGATCCCCAGCTGGACGAAAGCGGTGTTGCACGATTTGGCGAACGCCTCGCGCAACGTGGCCGTGGGACCGGGCCCGCACGAGGCCCCTCCGAAATTCTCCAGCGTGGCGGTGCTGTCGGGCAGGGGGATCCGGGGTGCTGCGGTCAGCTCGGTGTCGGGGGTACTGCCGGACTGCAGCGCCGCGGCGGTGGTGATCACCTTGAACGTCGAGCCCGGCGGGTAGGTCTCGGCGATGGCCCGGTTCAGCAGCGGGGACTGTGCGTCATCGCGCAGCTGCTGCCAGGCCTCGCTCTGGGCGTTCAGATCGTGGGTGGCGAGTCGGTTGGGGTCGTACGACGGGGACGACGCCATGGCCAGGATCTTGCCCGTCGACGGTTCCAGCGCCACCACCGATCCCTTGCAGGGGCCGTCACAACCGTGCTGCAGGGCGTCCCAGGCAGCCTGCTGGACCTGTGGCTTCAGCGTGGTGTCGACGTTGCCGCCGCGCGGGTCACGGCCGGTGAAGAAATCGGCCAGCCGGCGGCCGAACAGGCGTTCGTCGGAGCCGTTGAGGATCTGGTCCTCGGCGCGCTCCAACCCGGTGCTGGAGTACCCGAGCGAGTAGAAGCCGGTCACCGGGGCGTAGACCTCGGGATCGGGGTAGGTGCGCAGGAACCGGAACCGGCCTTCGGTGGCCTCTGAATAGGCCAGCAGCTGACCGCCCGCGGTGATCTGGCCTCGCTGGCGCGAATACTCGTCGAGCAGAACCCGCTGGTTGCGCGGATCGGCCCGCAACCCGTCGGCGGTGAAAACCTGGGTGATCGTGGCGTTGGCCAACAACAGCACGATCAGCACCATGATCGTGACTGCAACCCGGCGCAGGGAGGTGTTCATACCTTCTCGATCACCTCGGTGCTGGCCGCGGCGATGGGAGTGGGGTTGGGGCCGGGGG
>NZ_VCMY01000073.1:0-14039 GCF_005924235.1 Mycobacterium sp. DBP42
CCCCGGGAAAGCCCGCACCACCTGGCGAAACAGGACAATCCACCCACGCCTACACCCGAAAACTACTCCCCAGCAACACAACTCGACATCAGACCAAGCCCACGCCCATTTCCACGCAAAATCCGGGTTAGTGGCCATGGCGGCGGCGAACACCTCGTCGAGGGCGCGGTTGGTCCACTGCATGACGTGGAAAGGGTCGTAACAGATCGTTGCATCGGGCAGTTTGTCTTCGGTCGCGGAGCGAAATGCGGTGGAGCCGTCCATGGAGACTGCTTCGATGTCGGCTCGCTGCTCGTCGGTGAGCTTGTCGTAGAACGTGGTCAGCGAGTCGAGGCCACGGCCGGGTTGGATATCGATGACGGTGCCGGTGGCGTGGTCGCCGATGATGGTCAGGTATTTGTGCGGGTGGCGGTAGCAGATCTCATCGACGCCGATGCGGTAGATCTCACCGAGGCGACGCTCGTCGAGCATTTCGTCGACGGTGCGGTTGATGATGGCCGTGACCGTCTCCCAGGAGCAGCGCAGCAATGTCGCGACCGAGGTGCGGTCGGTTCGGGTGGCCAGCCACAGCACGGTGTCCTCGAAGTCGCGGGTGTGGCGTGCCCCGGGTCGACTCCACGGGACTTCTTCGGTGCGCACGCCGCAGTTCGAGCAGCGTAGTCGGCGAATGTCATAGATCAGCCACAGCCGGTGACTGGCCAGATCGAGGTGACGCCAGCGCCGCTGGCGTCGGTCATAGCCGGCGCGGACGCGTTGACCGCAGGGACATTGCAGCAACCGGCTCTTCGATCGCAAAGTGACCTCGACGTCGTGGTCGCCGATGACGACATTGTCGACCCATGCTCCGGGGATCTGAAGAAGACGGTTAAATGCAGTACTGACGCGCACGCGGATCGGTCCTTGCGGTTGAGGTCGGTGTGGTAACCCCGAAACCTAGAGGCCCGCCGCGTGCGCGTCCTTCATCGCAGCGCGGACACGCCGAGAACGCTTGAGCTTCAATCGAAAACACCGCTGAACAGCGGAAAAGCGCCCACTAGAACACTAGGAGCGCCACATCTGTTCGATATGCTCATTTTCCACTGACTCAAACTTTTTGGCAGGGTCGCGCGTTGTGGATAACTGCGGCCATGCCTGGAAGGTTGAGGAGATGGCTCGATCGCGACGCACGAAGGTCCCCGCCGCGGACAAGACCCGCCTGGTGCTGGCGGTACTGGCTGGGGAAATGACCTGCGCTGAAGCCGCCCGGCGCTGCGGGGTCACCACGGTGACGATGACCCGGTGGAAGCATCAGTTTCTGGAGGCCGGCGCTGAGCGACTCGAAGAAGTGCCCAGCGGCCCCGCAGGGCGGGCCGGTGCCCCCGAGCAGCGCCGGCTGCGACAGGAAAACCAGGAACTCAAACTCGCCCTGGCTGAGGCCACTGTGCAGTTGCGGATCTGGCAGCGCGGCGCCGCGCTGATCGATCAGGTCCCTTCCAAGACCTCGAAGCCCTAAGCCTCGATCCGTGGACTGACCTGGTTGGTAGGGCTCGGGGTGATTCCTGTGGGCTGGTCGTGGTGTGAGCAGCAGGTACTTGCTGGTCTGCCCAGCTTTTCCTGTGTGCTCCGGTTGGGCCTTTCGGCGGGTGGTCAGACGGTCGTGGCGGCGGGGGGTGGGCTGTAGCCAATGGTGTTGCGCCACAGGGTGAGCCAGTGATCAGCCCAGGGCCAGTGACTGGGCAGGTGCAGGATCGGTCGGCGTTGCGGCCGGGCCAGTCGGGCGGGGATGGTGACGATCTTGCGGCGCAGTGTTGACCCGCGGGCTACCGCGTGGGCTCCGCCGACCCGCCGGCGGCGCGCAGCAGGTTGTGGGCGATCGCGGCGCACAGGATCCAGGCTGAGTTCGCTCCGAAACGCCCGGAGGGCATGTGCGCCAGCGGTCCGTCGATGAGGTCGGCGAAGACGGTTTCGATGATGGCGTGGCGGCGATGAGTGATGTCGGCGGCATCGACGGGTTCGTCGGTGTCGGTGAAGAACGGGTGATACCGCCAGACGGGAAACAACGCGTCTCGGTAGCGGGCGTCTTTGACCCGGCGCACGATCAACCGGGCGGTCACCGGTCGGTCGGTGGAACCAAAAGCGGTGTAGGTGGTTTCGGCGACCTCGGCATCGGAGATCCATTCCCCGGTGTCGGGGTCACGCACCGCACCGGGATATTTCACCGGGGCCCAGGCGTCATCGCTGATCGCCTCGATGGCCGCGGTGACGGCCCGGGTTTTGGTCAGTACCAGCGAGAAGCGGGCGCCGGCGCGGCGGCAGGCCGCCACCACGGTGCTGTTGCCGTAGGCGCAGTCACCACGCACCAGGATCTGCCCGGTGACCCCCGCGGCGCGGGCAGCGGCGACAGCTTGGGCGATCATGCGGGCCGCGCCTTTGCCGGAGTTGGTCTTACCCGCCCGTAACCGGGCGCCGGCGATCACCGGGGCGCCAGTCTCGGTGCTGATCGTGGTCACCAGCGGTGACAGGCCTTTGCGCAGGATCTGTTTGCCGGCGATCTTGGTGTGCCCATAGCTGGCACCTTGTTTGGCCCGGCCGTAGACCGGGCGCAGCAGCGAGTCGATATCGACGAACGCCCGCTCATCGCTGCCCGGCAGCAGTTCAACCCGCTGGCACAGTCGCGCCAGGTGCTCGCGCAGAACTGATTCCAGTTGGCGGGCATGTCCGAAGGTGAACTCCCGCAACAGTGTTCCAATCGTCGACGGTGCATATACCCCGTCGAACAATGTCTTCATTCCGCCGCTGCGAACCACATCGAGGTCATCGATGCAGTCCGCTCCGGCACATATCCCAGCGACCAGGGTCGTCAGTTTCGGCGCCGGGTTGGCCGACCCGGATTTGACCCGCGGCGCCGCGATACGAATCTTGCTGCCCAGCAGGCCGGACAACCCCGTCTGGCTGGCCAGCGTCATCACCGGCACCAAACCCGCGCACGACACGAGATGGGCGTCGTCGAAGACCGCAGACTCTGCGGCGAACCTATGAGAAACTTGCACTCGAAGTGCCCTTCCGAGTTGGCCCGATTGTTTGTGTGAGAACTACAATCATCCCAGTTCAAAGGGCACTTTTCTTATACCGACACCCCAATCCTCATCAAGTCAGTCGGTGGATCGAGGCTAAGAGAGGCGGCGGGGCTGCCGGTTGTTTCGAGGTTCGCCGCGCTGGCCGCCATTCCCGAACGCACCTACCGGCGACGTTTGGCTCGACTACGCGGCGGTAATTCCGCCAAGGGCCCATGGCCGGCGCCGGTGGTCGATCGCATCGAAGCTCTGGCCGCCAAGTACGCCGAGGCGTGGCCGGCGTGGGGGTACCGCAAGATCGCCGCGATGATGCGCTCCGACGGACACCAGGTGACCAACTCCTCGGTGGCCCGAGCCCTGCGACGCCGAGGCCTGCTTCTGCCGCAAGGCTTTCGGGCTGACCGAAAATCCTGGGCGGCGCTGCGCCGCAAAGTGTTCGCTGACCCGCCCACCGAACGAAACCGCGTCTGGCAGACCGACTTCTCCGAATTCGAAACCACCAACGGCGGTATCTGGCGGATCAGCGCCGTCATCGACTACGCCACCAAATACTGCCTGGCCATCACCGTCACCCCAACCAGTCGCGGCATCGACGCGGTGCGCTGCGTCCAGTTGGCCATCGACGAAGCCCACCGCGTCCTAGACCTCAACGATCTACGCACAGATCGCGGCATGATGGACGTGCTCGATGCCGACGAAAACATCATCGGCCAGATTCCCGCTCCGATCGCGGTCGTTTCTGACAACGGGCCCTGCTACCGCGGCAAGGTCTTCCAGGCGCTGTTCGCCGACCAGAACGATCCACTGCTGCGGCACGTGCGCACCCGAGTGAAATCTCCTCAGACCAACGGCGTCATCGAGCGCTTCTTCGGCACCCTCAAATACGAGCACCTGTTCCGCGGCTACATCGGAGACGGCGACGCCCTCGACATGGAAGTCCACCGATTCCGCATCATCTACAACACCGTCCGACCCCACCAAGCCCTCGGCGACCGCACCCCCAAACAGGCCTACCTCGCCCAAAACCTGCCAAATTCTTGACTCAAGACAATTTCCTGGCACGCGACGCCATCGGCCAATACCGCGAATCCGTGAGCGAAACCCGGCGGGCTACCGGATAGTCGCCGGTATGCATCGACTAGGGGTCGCACTGTTCAGTGACGGTGGCTGGAAACAGCTAATACGCAAGTGGGGGGCGGCGCTGACCCTCGTGGGGATAGTCGTCGCCGGCATCGGCGTCTCGGTCTTCATCTTGTTCGGCGACGCGCGTGTCCCGGACGCGACACAGCCACCGGCCGCACTCCAAACACCGGTCGCAGCGCCGAAGCTGCCAACCCCGGAGGAATTCAACATCGGCGTCACCGTGACCGACCGGAACTGCCCATCGGCCGACAACTGCGTCTACACCTACACAATCCAACCGAACTACATTGGCCTGCACCCCTTGCCAGATCAGCCGTTTGCCGTGAGATATCAGGTACGCGGCGGCCACGAGCCTCGGCACGGCGAATTCACCGTGCACGGTACCGAAGCCAGATTCATGAAGGGCGTAACCGTAGAGGGGTCTGCCGGGGCTCAGTTGAGCGCTGTTCCAACACAAGTCATCAACCGGCAGGTGTTCGGCCCACCGGTACCGGTCGACCCGACGCCCGCCCTGCCACCGCCGGAATAGCTCGGCTCGCTCGGCTCGCTCGCGCCCGCTCCACGCCGGCGCTATGACACGCGCAGGAAGTTCCCTGTCGCGTCGTAGTAAACGGTCTGCCGGTCCCGCTCGGTGCCGTTGACAACGTAGATCTCGACCGGCCCGGTCTCGTCGGCGCGAGTCACGGTGGGCCCCGCGGATGCGTTGAGTTCGGCGCGCTCACCCTCGACACGCTCGAACGAGTCCGTCCAGACATCCACCAGGGTTTGCGGGGCAACGGTATTGGCCGCGAACAGCGTTTCCCTCAGTGCCGGCAGCTTCTCCGAGCCGCCGTAGTCATACGGCCGTACGTCGGTGCGTCCGTCCCAGTACGAGACGTACTGGTTGAACTCCGTGGGCTTGGCCGGGTCGAGCGCGTCCACCGCCATGTTGCCCGACGTACTGATGGATATGGAGCTCACCTCGATCTGGCCCAAAGCGCTACCGGTCATCTCCTGCAGCGTCGAGTTCATCTTGTCGACGATCTCGATCGTGAGCTCCGCAGTCGCCGGGTCCGGCGCCACCGATTGGGTTACCGGTGCTGCGACATCCACCGACGCGTCGTCGGCGCACGCGCTCAGCGTCACCGCCAGAACAAGCGCTCCGAACAGACCGGCCAACCTCTGCACCATCACGACTGCGCTCTCCTAACCTCGCTGCCCGCTCCGACGTCTGCACAGCAAAAATGCGGGCGATCCACAGCGTATTACAAGGTCGCGCAGGCGTGAGCTGTCCGATCGGACCTACGCACTGCCGCATTCGCGCCGACCCCTTACGATGCCGATGGGCTGGGGATCGGGTCTGAAAGGCAGGCAATGGCCACAACGTCGGCGTCAACGAAGTACATCGGCTACGTCGGTGGTGTCGCGGTAGCGGCGGGAGTCGGTGCGGCGCTCGCAGTCGCCGGCCAGGGCACCGCGCACGCCGATTCCACGGACGGCGGGTCCAAGGGCTCGACCAGCAGCACATCGCAGCACACCAAGGCCGGACCCAAGCGCGGTGAAACCAAGGCCGACACCAAACGAGCCAAGCCCGTGGCCAAGTTCAAGGACGCCGTCAAGGACAACCTCGACAAGCGCGCGGGCAAGATCGAGAAGGCGGCGACGCGGGTCACCGAGTCCGCGAACGCCGTGACCACGACGATCACCGGCTCGCTGAGCCAGGTCGCCAAGCCCAAGCTCAAGTCCAAGCCCAGCGCCGAGGAGTTCGAGGCCGGCGAAGTCGCCAAGCTCAAGGACCTGTTCAACCCCAAGCAGGCGGCCGCGCCCAAGCCCACGGCCGACAGCGAGGCCGTGGTGCAGCCGGAGAGCACCAGCCTGGCCACGCCCAAGCTCGCAGCGGTGCAGACCCAGGCCGACACCGCGGACGATGGCCAGGCGTGGGATCCCAACCCGTTCCGCGCCGAGGATCCGGAGCCGACGGACATCCCCGAGCCGATCATGAATCTGCGGAATGCCCTGATGGGGGCGTCACCCGATCAACTCGATCCGTTCGTCCGGGAAGCCACCGAGCAGATCTACCGGGGCAGCCAGATCGTGCCGTGGGTCAACGCGGTGATCCCGATCAGCAAGATCCTGCCCAGTCTGGCGCCGGCGCTCGGCGATGACGAGGCGGCCCGCGACGCCCGGCAGACCATCATCATGGAGCTGATCAAGACCACTCCGCCGGGTTCGGCGGTGTACTACGGCTACGACATCGTCGCCGACGTGATTAACCTGGAAACCCCGGGCGCCGAGCTGAAAGACACCGCTGTAGCCACGGTGTGGGATCTGCTGGATCCGTTCCAGCTCGCCCACAACAAGGGCAACTCGGGGATCGGTAACGCGGCCGGCAGCTGACCACCGCGCCCCTACTCCACCAGCGACGGTGTGTCGTACCGCAGCGTCTCGCCCCGGAAGAACTCAGGGCTGCGAGACCGCCAGATCAACATGAGCACGGCACCGAAGAGCAGCACACCGAAGCCGATGAAGAACACCAGGCCGATGCCGCCGATCGCCGCACCGCTGGCGTTCTCCGGATTCATGCTCTCGCCGATCGAGATCACGAAGACCGCCGCCAATACGAGTCCGCCGAGGAGCGGGAACAAGAACTTGAACACCACGTTATGGGCGCTGGCGAACAACTCCCGGCGGAAGTACCAGACGCACGCAAACGCAGTGATGCCGTAGTACCAGCAGATCATGATGCCAAGGGCAGCAATGGTATCCAGCAGGGCGCTCTCCGAGAGCAGGCTCACCACGGTGTAGAAAACACCGGTGACCACGCCGGCGGTGATGGTCGCGAAGCTCGGCACCAGGTAGCGCGGGCTGACCTCGGCGAAGCGCGACGGGAAGGCCCGGTAGGCACCCATCGCGAGCATTGCGCGTGCGGCAGGAAGGAACGTGGTCTGCAGGCTGGCCACCGACGAGGCCAGGATCGCCAGAAACAGCAACGGGCCGGCCCACGTCCCCAGCACGGGGTCCGCCAGCGCGGCGAACACATTCTCGGCATTGTCCGGGTTGCCGAGTCCGAGATCGGTTTCCCCGACACCGGCAAACATCATGACCGCGACCGCGATCAGCAGATACGTCGCAAGGATGGACAGCACGCACAGCAGCCCGGCCCGGCCCGGCACCTTCGTCGGATCCTTGGATTCCTCTCCCAGTGTCAGACATGTGTCCCAGCCCCAGAAGGCGAAGATCGACCCCGTCACACCAACCACGAAGGCGCTCAACGCCAGCCCGCTGAACGGGTTGAACCAGTCCAGGTCGAACGACAACCCGGCCGGGGCGTCACCGCCATCCACACGGACGAACGCCATCACCGCGAACGCCACCAGCACCACCATCTGGAAACCGACCAGTACGTACTGGACCCGTTCACTGGTGGTGATGCCTCTACTGGCGATGGCGGTCGCGATCGCCAGGAACACCAGTGTGGTCACGATGTTGATGGCCTTGTTGTCGGCGAGCTCGGCGATCGAGGGTTGGTTGGCGATCCGGGCGATGAACAGATAGAAGAACTCGACGGCGATCGCGGCCAGATTGGACAGCACGATGATGGACGCAACCACCATGCCCCAACCGCACATCCAACCGACATACGGACCAAATGCCTTGGTAGACCAGGTGAACGACGCCCCACAATCGGGCGCACGTGAGTTGAGTTCACGATAAGCGTAGGCGGTCAGGAACATCGGGATGAACCCGGCGATGAAGATGGCGGGCATCTTCAAGCCGACCGCGGCGACGATCAGGCCGATGCTGGCAGTCAGCGTGTATCCGGGTGCCACACAAGAGATCCCGAGGATCGCACCAGACAACGTGCCGACCTTGCCTGCGGCCAGCCCTTTCGACACCAATCCCGCGGAGTGTTCGGCTTCCTCGAGCTTCTGGTGGGACTGGCGTTCGGATGCCGACTCGCTCATGACTTGTCCTCGCCGTCTTTCCGTTCGTCCCGGGGCACGACCACCATGGGTACGTCCAAAACCCGCAACATCTTTGCGGCGGTCGAACCGAGGAAGATCCGCCGCGGCGCACTGAGCCGGCTGGATCCGACCATGATGACGTCACCGTCCTGCCAGCCCAACTGTTCGACGGCCGCTTCGACTGTTGGACCGTTCACGATCGTGGACGTCACCGGAAAATCAGGAGGCAGTTCGTTTCTGGCCGCATCAAGGGTTCGCTCGGCATGTGCGAGCGCGTGCGCCCGGACCGCCTCGGCGTCGCCGCGTAGCGAGCCGAAGGCAGGATCCAGTGCCACCAGCGACACCAACCGCAAGGGGACATCCGCAGCCCGGCTGGCACGTACTGCGGTGTCGAGCAACAGACCCGAGCCCTGGCGCTGGCCGATGGCACAAGTGATTTCGTGCACCCGCTGAACTTGAGAAAAGCGCGTCCCACGCGGCGCCACCGCAACCGGCAGCGGCGAGGAATGCAACAACTCGTTGACCACCGACCCCAGCGAGTAACTGCCGACCAGTCCCCCACCCGCGCCACCGACCACGATGGCGCTGGTCTGCAACCGCAGCGCCTCGCGGATCAAACCGTCGGTGAACGACTCGTCAAAGCTGAGATGGGTGTGTGCCACAACGTCGTCGGGCACCAGCCCCCGTGCATCGTCGAGCCAACGCTGCGCTTGTTCGGCGACGACGTCTTCGTAGCCACCGCCTTTGGGCACGGTGCCCGGTGGCGCGGTGTCGGGCGGCAGCACGATGCAGATGTTGACCTCGGCACCCAGGGTCCGGGCGAACCGGACTGCCAAGGCCACCGCGTCGGCACCACCGGGGGTGGCCAGGTATCCAACGACCAAGTTCGCCTGCGTCATCTGCCACCACCCATCCCGCACCGCGCCGTGCGAACGTCGTGGTTCGATCCTGTCAACCCACTACGCGGCGTGCAGGGCTTCTACGAAATTGCCTGGATCAGGCGGAATACTCTGCGGCGCCGTCCTCCAGGACGAGCCGGGCCTCAGCTCCGTCGGGCCCGGCAGCCTCGGTGCGGAACACCGCCCGGCCCGGTTCGGTGCGCCAGATCGACGTCGTCAGTGTCTCGCCCGGGAACACCGGCGAACTGAACCGCGCCGCCACCGCATGAACCTTGGTGGCGTCGCCGCCGCCGAGCTCGGCAACCAATGCCCGGCCGGCCACCCCGTATGTGCACAGCCCGTGCAGGATCGGTTTCGGGAACCCGGCGAGATTCTTCGCGAACCAGGGATCACTGTGCAGTGGGTTGCGGTCCCCGGAGAGCCGGTAGATCAGCGCCTGGTCCTCGCGGGTGGGCAACGCCACCTGCGCGTCGGGTTCGCGGTCGGGAATCTGCGGCGCCTGCGGGCGCTGCCCGGGCTGGCCGCCGAACCCACCTTCGCCCCGAATCACCACGGTGGTAAGGGTTTCCGCGACAACCTCGCCGTTGGCCGGATCGGTGCCGATGCCCTTGAGCATGACCACCGCGTTCTTACCTTCCCCCTTGTCCTGAATGTCAGCGACCTCGGAGACCACGGTCAACTTTCCGGTCGGCGGCAGCGGCCGGTGCAGCCGGATCTCCTGGGACCCGTGCAGCAGCATGCTGAAGTTGAAGGTGCCGATCTTCAGTGCCGCCGGGAACGCCGAGCACGCGATCACCGCATACGTCGGCAGCACCTGCTGCTCGATCTCGTGGCTGTTCTCGGTGGTGAAGGCAAGGTCATCGGTCCCCGCGCCGACGCCGATGGCGTACAGCAGGGTGTCGCGGTCGGTCCAGTCGAACGGGATCGGATCGGTCGTCGCGCCTATGGCGTCCGGATTGAGGGGCATGCGTGCCGACGATAGTTGAGGCGGCCGCCCGTGTTGACGTTTGCCAAATCTAGGGCCACGATGGCTCGCATGCGTTATGTCGTTACCGGCGGTACCGGGTTTATCGGCCGCCGAGTGATCACCCGGATTCTGTCCCGTGACCCCGGCGCCGAGGTGTGGGTGCTGGTGCGCCGTGAGTCGTTGACACGGTTCGAGAAGCTCGCCCAAAACTGGGATGATCGAGTGAAACCGCTGGTCGGTGACCTGACCGCGGCTGATCTCGGGTTGTCCGACACCGATATCGCCGACCTCGGTGACATCTCCCATGTGGTGCACTGCGCGGCGATCTACGACATGACCGTGGGCGAGGCCGAGCAACGGGCCGCCAACGTCGAGGGCACCCGCGCGGTGATCGCACTGGTCCAGCGCCTGGATGCCACATTGCACCACGTGTCCTCGATCGCGGTGGCCGGCAACCATCGGGGCGTGTTCACCGAGGCCGATTTCGACGTCGCCCAGGACCTGCCCACGCCGTATCACCAGACCAAGTTCGAGGCCGAACTGCTGGTCCGCTCGGCGCCGGGCCTGCGCTACCGGGTATACCGCCCGGCGGTTGTGGTCGGCGATTCGCAGACCGGCGAGATGGACAAGATCGACGGCCCGTACTACTTCTTCGGCGTGCTGGCGCGGCTGGCAGCACTGCCCAAGTTCACCCCGATGATGCTGCCCGACTCGGGCCGGACCAACGTCGTACCGGTGGACTATGTGGTGGCAGCGGTTGTCCATCTGATGCACGTCGACGACAAGGACGGTGAGACGTTCCACCTCACCGCGCCGAAGACCATCGGACTGCGCGACATCTACCGCGGAGTGGCCGTCGAAGCCGGCCTGCCGCCGCTGCGCGGCTCGCTGCCGCGGGCCACCGCGGCACCGGTCTTGCGGGCACGGGGACGGGCCAAGGCGGTGCGCAACATCGTCTCCACCCAGTTGGGGATCCCCGGCGATGTGCTCGACGTGGCCGAGTTGAGGCCGACATTCACCGCCGACTACACCACCGCCTCGTTGCGCGGTACCGGGATCGGGGTGCCTGAATTCAGCACGTACGCACCGAAACTGTGGCGGTACTGGGCTGAGCACCTCGACCCGGACCGGGCGCGGCGCGACGACCCGGCCGGCCCCCTGGTCGGCAAGCACGTCATCATCACCGGCGCCTCCAGCGGCATCGGCCGGGCCTCGGCCATCGCCATCGCCGAGCGCGGCGCCTGCGTCTTCGCCCTGGCCCGAAACGGGGAGGCACTCGACGGCCTGGTCGCCGAGATCCGCTCGGCGGGCGGGCAGGCCTATGCATTCACCTGCGACGTCACCGATTCGGCGTCGGTCGAGCACACGGTCAAGGACATCCTTGGCCGGTTCGACCACGTCGACTACCTGGTGAACAACGCCGGCCGGTCGATCCGCCGCTCGGTGGTGAACTCGACGGACCGCCTGCACGACTATGAGCGGGTGATGGCGGTCAACTACTTCGGTTCGGTTCGGATGGTGCTGGCGCTGCTGCCGCACTGGCGCGAACGCCGGTTCGGCCATGTGGTGAACGTGTCCAGCGCGGGGGTACAGGCCAACAGCCCGAAGTACAGCGCCTACCTCCCGTCCAAGGCCGCACTGGATGCGTTCTCCGAGGTGGTCGGCACCGAAACCCTCTCAGATCACATCACGTTCACCAATATCCATATGCCGTTGGTGAAGACGCCGATGATCGCGCCGTCACGCAAGCTCAACCCGGTACCACCCATCTCGGCCGAACATGCCGCGGCCATGGTGGTGCGCGGTCTGGTCGACAAACCGGCCCGGATCGACACCCCGCTCGGGACCGTCGCCGATTTCGGGAATTACCTGACCCCGAAACTGTCCCGACGCGTTCTGCACCAGCTGTATCTGGGCTACCCGGATTCGGCCGCCGCACGTGGCATCGGCACCGACGGGCCGGATCGCGTTGAAGCGCAACGACGCCCGAAACGACCCGTCCGCAGCAGACGCAACCTGCGGGTCCCGCGGGCGGTGGCCCGCCCGGTCAAGCGGGCGGTGCGGTTGGTGCCCGGGGTGCACTGGTAGCCGATCTGGGTCATGTCGTTGGCTTATCCTTGGCACGGTGACGTCATCCGTAATTCCAGTGTTCGCCGACGTCGATACCGGTGTCGATGACGCCATGGCGCTGGCATATCTGTTCGCCAGCCCTGAGGCCGAACTGGTCGGTATCGCCTCTACCGCGGGAAACGTTCCGGTGCAACAGGTCTGTGCCAACAACCTCGGCATGCTGGAGCTGTGCGGGGTGGCGGGGGTCCCGGTCTCCAAGGGGGCCGAACAGCCGTTGAGCGCACCCCTGCGCACCGCCGAGGACACCCACGGGCCACAAGGCCTGGGATATGCGCAGTTGCCGAACAGCGATCGGCTGCTCACCGCGCACGATGCCGCCGAGGCCTGGGTACGCGCCGCACGCGCGCACCCGGGCGAATTGATCGGCCTGGCCACCGGCCCGCTGACCAACCTGGCGCTGGCCATGCGCGCCGAACCCACCTTGCCCAAGCTGCTGCGCCGGTTGGTGATCATGGGCGGGGCCTTCGACTATCGCGGCAACACCACACCGGTGTCGGAATGGAACATCAGTGTGGACCCCGAGTCTGCCGCCGAGGTATTCAGCGGTTGGAACGCCGCCTGGGGCCACGATGATGCGGAACATGTGCCAATCGTGTTGGGCCTCAACCTGACCGAGAACATCGCGATGACGCCCGCACTACTGAACCGATTGGCGGCCGCGGCCGGCTCCCCATCATCGGCACCGATGAGCGTGCTCGACGAGCGGGGCACGCGGTCCAGCGCGGACAATCCGTTGATCCGCGTGCTCGAGGACTCCATGCGGTTCTACTTCGAGTTCCACTTCGACACCGGCGACGGCTACCTGGCCCACCTGCACGATCCCCTGGCCGCTGCCGTCGCCCTGGACCCGGAGTTGGTGAGCTACCGGGAGACCACGGTCGATGTCGAGCTGAGCGGAACTCTGACCCGCGGCATGACGGTGGCCGACTGGCGCGGACACTGGGGCCGTCGACCCAATGCACTGATCGGCACCGAGGTCGACCCGTCGGTGTTCTTCGACCGGTTTATCAGCCGGGTCGGGGAATTCGCACAGCGTTTGAGCTGACCAGCCCGACGCTAGACGGCGATAACGGTAACGAGATCCTCCAACCCGCGAAAATCATCCGGGTTCCGTGTAACGACGGGCATGCCCTCGGCAATGGCCACCGCAGCGATCATCAGATCGGCGAATCGTTTTCGCGGTTGTCGTTTCGCCGAAACCACTGCGCTCGCCACCCGGCCATAGGCTCGTGCCGCCTCGACGCCGAAAGGGACCGGATCGAAAACCGCTTCTGCCCGCTGCAGGCGATCTTGTCTCCTGGCACGTTCAGCGGGATCGGTCGTTGACACCGGACCGGCGGCAAGCTCCGCGAGCGTCACTGCGCTGATCGCAATCTGCTCAGGAAGATCCTCCGGGCTCAGCGATTCCAGATCTACGACCACGGAGGTGTCAAGTAATCCCGCCTTGGCACGAACTTTCGCCCGTTCAGACACTAGGTGCCGGATCTTGGTCAGCGAGTGCATCCACATCAGCTCGGAACCGAACCCCATCGACCGTAGGAGCATGACGGAACAACTCAACTGCGATGTGCGCATCCATCAGCCGTCGCCGCCGCAACGGACGAAGTTCCCCGACAGGCTCGCGATTACGGGTGATGACGAACGTCTTCCCCTCATCCAATGCCCGCAGGACCCGCCCGCTGTCGTTACGCAATTCGCGCTGACTGATTTCTTCGGTCACACCCAAGCGTAGCACTGCATGCTACGCTTGCCACCTCGTCATTTAGCGGCTCCCTAAGCCTCGATCCACCGATGAATCGGCTTGGTGAATTGGTGTCGTAACGAGGAAAGTGCCTTCTGAGCTGTGATGATGAGTGTTCCTACGCACTTATCGGCACAACTTCGAAAGGCACTTCCGGTGAAA
>NZ_VCMY01000074.1:0-13588 GCF_005924235.1 Mycobacterium sp. DBP42
GCCCTACCCGCCAGCCGCACCCCCCGCACGCCGCCGACGTCGCTGGCCCGCGATCGCCGCCGCCACCGCAGCCGGCGCACTCATCGCCGCCACCATCACGACGATCACCGCCACCAACAACACCCCCACACCGACCGCCGCACCACCGGCCCCGGCAACCATCACCGTCACCCCCAGCCCACCACCACTGCCCAAGGCACTGCCCGCCAGCCAGGCCGACCCACAAACCTGCCGCACCTGGGAAGCCGCCAGCATGCTCGTCACCGCCGCCGCACTCGCCCAAGGCGTCATCCCACAAGGCACCACCATCACCGACCCCGCAGTCCAGAACAGCCCCGGATGGAAAGCCGGAGCACTCAAAGCCGGCAAGCTCTACAACCAAGCAGCAGAAACCATCAAAATCACCCCAGGAACCTCACAAACGCTGGCCAACACTGCCCAAACCGCAACCAGCGCACTACAAACCGTCAGTATCGCCTACACAACCTTCGACCCCGACGTCCTGAAAGCAATGACCACTTTCCAAGCGACACAGGAAATGATGAATGTGATCTGCCGATGACCACCTCACACGCCCGCCCCACCGCGACCGCGCCACAGGCGCCGCCAAGCCCGCCACCGGCCGCACCACCCACCGGTGCCCGGCGACTCTGGCCGCAGCTGGTAGCAGGCGCGGCGATCGGCGCTGCCCTCGCAACCCTTACCGCACTGGCCATCACCAGCGGCGGGCCGAACGCATCGACGACCACGCCGGCCGCCCCCGCACCGGTGACCGTCACCGCAGCGCCACCGCCTCGACCCGCGCCGCTACCACTCGACCAGGCAAACCGACAGACGTGCCAGGAGGGCTGGCTCAACGCCTCGGTCCACATCAGGAACGCAACTAATGCCCAAGCGGCGATCGGCGCCGACAGCATCCTCGACCCTGCAGTCCGAGCCAATCCGTCGTGGACGGCAGCCGTTCACGACGCCGGCGCGCAGTACCGGCAAGCAGCTGATGTCCTCAAGGCTCAGATTGCACGTGGCACGTCGCCCATCCTGTTGGCGACGTCTAATACCACCGTCCGTGCCTACTACGCGCTAGGCGATGCGTACAGCAACTTTGACGATCTCAACGGCAACGCGCACGCCGTTGCCACTGACACTGCAGAACAGATGTCTGCGCTGTGCACACGGCTTGCGCCGTAGTTGAAGGGGGCTGTGGGAGTTGAGTAGTGGTGGCGATGTTGCGTTTCCGCTGACGGAGCATTCGGTTGAGATTCTGACTGGATCGTGGCCGTCTCAGACGGCGATGGCGTGGTCTGGGGTGGGCTTGGAGTTGAAGTCGGAGGCGTACCGGCTCAAGCACGAGTTGGAGGCTCAGCGCGATATCAGTGATCTCTTGGCGACGCAGTCGGGGGAGTTCATCGCCTCGGCGCTTCGGTTGGCCAAGTCGCGCGAGTATGCGTTGATGAATCGGATCTCGATGTATGAGAAGGCCTCTGAGACTGCGCATTCGGCTTCGCAGGCGATCACTGATGCCAAGACGGACATGGTCAGCATCGTCAACAAGGCCGAGGAGGTGATCAAGACCTCGCGGGAGAACGCCCAGAAGGCCAAGGATTCAGCCCAGGGCACACCCGCGGCGGCTGCGGCGATTCCTGTTATCGAGGCGCAGCTGGAAACTGCGATCGCCGCCGCTGTCGCTGCGGCTAAGGAAGATGCTCAGCTGCGTGACGCGACTGGCGCCAGCATTGTGGGGGGATACTCGGCGGCGATCCAGAATTGGAATGACCCGTTCATCAACGGCCTCCTTGGCGAGGCGACGCCACAGGCCCCGGCCCCGCAGATTCCCGTCCAGCCGGCAGGTATGGGCAATGGTCCGATGTCACCGGCGCCGCTCGATAACAACATGGCCAAGCCCATCGACTACAGCTCAGCGGCGTCGGACATGAAAGATACGGGGAAGAACAAGCAGTCAGCCCTGGAGAATGCAACCGACCAGAAATCCGGCGCTGAGAAGAACGTGCAGCAGGCCGCCCTTCGCACTGAAGCCAAGGATGCCTTGGCGACTCCGAAGGAGCCTGCGAAGCCGTCGATGTCCTCGCCGTCCACGTCGTCTCCGTCTGCCGGTAGCGGTGGCAGTAGTGGTAGTGGCGGTAGCAGTCCGGCGTCGGCGATCGGGTCGATGATGAAGCCAGCGTCGTCGTCGCCGGCGTCGTCTTCTGGGTCTTCGTCGCCGGCGTCATCGTCGGGGATGGGTGGTAGCGGGTCGCCGGCCGGAGCTCATCCAAACTCTTCATTGACCGGTGCTAGTGGGTCTGGGGGTGCGTCTGCGGCGGGTGCGACGGGGTCTGGGGCTGCGGGTGCTGGTGGGCGTGGTCTTGGTGCGATCAGTTCGGGTGCTAGCGCGGCGGAGTCCGCGTTGAGGATGGGCTCTGGTGCGGTGTCGTCGGCGGCGAATGTTGTTGGTACGGGCAGCAACATCGCTTCCCAGGTTGCTCAAGGGGCGGCCAATGCCAGCGCGGGCTCAGCGCCTGCGGCTCCGGCGTCTGCTGGTCCTGCGGGTGTGACCAGTCCTGCCGGCGCGGCGCCTGGTGGCGGTGGGCCGGTGGGGATGATGGCCCCGCCGCCTGCGTCGGCCGCGGGCGGCGGCGGGGTGGTCAATCCTGTCGGGGCCCCGGTGAGCGGTTCCCCGAATGTTGGCTCCAGCGGGGGTGGGGTCGGGCCTGCGGGGTTGACTTCCACGCCGGCGGCGAGCTCGTCGACCGCGACTGGCGGGGCGACGGTCGTGCCGGCGGTGGTCCAAGGATCTCCGATGCGTGCCATGAGCGCCGCCGACGGTGGCGGTGGGGATGCGATGGTGTCTGCCGCTTCTGAAGCCAGCCGGGAGATTCTCGAGTCGGTGATCAGCCAGATTCGCGGCCTGGGCATGCTCAACGCCACATGGTGGTCGGCGGCTGTATCGATATTCCTCGAGCGTGATGGTGGCGCTACGGCCTGGCTGGCCACCAGTGATGGGCCTTCCTATGTGCCGTTGGGGGTGCGGATCCCCAACGAGGTCGATCTGGCGGTGCGAGACCCGTTCATCGGGCGGGACCTGTGGGAGCGGTCGGCGACGGCAGGATGGTCGGATCCGCTGGAGGTCCTCAAGTATCACGCCGAGGCCCGTGTTGATGCCTCACCGGGCGCGCGGCCGTTGGTGATGGCCTCCACTTGGTCGTTGGATCGGGTACAGGATTGGGCGTCGCAGGTGGGGGCGCGTGCGGTCAGTGTCGATGCGCGAACGGTTGAGGCCGGTAGTGCCGGGGGAGTGGGGCAGCATCGGACGGCGGTGGCCAGTCCGTGGGATTGGCAGCAGGCCAACATGATGAGTGTGGATGAGCGGATGGGTTTGGCTCCGCAGCTGGCGGCCAATGCGTCGGTATCGGGGAGTTTGTCGACGCCGGGGTGCCGGTTGGCGATCGACCTCGTGAGCCAGGGCGCGGAGCTCACGGCTAGCGATTGGGCCGATGTCGAGCGGGAGTATCAGCAGGCATCGAGTGCGTTCGACTTGTCCAAGTCGGGGATCTCGTTAACCGGCGGTGATGCGCAGGCTCCGGAGTGGACGTTTCGTACCGCCCGGGCCGCTGAAGCGGTGCTGTGCCTGCGGAACTCCTCAACCGTCGAAGGTTTCGCCGACTTGCTGTATGCGTCGCGGCTGGCCGGCGCACCGTTGGGCGTCGTGCCGGCCTGACCGTGGTGGTCAGTAGCGCAGTTTGCGGTTGAAGTCTTCGGTGGCGGTGTAGGCCCACACCATGCCGGCTATCCAGGTGCAGAATCCGAGCAGGAATCCGAAGCCGACGGTGAGAACGCCGATAGCGATGACGACGAGGTTGATGCAGAAGATCACCAGGGCGCCGGTCACGGTGGAGTACAGCATTCCCAGTGGCCCGAAGAGAAACGCGAGGATCACCGCCAGGGCTGCGCTTTTGGTGGGGGCGGCGGGCCGGTAGAGGTTGACATGGACCGCCGGCGGCTGGGCGTACTGGTACTGCCCGTACTGAGGAACCGGCGGCGAGGTGGGTGAACTCTGCGGATATGGCTGCGGCATGCCCGGATTGGGCAAGGGCGGCGATTGGGGCTGGGGCAGGTGGTGCTGTTCGTACGGCTCAGTCATGGTTCAGTCCCCCTCCACGTCGTGAATCCTCAGCGTAGTTTGCCCGGGAGTCGCGGGCAGAAGTATCGCGCTCAGGATCGAAGTCGATGTCATGGCCGGTGTCAGCAGCCAGCAGTACCGACATGGGAACGTCTTCACCCGACAGTCCCGCGGTGAGGATCGCACGGGCTTCGGCTTCGACGGAGCGATGGTGAAGTGCAGCGGGAAGGTTCCGGATCACGATCTGCTCCATGCACCAATGATTATCAGCAGGTGATTATCAGATTGCGATACCTGTCGCGTCGGTGGCTTGGCTCGCCATCAAACCGGCAGCAGCGGGCGACCCTATCTGCCTTCTTACTTCTTGCGCGGACGTTTCGGGAACGCCCGGACGGTCGAGGTTGCGTGGTCGGGGAGCTGGTCCGGCGCGGGGGCGCTATCGAGTTCGTCGAGGGCTGTGGTGAGCGACTCCCACTGTGCGGTGTCGTCTTGGTACCTGCGCTCCAGTTCCTGCCGCAGGGTTCCGTGTCCGAGCATGCGTGCTTGAGCGAGGTCGTCTGGCGAGGGTGGGAGCGGTCGGCCGGCGAGGGCCCAGATTTGGAATTGCTTGTTCCATTTCCAGGGTGCGGCGAAGAAGTCGACGACGTCCTGCGGTGTGCTGAGCCAGTCTGCCTCTACGAGGACTGCCGCCAGGGTGACGACGTCGTCGTGGCGCGAGTACCAGGGCTCTACGTCGCTGAGTGGCAGTGTCGGCGCGGTGGTGGTCATGGCGGTTTCTTTCTCGTTGAGTTGGGGTGTGGATTGGCCCTTGCGCCAGCCGCGGCCGGGGCGGTTCTGGTGGTGTTGCCACACCAGTTCGGCTGGGTAGGTGTTCTCGCCGGTGCGGCCTGGGCCGCGGCCGATCGGTTTGACGCCCCAGCGGCGCAGGGTGTCGCGTGCGGCTCGGGCGTCTTTGACGCCCAGGACGGTGGCGACTTCGGTGGCTGTGAGTAGGGATCTCATCAGGAATTCGTCGGCGGCCAGGGTGCTGAGGCCGCGTTCGACGAGGGTTGTTCGTGCGGTTGTTCTGTCGAACGGTGCGTGCCCCATACCACCACGATACGGCATCATGCCTTATCGTGGTAAGGTCCCGGGATTACTGCACAGGGCGCCGCATCAGATCATTGGCCGAGTTCCCGGTGTCGGTGCCGAGGATCGCGTTGAGCAGTTGGACCGCCGGGATTCGGCCCACGTGCTTGGGGTTGTCGGTTCGAGCTGGCCGCCGCGGTGGCAGCTGGGTGTCCGACCACGGGCTTACAGTGCGGTCTTGACGCTGCAGATTCGGGCGATCGTGTCTGCGCTGTTGTCGGCTCATGAGTGGGCGGTCCTTCATCCAGCCCGTCCGCTGGCCGAGTAGGAACAAAAACGAAGGAGTCAGCAATGCCAAGCAATGATTGGTCGTCCTCCGATATGGAGGCTGACGGGGAGCGCGGGGGGTTCACTCCTCTGCGCAGGGCACTCTCCGTGATATTTGCCGTGAGCTGGGTGACGGTGGCTGGTCTCATGGTGGCGTTCGGGGTGCCCAGCCCGCTCTATGTGTTCTTCCTGGTGATGTTTGCGATCACTTGGTACGTCGAGTTCAAGCCGCCCCGGCGCGGGCAGCGGTGCTAAGAAATTGCCGCCGCCGGCCGCAGTCCCAGCAAGGTCGGCAGCCGCAGAGGTCTGGATGGCCGACGCCCCGCCAGTCGACCTGGAGGCCATAGCCGCGCATAGGCCATTAGACATTGGAGATAGAGGAGCAATGATTGCGAAAGCGCTTCAACGGGCGGTTCGGCTGAGCTTGGCCGTAGGAGCGTTGGTGGCGTCGATTCTGCTGCTAGCTCGGGTGACTGGGGTACCTCGCTATGCCGACTGGTTAGTCGTCGTCACCCAGATTTTGGTTCTCGTGCCAGCTGCTGTGATCGTCGCGGAGCTCGGAGCTTTCCTGCGACCGCTGTTCATTAAGCGCAGTAGCGACCTCGGCCAGAACCCGGCGGACGTTGGACCGAAACCGTCCGAACTCAGCCGTCCATAATTAGTACCGAAAGCCGGAAGGGGCCGGGGAAATTGACAGAAGAAGACGCTGAGGGTCGGGGCCACGAGTGGTGGATGTCAGCTTCAACGGGTCATCGGGTGATCGCTGTCGCCATCGGAGTCCTCACCTGGGTTGTGGTGGTCGCTATCGGAACCTGCGCGGCGGTGGTGGTGGGGCAGAGCATGCTGCATCCAGGGACTGGGCCCGTATCGATGTCGGGCCCGGCCATGCCCGAGACCATCGTCTGGTACGGGTTCGTCCCAATCTGCATTGTCACCGCCCTCGCCGTTGGTCTTGGTGTTGGCGTTGGCGCAGCCCGGCTGTCGATTTGGCTTTCAGCCTGAAGGCATGTACCGGTCTCTCGAGCGGATGTTTGCAACCGTCCTGGCGGTTTGCGGTATCTACGCAGGTCATGCAGTCGAGCAACGAGCTCTCGCGGCCGCGTGTGCACGTGGTTGTCCGACTGGCGCGACATCATGTGACCGATAGTCAGAACTCGTGTGGAACTGAATAGGCAAGGAAGGTCAAGGAGTATGACGATCGAGAACATCGGTGACGAACCAGGTTTTGTGGTGCCCGACTTCAAGGGAAATATAGCGTTTCGAGAATTTAAGAACGTTCCCAACGTCGATCTTTCTGGAGTCGACGTTGACCAGGTCGACCAGGTGATGGAGATGGTCGAAACCGAGATTGCGCGGCGACGGGCGAGCAGCTGAACATTGCCCACAACCCATAAAGTTACATGTAACATTGTGTGCATGGCCAACCGGGACATCAACAGGCGGGTCGCCGACCACCGAACCCGCCTCCGCGAACAAGGACTACGCCCACTCCAAATCTGGGTGCCAGACACTCGCGCACCAGGATTCGCCGAGGAAGCCCACCGCCAGTCAGCCCTCGTAGCAGCCTCCAGCAACGCGGCCGAGGACCAGGCCTTTGTGGATGCCATCTCCCAGTTCAACGATGAGGACTTCGACGCCGAGTGATTCGCGGAGAACTTTGGACAGCTTCCGGCCGCGACTACGCAGGCAAACCACGGCCAGTGCTCGTCGTCCAAGACGACCGCTTCGACGCCACGGATTCTGTCACAATCTGCCCCCTCACAACCGACAACACTGGCGCACCCCTGTTGCGAATACTCTTGCACCCCAACGTCTCCAACGGGCTCACGGTTCCGAGCCACATCATGGTAGACAAGATCACCACGGTTCCCAGGTCCAAGATCGGCCAACGCATCGGCAAGGTATCGGCAAGGTATCGGCAACCGAGATGCTGCAACTCGAACGCGGACTGCTCGTCTTCCTCGGCATGGCCTGACGACGTGTTTGCACGCTAGCGGTGCGGTCGTTCTGGCCCGGGCGGGGACTGCGGGAGCATCACTGGCCGGCGGGCCAAAGCGCTCACCGTCCGGATGCGGCTTGCCGCTGGCGCTCGTGCCGTGGATTGAGTTCTACTGTTGTCACAAGGGGCCCGGTGTTCCGCTCGGGTCGGCATCGAGGGGGGTACGCCGTGACTCCACGGACGCCAGGGGTTTTTGAGCTGCTTGGGTTAGAGGGGCCGGAGTTTGATCTAGCGGCGCGTTGGGACGCACATGATGGTCGCAGCAGAGATTTGAGGGTTCCGATCGGGTTTGATGCCAGCGGGGCGATCGTCTCACTCGACTTTTCGCGCTGGTCCAGCCTTGATGATCACGTACTGGTGGTCGGGGCTCCGGGTGCTGGTACCACTACGCTGTTGCGGACGCTTTTGCTCTCGTTGTCTATTACCCACCACCCTTCGCATGCTGGCATTTTTGTCGTCGAGGGTAAGGCGGGCGGGCAGGAATACGCCGAGGTTGACTCGGGTGTTCCGCATTGCCGCGGCCATGTCACTTTCGCTGAGGATCGTCGTGAGTGGACAGTGCACCGGCTGACTCAGGCGCTGGCGGGCGAAGTAGATCGGCGGGAGAGATTGCTGCAGTCCGCGGGCGTGGCCAGCATTGAACGGTACCGGGATGTTCTGCGGGCCAATCCTGTTGATAGTCCGTCTCGGGCTGACGTGCCCGAGACGTTCGTTCTGATTGACAATTTCTCATGGCTGCAGGGCGAGGACTTCGATCGTGTGGTGCGTCTGCTCGCTGCTCACGGTCATCGCCTTGGTCTGCGGATGGTGGTCGGCGTCCCGTACAGCCTGTGGGAATCGTTGGAGCCTGCAAACTATTTCAGTAATTTCACGGCCAGGGTTGCGCTGGGCCTGCCCCGGCGGCAGGCGGCGGCCGTGCTCGGCGCCGATGTTCCCGATGACCTTGGTTCGCCCGGGGATGCCTATGTTAGGTGGCTTGGCGCGCAGCCGATCCGTGTCGCGATTGCGACAGCGGACACGCCTGTTTAAAAGCTATCGTGCCCCCGGCGAAGGTCGGTTGTCAGCTTTCGCGCTAGCTCGCATCAGGCTGGTTGAGCGGGTTCTCGCCTGAGTTCCCACTGGTCTGTCACGGTGATCAACGCCGCTGGCGCCGGGTCGGTCAGGGCGACGATGGCGCCGGCTGCGACTGGTGCGCCGCGGTGCTCGAACAGCGCAATGCAGACTCGACCGTCGAGGCGTGAGGGGAACCGGATGCCGGCTGCACCTCGCTCGAAGAGGTCCCCGGCGATTGTTTGGGTGACGATGCGGCGTTTGGCGGTGATCTGGTGCAGATCGAGGTGGTCCATGTCGTGGGCGATCAGCAGTTGTTGGTGGCGTTTTTCCAGGCCTTGGCGGACCCCCGGATCGAACAGGTCGACCAGGTCGCCATCCAATTGCAGGGTGGCTGGGGCGAGCACGTTCTGGCGTCGCCATGTCGCTGTTACCGGTTGGGCTGGAATGTCGTCGGCGGCTTCAGGTCCGTAACGTTCGATGTGGCGTTGCTTGGCTTCAAGGTTGGGCCTGAAGTCTGCCAGGACCTCTCGCAGGCATGTCTCCTGGATCTCGGCGAAGTACATCGTGCGGAACCGGCTCAACTCTGGAGTGTCGTCGAATCGGTGATTGAAGGCGTACATGTCCAGTGGTGTGAACGCTAGTGGCGCAGCGTGATACCCGACGCGCCACAGCGGGCCGACGGTGGTTTCACTCACCCTTGGAAGCTAGCGACCTGCCGAGCGGCCTGGACGGTCATCGTGAAATCCGCGCTCTGCGTTGCCGCGCCCAGGACCTCGATCGGGGCCTGATCGTCGAGACGGGTGTTGGTCCCGAACAGCCATGCCTTGGCGGTGGTCGCATCGTAGGCGTCGACGAGCATCCGCACGACTTTGTAGCCTGCGCGCAGGCGCCGATCCGTTGTCGCGTGCGGGCGGGCCTCGTCACGCGCGTAGCGGCCGATCTGCTTGGCGTCGGACAGGCCTGCGATCGCCGCGGCGACCCGCTGCCCCACTGTGTCCTGTAGATATTGTGCGATCTCGCTGATCGAAAAGTGCGTCGACTCGAAGTCAAGACGCTCAGCCGCAGAAGCAGTGAGAACAGCCATTGCGCACCTCCACTGATAGCGATCGGTGATTCCACCAGCGATACTACCGCAAACACCACCGGAAACTACACCTCTTCAGCACCCCTCGACTCACCCTGGGGCACCGCCGAGTCGCATGGCGCGAGTCGTACCAAGGTGTGTTCGATTCGGGTGGCTGAGGCGTACACGGCTCGCTACCGCTGAGTGTGGCGACGACGTTGGGCGGCCTCGCGGTATTCGCGGAGATCTGCGCGAAACTCGTGGACGAGGAAGGTCAGCATCCGGACCAGTACGGCAATCGCGCCGATCATTGCCAGCAGCCAGATCGCGGCCATGATGACGTCGGTGTCGGACAGCTCGGCGAGGCGGCTCATGGGGGCGACGGTACTTGACCGGGGGCTGCATGCCCCGCCGGTGTGCACATGGTTGTCCGGCCCGTGCGCCATCATGTGCCCATGGCCAAGACTCGCGTGGAGGTGATCAGGTGAATGCGTTGGACCCGCTGGTGGATCGGCGGCTTCGTTGCGTGGAGTTCTACGACGATCGGATGATTGGGGCCTATCTGGATGCGTTGCATGCTCATCCGGAGGTCGTGCAGCGGTTGCGCGGGATCACTCATCCGGATGTGCCGGCTGGTAATGATGACGAGGCCGTGCACCGGTGTATCGAGGTAGAGCGGTTGGCTTGTGACAGGGCGGTTCGGCATGTCCTGCGCAGGAGTGTGGCGGGTGTGAGCCGGCGTTGGCTGGTGCTGATGGCGTTGTTGGGGGTCTTCTGGTTGGCCGCTGGTGTGGGGGTTCGGTTTGGTCTTGCGTCGACGGTCGTCTCCGAGGTGGTGGGCAATGGGCTGTTGGCGGGTGGGGTGTTGACGGTGCTGGTGGCGGTCGTTGCTCACCTGCGAACGGTGATGTCGTTGCCGGGCAAGGAGATTGCGGCGGTGAATCTGGCCTATGCCGGGCGGGTGATCGACGGCCAGGATGCGCGGTTGGGATCCGGGTCGTAGGACGGACGATGTAGTGGTGAGTGCTGAGATGACGCTGTGGTACGTGCGCGTCGACGATGAGGTCCGCAACGCGGGCGAGCGTCGACTGCTCACGCGCGATGAGTTCATCCGTGCCTACCGCGCGCAGCAGAAGATGTTCAGCACGGTGGCCTGTGTCGCGGATCGACTGGAGTGGTGTGAGGCAGCGGGCACCATCGCGGTGATGCTGCGGCCGGATCAGATGGGCAATGTCGAGCTCGTTGATGCTGCGTTGCGTGAGGTTGGGTTCAAGCGTGATCCGCTGGCCCCTTCGGGTATCGGGAACAACGGAAGTGGGTCGGACTGTGAGGGATAGTCCGACCTCAACGAACGAAAGGTGAACGCTATGTGGGACCTCGACGGGAAAGATAAGAGCAGGCCGCTCAGCGAGATGATCGATATGCACGCGTACCAGCAGAGATTGCAGAGCAGTCAGCGGCAGGCAGAGCGCACCCGCCGCCGCTCCGAGCACCGAGGTCTCATCCTCTCCCTAGTCAGCCTGATGGCCTACTTGAGCTACGTGATCTACGTGTTGGCTCCGGACGGCTTCTGGACGAACCTCACCACCGTCATCAACGGCCTTTGAACTGAGGCAGCGAGACGATGAGCAGCAGCAGCGCTGGTAGCCGAATGCGTCTCAGCACAACGAATCGCAGCGGTAACGAGCGTCAGCAGTGTCACGCTGACGGGTAGCAGGTACGGTCTGGACATATGGCTGCCCGTGCTCGTCTTGTTTTTGCGCCGGAGGTTCGCAAGGTCATGCCTGAGCAGGTGATGGCCGAAGCTCGTGCGACTGTGGGTGTTTACAAGTGTGTCGGCTGCGGCGAGCAGGGGGATGCTCGTGTTGAACTGACCAGTGTTGTCGTGGCGATACCGCCGAATTTTCCGCCGGTGGTGCAGTTTGCTCACCACAGGTGCGTGCTGTCGCATGTGTCTGACAGTGCCGCTGTTGATCCGAGTCAGCTTGACGGTGATGACGTGACGACTCTCAAGGTGGTCTTCGGGCCAGGCCGCGATGGTCATCGCGTGGAGGCGATGATGCTTGTCGATCTGCCCCGCAACGTGTTCGCTGTTACAGACACCGGTGAGCAGACCGGTCTTGATACCGGGTTGTGGCTGGGTGACGGGTTCGATCTGGCAACGGCTCTCGATCAACCGTTCCCCGAGGTTGCCGGGTACACGGTTCACTTAAATCCGGACGGCTCCGGCTATATCGACCAGCTACCTGGCCGGCCCGGGCCGTTCCTGGAGTACTTCAGCAGCGACGATCCGGGCGGGATGTGGATCGCCACCGCACGGTCGACTGGTTGGCTGACGGTCATCACAGGGGATCTTGGGATTTCGGCGGTCGGCGATGGCGATGTCGAGACGGTGGTGAAGCGAGCTTTCAAGTCCGGCAACGTGGTCGGTGGCCGGATCCGCATCGTTGCGCACTAAAGCGCTGGCAACGGCGCCGCGCGAGGCGGGCGCGGTCAGGTTACGTTGGCGCGCCAGAATTCATTCGCGGCCGAGTGGGCGCGGCGGTGAGGATCCGGTGCCCGCCCAGGCCCTAGAAGCCGAAGCGATCAACAGAATCTGTCGTAGCGGTAGCTGGCGCGGCACGCTAAATTTTTCCTGGTGAGGCGTAGCGAGCGGCGCAGTATGCGGCAGTCTGCTGAACGGGCTTTGGCTGCGACGACGTCGTCGACGGGGCCGGTGGATCATTCGGCGTGGATTCTAGATGGGTTGTGGCCACCTGACTTGCAGCCGGTCACCGCTGAGACGGCGGTGGTTGCTGAGCAACTCGATCAAGGCTTGCGGGGGATTGTCGGCGGCGCCAATGAGCGGATGTGGGAACTCAAGCGCGCCAATCCTGGTGGTGGCGGGTTCGGGGTGGAGGAGTTGCGCGTTCTGAATGTGGCGCGGGCCCGGGCAGTGTTGCTGGTGGAGCAGGTGGTGAGGCAGTTGCGGCGGGAGCCGCCGCTATGACCGTATGCACGGTGCATAACAGCGGGGTAACGGTGCACTCTTGCTCGGTTGAAAAATGTGGCGCACCAACAGGTTGGTGTTATCGCTGGGCGGCGAGTGCTTGCAGGATGCGGCGGTGGAGGTCGCTGGCGTCTTTGATCTGTGCGATGAGGATATTGCAGGGAATGGTGTTTAGTGAGCATCGCCAGATTCGGGGCGACAGTCAGCCGGCTGTTCGGCAGGCGAAGGCGAAGCGGTCAGGTGGTGGCTGTGGCCGGCGAGTCGCTGCTCGCGTCGAAAATCAATCTGCTTTTCGACGTGATGCACAAGGGTGGGGAGCCGGCGCTGTCGACGGATGCCGCGGCCGCGGCGATCAGTGTTCGCAGCGGTGTGTCGGTCAGCGCCGTGGATCTGGCGCGAGTGCGCTCAGGAGACAAGATCAATGCGACTGCGGACGAGTTGCGGGCGATAGCTTCGTTTTTCGGTGTCGCCGAGCGCTATCTTCTCACGGCCGGGCCTGTTCCTGAGATCGATGCGTCGCTCAACCGGCTTCGCGCGTTGCGTGATGCGGGGGTTCGGTGGTCAGGGGGCGAAGCCTGACGGGGTCAGGTGTTGGCAGTGGTGGATGCCTGGGTGGGTGTGTCGAGCAGGCTGTGCAGCAGTGCGGTGGCTGCGGCGACTCGTGCAGGTGTTTTTGCCGAGGCGGTGGCGGTGGCGGTGGTATCGGCGAGGGTTGCCGTGCAGGTGAATGTCAGTGCGTGGGCGGGCCCGGTGATGTCGTAGTGGTAGTCGAGGGCGCCGAGGTCGTGGGTGGCGGCGAAGTTGGCCAGCCAGGCCACTGGGTTGGCGAAAGCATTGGCGCGTTTGGTGGCTGTGAGGGTGCTGATCTGGTGGTGGATGTGCGGGGGGAACGCACCGTGTGATGGCGCTGGCTGGTGCTGGGTCTGGTCGGGGGTGGGCCAGGTGGGTTGGTGGGTGGCGGGGCTGGATTCG
>NZ_VCMY01000075.1:0-10061 GCF_005924235.1 Mycobacterium sp. DBP42
GTGCCGGAGCCGGTGCCTCGGCAGGGGGCGCGTCGGCGGGCGGTGCCTGCGGAGGAGCTTCGGGAGCGGGAATGATCTCACCGGGCTCGGTCGGGCTGGGGATCACCGGCATCTGCGGCACCGAGGGACCGCGGCCCACGACCCGCTCCTGCAGCCGCAGCAAGGTGTACTGCAAAGAGCCCACCAGCTGATGCCAGTTGTACCGCTTGGGTCCATGGAGCCCAGAATCACCGGCGAAGCCGATATCGGGAATCGAACCGAGAATCAGCCGGTCGATGCTGGCACGCACCGAAAGACCACTGCCGGATGACATTTTCACCAACGGCGGCATCAGCCGGTTCAGCGCGTAGAGCGAGGCATCCGGAGACAGCGCCACATCGTTCCAGGCACCGGCCACCGTGTTGGCGTCGGCGATCACGCTCCGTCCGCTGGTGTCTGTCCCCGCGACCGACGGGAACTTGCGCAGTTGTGCCGACGTGTCACCGATCTGGGTGATCAGATCCGCGATCTGAGTGGTGTGCTCGGCGAGAGTATCGGTGGCCGGGCCGGCGGCGTCCATCAGCTGACCGACGGTCTGGTTCTTGTCCTCGATCTGCTGCAGCAACCGCGATGTCTCGGTCATGGCGTCCGACAGTTGGTCCGAGCGCGCGTTCAAGGTGCCCAGCGTGTGGTTTGTCTTCGCGATCAGGTTGCCGAATGCCTGCCCCTGGTCGCCGGTGGCCTTGCCCAGGCCGTTGATGATGTTGGTGAAGTTGCGCACCGCGCCGCCATTGACCAGGATCGCCGCCGAACCCAGCAGCGATTCCACGGTCGCGGCGGCCTGCGTGTCGTCCAGCCCGATGGTGTCACCGTCCTTGAGCAGCGGCGCGTTGGGGTCGACCGGGCTCGGCGGCTTGACCGAGACGAAGACATCGCCCAGCGGTGTCGCCGAACGCAGTTCGGCCGTGGTGCCGCGGGGCAATCGAACCCCGTCCATGATGCGCAGCGTGGTCACCGCGGTGTAGTTGCTGGCCACCATCGACTCGAGCTCACCGACGTCGGCACCGGCCAGTTTCACCTTGGCACTGGCCGGCAGGTTCAAGGCGTTGGAGAAGATCGCGGTCAGCTGGTAGCCGCCCGAGCCGACGCCGGGCGCGGGCAACGGCAAGCTGGCCAAGCCCTCGGTAGCACAACCCGAAAGCGTCAGGCAGGCCGTCAGCACCGCGGGTAGGACGTATTTGCGCACCGGTGTGATCATCGCTGTCCCATCGCCGCCATGCCGTCGAGCATGTAGGTCAGTCCGAAATCGGGACCGAAGTCCTGCACGGTTCCGGTGCTGCACCCCAACTGCCGCAGCCCCATCATGTTGCAGACCTCCTTGACGGTCTGCGAATCGAACAGCACCTTGTCCACCAGAACGTGCGCCCGCGCCGAGCCGTTCTTCTGGTCGACGATGTTGTAGACGTTGTCCAGCGTCATCGGAGCGAGGTCGAGGAACTCGGCCAGTTCTCGCCGCTGGTCCACCGTGGTGGTCAGCGC
Source organism: Mycobacterium sp. DBP42 (assembly GCF_005924235.1). NCBI lineage: Bacteria > Bacillati > Actinomycetota > Actinomycetes > Mycobacteriales > Mycobacteriaceae > Mycobacterium > Mycobacterium sp. DBP42. The sequence continues at coordinate 1,519 of NZ_VCMY01000075.1, forward strand.
GGTATTACCGTTGAGGACAATCTGTTTCACTTCCTCGCGGTGCGTCTGGAGCACCTCGCCCACCTGGTTGATCACGTCGTTGATCTTCTTGCCGGTAGTGCCGCTGCCGAAGTTCTCGTCGGCCAGGATCTGACTGAGCTGGCGCACCGAGGAACCGAACTCCCGCAGCGTGGTGTCGTTGCGGGCGGCGGCGTCGAACAATGAACTCAGGTTGCGCACGATCGTGGTGAGCTGGTCGCGGGTGACCGCGCCACGGTCGGAGCTGAGCCGCAACGCGTCCGACAATTCGCCGAGCGCATCCTTCATCTGTTGACCGTTGCCGTCGGCGATCGCCGCACTGGCGTTGACGACGTCAGCGATGGGTCCGTTGCCCTTTCCGTCGCCTTTCAACGAGGATGACAGCTTGTCCAATACGTCGAGCACCCGGGCGAATTCGACCGGAGTCTTGGTCCGGTTCAGGCCGATCGTGTCGTGGTTCTGCAGGGTCGGGCCGCCGTGGTAGGCCGGAGTCAGCTCGATCTGGCGGTCGGTGAGGATCGAGTTGGAGATGGTGACCGCCTGCGCGTCAGCCGGAACCGAGACGTCCTTGTCGACCGTGAACTCGACCTCGACATAGTTGCCCTTGGGCGTGATCTTGGTGACCCGGCCCACCTGCATGCCCAGCACCGCGACCGTGTTTCCCTCGTAAAGCCCTGCCGCGCTGTCGAACTGAGCGGTCACCGTGATCGTGTCGGTTCGGTCCTTGAGGAACCACCAGCCGACGCCGATCACCGCGGCGGCCAGCACCGCGCCGATCACGCACAGGGCCACCAGCTTGCCGCGGATCATGCTCATTTGCAGTCCTTGTAGTACTGAAGCATGTTGAACTGCTTGGCGCGCCCACTGATCGCACACATCCAGGAGTCGATCAGCAGCCCGTTGCCGACATGCATCTCGCCCGCGTTGCCGTTACCGGTGGCGTTGGCGAGGCCGCGCAGGGCTACCGGGCCGGACTGCAGCGTGCTGCGCAGCAGATCGTCGTGCTTGCCCAGCATGTCCGACAGATCGCGCAGGTTGGTCAGCAATTGCTCGAGTTCGGGACGATCGTCTATCACGATGCCCGTGAGGGTCTGCACCAGGTTGGTCAGCGCCGCGAGCATGGCCTGAAACGACGCCCGGCGCATGACGAATTCGCCGACCAGGTCGTTGCCCTGGTTCACCAGGTTGCCGATCGTGGCCTGCTGGCGCCGTAGCGTGTTGGCGACCACGTCAGTGGTCTCCAACAGGGACCCCAGCTGATCACGCCGGTCGGCGATGATGGTGGCCAGGGTATGGGTGTTCTCCAGTGCCCGCGGCACGACCGCCGGCAGGCCCTCCATCTGCTTGCCGAGGATGCTCAGCGTCTGGGCGAACTTGTCGGAGTCGACCTGCTCGAAGGTGGTGGTCACGTCGGCCAGCGCCTCCTGCAGGTCATACGGCACCTCGGTGTGGCTGAGGTCAAAGGTGTTGGCGGGCAGTGAACCTGAGCCTGACGGCTGCAGGGCCAGATAGCGCGAGCCCAGGATGGTGGTGATCTTGATGACGGCCCGTGAGTCCTTTCCGAGTGGGACATCGTCGCGCACCTTGAGTTTGGCCTCGACGTAGTTGCCGGCCAGCTTCATGCTCTTGACCTCGCCGACGGGCATGCCGGCAACAGTGATCGGGTTGCCTGCCTTGAGCGCGGCGGCCTGCTGAAACCGCGCGGTGTACTGCCGATAACCCACATCGGCCACCTTCACGATCAGCATCGCCCCGATCAGCACGGACACCACGGCGATCGCGATGATCCCGAGCCACGTCCGGTTGTAACTCTCCAGCGGACGCCGCCGCTTCTTCGGCGCCTTCGGCAGTTTCGACTCAGTCACTCGCTCAACCATTGGCCATGTTCCTGCACTTGGGGGTGTACTGCGCCTTGTTCCCCGGCGTTGCCGCGTCGACGATGATCGGTGCGACGTCATTGAGGCCCGGGAAGAAGCCCGTCGCATTCAGGTCGCAGGCATAGGTGGTGGCGTAGGCGCCCTCGTTGGTGAACCGTGCGAATCCCTTGAGCAGCAACGGCAGATTCGCGCCGGTGAACGCGAGTTGCGGTTCGATTCCCACCATGTGCGAGACGAAACCGGGCTGCCGCGTCACGAGCTGATTCAGCGACGGGTAGACCTCATCGCTGATGGTCGACAGCTGCTGCACCACCTTGGAGATCGATCCCAGCGACTCCACCATCTCGGGCCGGCGGGCATCGAACGTGGACACCATTCCCCGGGTTTGGGTGATCACCTCGTCGAGGCTGTCGTTGTGCTGGGCCAAGTTCTTGGCCACCGCGTTCAGGTTGTTGATCACCTCTCCGAGTTCCTGGTCCCGGCCGGCGAAGGAATCGGTCAGCTGGGCAGTCTGGTCGACGAGCGCGACGATGGACGCGTTGTCGCCCTGGAGCGAAGCGATCACGCCTTTGGTGAGATTGTCGGCGTCGCGTGGGTTGAGCACGCTGAACAGCGGCTCGTATCCGTTGAGCAGCGTCCCGACATCGAACGACGGATCGGTCTGTTCCACCGGGATGACGCTGCCGGCCGGAAGCCGTCCGGGGTCACCGATTTTCCCGAGGGACAAGCCCAGATAGCGCTGCCCGACGATGTTCTGGTAGGTCACCGAGGCGACGGTCCGGCCGTACATCGGCTGGTTGTCCTGCACCACGAACGACACCTTGGCCAGCGCGCCCTGCAGTTCGATCTTCTCCACCCGGCCGACCCGGACCCCGGCCATCCGGACGTCATCGCCCTCGCGCAGACCGAACACATCCGAGAACAGCGCCGCATACGGCACCGTTTTTCCGCCCACGTCGCGGCGCAGCGTGACGTAGACGAGCCACGTCAGCACCAGGGCTACCACCATGAACAAGGACAGGCCGATCGCCGCTCCGCGGTATTTCATTGGCCCCCCTCTCCAGAAACCGATTGTGCGGCAGCGGGCGCGGCCTCGGCGGGCAGCAACGGTCCCGCAGGTGCCGGCGGAGGTGCGCCGTTCGGGGGCGGCGCCGATCCCGGGATCGATGCGGCCGGAGGCGACCCTGGGGGCCGTGGCGCCACCGGGGCGAGCGGTGACAGTGGCACCGGCGGAGGCGGTGTCGGCGCCAGCGCGGGATTCGCCGTCCCGGGCACCGGACCCGACGGCGGCATCCACGGCGGCAGCGGTGGATTCGGGTCGGCCAGGTTGGGGTTCGGGTTGACCAGCGGCGGGCCGACCGCGACCAGGTTCCCGTTCGCGCCCAGCTGCGTTCCCGGGGGCGGGGCCAGATCAGCCGGTGGCTGATAGTTCTGCGGCAGCAGCACATCCGGGAGCGACGGACGGGTCGGCACCAGCGGCGCGGTGAAGCAGCTGGGCCCCTTGAGGCCGGAATACTGCGGGCAATCCGCCCGGGTGTAGGCGTAGCTCGGCGTCAGCGACAGGTTCACCCGCATGTTGCCGATGTCATTGCCGGGCATCCAGACGTGCTCGAAGAACTTGCCCGACAGCTGATTGAGCTTGACGAACGCCGGCACCCAGTTGTGTGAGGTGTCCGCCAGCACCCCCAGCACCGGGGTCAGATTCGCGGTGGTCTTGACGAGTTGATCGGTGTGGTTGTCCAGCGCGGTATGGGTGGTACCGACGGTGTTGATGCCGCCATTGATCATCGTGTTCAGCTGTGAGCGCTGTTCGACCAAAGTCTGCATCGGCTCGACCGCCTTGTGCAGCGCATCGAGCAGGTCGGGCGCAGTCTGCTGCAGGCCCTGGGTCGCGTCGATCAGGGCAGAGACCGTCGTCGGGCCGGGTTCGGTGGCCACCACCGAATCGAGCTGATCGACCAGCCGGTTCAATTGCGCTCCGCTGGTGAGCAATTCGGTGCGGCGGTTCTCGGTCGCGGCGTTCACCGCGGCCAGGATGCCCACTGTCTTGTCCTCACGGCCACGCCCGGTCGCGGCCAGCACATCACGCAACTTGCTGATCGTGGTCTGGAACAACACGGTCGGCAGTTCGGTGTCCTCGGGTATCTGTGCGCCCGCGGCGATCGCCGGGCCCTGACTCGAACCATCTGGCCCGGCGCCGCGGTCGACGAGTTGCACCGAGGACACCGCGAAGACGTTGCTCGGCACGACGCGGGCGGTCACCGTGCTCGGAATAGATCCCGCGTATTCGGGTTTGAGGTCGATGTGGACGAAGTTGGGATTGCCGTTGGCGGCCGGGACGACATCGTCGACCATCCCGACCAGCACGCCGTGGTACTTCACGTCCGAACGCTGTGGCAGGCCATCGCCGACGTTCACCAGCGCGGCCACCACCGGTACCCGGGCGTCGAGCCGGCCGGTTGCCTTCACCAACAGGAACGTCGAGACCAGTGCTGCCACAACGAGTACGGCGGCTCCACAGCCGAGCAGCTGACGATCGGAGGGACCCCGCCCGTCGGTATCCAGCGCGTTACCCATCTAGCCGCCGAACCTCGCTCCCGAATCGACCGTCCACAGCGCCATGGTGAGCAACATGTTGACGATGATCACCACGGTGATGCTGGCCCGCATCGCATGACCGGCCGCGACACCCACACCCACCGGGCCGCCAGAGGCATAGAACCCGTAGTAGCACTGCACGGTCGAGGCGATCCATACGAAGATGACCGCCTTGAGCACCGAGTAGAGGATGTCCTGCCCGGACAGCATGAGGCTGAAGTAATGCAGATAGGACCCGCTGGAGCCGCCGCTGATCATGTACACGACCACCTGGGTGGTCAGGTAGCTCACCGCCAGGCAGAGGGCGTAGAGCGGGATCACCGCGACCACCGCGGCCATCAGCCGGGTGGTGACCAGATACGGAATCGGGCGGATCGCGATGGAATCGAGCGCATCGATCTCCTCGGCGATCCGCATCGACCCCAGCTGTGCGGTGAACCGGCAGCCGGCCTGGGTCGCGAAGGCCAGTGAGGCAGCGATCGGCGCCAGTTCGCGCGTGTTGACCAGAGACGAGATGATGCCGGTGGCCGGGCCGAGACCGAGCAGATCGAGGAAGTTGTAGCCCTCGATGCCGACGAGGGCGCCGACCGTGACACCCAGCACCACGGCCACCCCGACGGTTCCGCCACCGACCACGAGTGAGCCGTTGCCCCAGGCGATGTCGGAGAGCAGCCGGACGAATTCTCCGCGGTAGTGACGCAGCGCGATGGGCACGGCCGTCAGCGCCCGGACGAAGAACACCATCATGTGGCCCAACCGCATCACCGGCTGGGACACCCGCTTGTACAGCCGCACCCACGGTGCGAGCAGTGGTGGGACGAACGTAGAGGCCGTCATGTCACAGCCCGACCCGAGGGAACAACATGATGTAGAGCTGGCTGATCGCCACGTTGACCACCATCAGTAACAGAATGGATTCGACCACCGCCGCGTTCACGGAGTTCGCGACGCCCGTCGGGCCACCCTTGGTGGACAATCCCTTCTGGCACGACACCACGGCCACGATGGCGCCGAAGATCACCGCCTTGACCAGAGCCACGATCATGTCGCCGGTGGTGGCGAACGAGGCGAAGGTTGCCACGAAGCTGCCGGGGGCGCCGTTCTGGAAGTAGACGTTGAACAGGAAGCTCGCCAGGAATCCCACGAAGCACACCACACCGGTGAGCGCGACGCCGATCATGATGGCGGCGACGAAGCGTGGCACCACCAACCGTTGGATCACCGAAACACCCATGACCTCCATGGCATCGGTTTCCTCACGCATGGTGCGCGAACCCAGGTCGGCGGTGATCGCCGATCCGACCGCGGCGGCCATGAGAACGGCTGCCACCAGCGATGCGGCTTGCCGGATCACGGCCAGACCGCTGGCCGCCCCGGCCAGCGACGTCGCGCCGACCTGCCCGGCCAGCAAGGCGAACTGGATCGAGAGGGTGACACCGATCGGCAGGGCCACCAGCACGGTGGGCAGCACGGCCGTACCGGCCATGAAGGCGCCCTGGCGGATGAACTCCTGCCACTGGAAGCGTCCTGTCACCAGGTCCAAGAAGAGAATCTGGATGGTCCGGACTCCGAGGACGAACTGGTCGCCGACCGTGGTGAGTGACGCCAGAGGATGACGCCTGGCATAGCCGGTGGCCCAGTTCTCGATGGCGTCGATTCCCCGTTCCGCCTCGGTCCCCTCAGCCACACGCTCGGGCGGTGCCGTCATCCTCTCTCATTAAGCAGCAGAACGAACACAGTGCAATCCCTCCCCAGGCCGAGATATGGCCACCGCCGGCCGGATAACTCGCAGTGGTTGGCACCGTAACGTCGGCGCTCGTGCTCCGTCAATGTTTTGCCGAATTATCATTCACTTAGCGAGGTTGGCTCATCAATCTCCGGCAAATCAGTCGCCGTCCGCCGGCACGCCGCGCCCGTCACGCCGCCGCACGGTGGCGACGTTTTCACTTCGTGTATCACCTGTAAATGCAGCACATTCAGCCTCCAGGGGGCCGGCAGCCCCATTGACACCGGCGTAAGGGACACGCCCGACCGGTCAGGGATTCGCGCCCGCGGCACGAACTCACCACGGAATCAGTACCCGGGACGCACGTTAACTTTGCCAATCGTGCCGAACTCGTCGGAAAAGTTGCCACGATTTTGCCGACGGGCCGCACCGCGGTGCCTGGTGAGCTGTTGCGCCGAAGTCTACTGACTACAGTCGATGTCAGTCGAGTTTCGACCGATCTCGCAGCGGCGTCCGGCGTCGCCGCCGGCTTCCGCAGGGCCGCGTCGGCCGGCGACGGGCCCGAGGCAATCCAGTTCGACAACTTGGGCTCAGCAACGGCCTCGCGGCAATACTCTGATCGCCATGGCACCCGCGCAACGAGAACCCAACGTCGTCGTCCTCGGCGGAGGATCCTGGGGCACCACCGTCGCCTCGATCTGCGCTCGGCGCGGCCCCACCCTGCAATGGGTGCGGTCGGAGGAGACCGCCAAGGACATCAACGAGAACCACCGCAACTCGCGTTATCTGGGGAACGAAGTGGCACTCCCCGAAAGCCTCAAGGCCACAAACGATTTCAGCGAGGCCGCCAACTGCGCCGATGTGATCGTGATGGGCGTGCCGTCCCACGGCTTCCGCGGGGTGCTCACCGAGCTGGCCCGCGAGCTGCGACCGTGGGTGCCGGTGGTGTCACTGGTCAAGGGCCTGGAACAGGGCACCAACCGGCGGATGAGCGAGATCGTCGACGAGGTGCTGCCCGGGCATCCGGCCGGCATCCTGGCCGGACCCAATATCGCCCGCGAGGTCGCCGAGGGCTATGCCGCCGCGGCCGTGCTGGCCATGCCCGACCAACACCTCGCGGCCAATATCGCAACCTTGTTCCGCACCAGGCGGTTTCGCACCTACACCACCGACGACGTGATCGGCGTGGAGATGGCCGGGGCACTCAAGAACGTCTACGCCATCGCCGTCGGCATGGGCTATTCACTGGGAATCGGGGAGAACACCCGCGCCATGGTGATGGCCCGGGCGGTGCGAGAGATGGCCAAACTCGGCGAAGCGATGGGCGGGCACCGCGACACCTTCGCCGGCCTGGCCGGCATGGGAGACCTCATCGTCACCTGCACCAGCCAGCGCAGTCGTAACCGTCACGTCGGCGAGCAATTGGGCGCGGGCAAGAAGATCGACGAGATCATCGCGTCGATGAATCAGGTCGCCGAGGGCGTCAAGGCTGCGAGCGTGATCATGGAGTTCGCCGACAAATACGGGCTGAACATGCCCATCGCCCGCGAGGTCGACCGGGTGATCAACCACAGCAGCACGGTCGAGGACGCCTATCGCGGGTTGTTGGTGGAAAAGCCGGGCCACGAGGTGCACGGCTCCGGATTCTGAGCCCGTCGGGCCGATCTCAGCCGATCTGGAAGGTGGGCTTGAAGTCCGACTCCTGCTCACCGATGACGAAGCTGCCCGCCGGGCCGATCACGAAACCGGACTGGTTGCGTCCGTCGATGCACGACGTCGTCACCCCGTCGGTGCCGCAGCTGATCGTCTGATAGCTGATCCGCGAATTCGGCGGCAACGGCTTGGGATTGTCGACGACGGCGAACACCGGGGCCGGTGAGCTGGCGAACCCGGGAACCCCGGGCCCGCCGCTGACCAGGTTGGCGCCGTTGGGCGCGGCCGGGATCGGGCCACTGCAGCCGTAACCGCCGCTGCGCTGCAGCACGCAGGTGATCCCCTCGGGGACGCTGAACGCGTACCAGTTGTTGTCCATCACCGCGTATTCAGAGGTCTTGACCGGTGGATACGCGTTGACATTGGGGAGGGCCGGCGCCGGTTCCGGCTCGGCGGCCGCCACCGGCGGCACACTCATCACCGCCGCCCCCGCGGCGCTCACCAGGCCAATCACCACTCTGCTCAGCACGTCGCCACACTAACCCCAATGCCGCGCAGTTAGGTGTGTGACTGGTGTGGCAAGTGTGACACGCCGTGCGGGGTGCCAGTAGGACAGCGGAACTCCCGGTATCGATGGATTGTCCGTCCAAAGACACCATCACACCAGGGAG
>NZ_VCMY01000076.1:0-8209 GCF_005924235.1 Mycobacterium sp. DBP42
CACCTGCTGCGGCCCCGGCCCCGGCCCCGGTCAAGGGGCTGGGCATGGCCGGTGGCGCCAAGCGTCCCGGCGCCAAGAAGACCGCGGCTCCGGCCGCGTCGGCCGCACCGGCTGAAGCTCCGGCCGCCCCGGCTGCTCCCGTCAAGGGCTTGGGTATCGCCGGTGGCGCCAAGCGTCCAGGCGCCAAGAAGACCGCGGCTCCGGCCGCGTCGGCCGCTCCCGCTGCAGAGCCGGCGGCCCCGCCAGCTCCGGCGGCTCCGGCGGCTCCGGTGAAGGGTCTGGGCCTGGCGGCCGGCGCGAAGCGTCCGGGTGCCAAGAAGGCCGCGCCGGCAGCTTCGGCTGCCCCCGCGGCTCCCGCTGCGGAGGCACCCGCGGCCGAGGCAGCGGCTGAACCGGCCAAGCCGGAACCGCCCGTGGTGGGTCTGGGCATCGCGGCGGGCGCGCGTCGCCCGGGTGCCAAGAAGGCCGCCAAGGCTGCTCCGGCAGCGCCGGCTCCGGCCGCACCTGCCGCCGAGCCGGCCCCGGAACCAGCGGCTGAGAAGCCTGCTGAAGCGCCTGCCGAGGATGCCAAGCCGGAGCCGCCCGTGGTGGGCCTGGGCATCAAGCCGGGCGCCAAGCGTCCCGGTAAGCGCTGAGCGTCGCAACGCACCGAACGGCCATCTCCCCCACGCCGGGGAGGTGGCCGTTCGGCGTATCAGGGGCCCTGTGGCGAATCGGTCAGGTGTGGCGGTGGCCACCTCAGGGATCGGCAAATTCCAAAATCAGTGGACGGTGATGAGACCATGGTGGGCGTGACTACCCATCAGTTGCCGTGGCAGACCGGTCAGCACCCGAAGCCGCGTACGTTCGCCCAGTCCACGAAGCTACAGGACGTCCTGTACGAGATCCGTGGGCCGGTACACGAGCATGCCTCACGGCTGGAAGCTGAAGGGCACCGCATCCTCAAACTCAACATCGGCAACCCCGCGCCGTTCGGCTTCGAGGCACCCGATGTGATCATGCGCGACATGATCCAGGCGCTGCCGTACGCGCAGGGCTATTCGGACTCCAAGGGCATCGCCAGCGCGCGCCGCGCGGTGTTCACTCGCTACGAACTGGTCGAGGGTTTCCCCCGGTTCGACATCGAAGACGTCTACCTGGGCAATGGCGTCTCCGAGCTCATCACCATGACCTTGCAGGCGCTGCTGGACAACGGCGATCAGGTGCTCATTCCGGCGCCGGACTACCCGCTGTGGACGGCGTCGACCGCGCTGGCCGGCGGCACGCCGGTGCACTACCTGTGCGATGAGACCCAGGGCTGGAATCCCGACGTCGCCGACATCGAGTCCAAGATCACCGAGCGCACCAAGGCGCTGGTGGTGATCAACCCGAACAACCCCACGGGCGCGGTATACAGCCGCGAAACCCTGGAGCAGATGGTCGAGTTGGCCCGCAGGCATCAGCTGTTGCTGTTGGCCGACGAGATCTACGACAAGATCCTCTACGACGACGCCAAGCACATCTCGCTGGCAACCTTGGCTCCCGACCTGCTGACGCTGACCTTCAACGGACTGTCAAAGGCCTACCGGGTGGCCGGTTACCGCTCCGGGTGGCTGGTCATCACCGGCCCCAAGGAGCACGCGAGCAGCTTCATCGAGGGCATCAGCCTGCTGTCGAACATGCGGTTGTGCCCGAATGTTCCTGCGCAGCACGCGATTCAGGTCGCGCTGGGCGGGCACCAGAGCATCGACGATCTGGTACTGCCCGGCGGCCGGCTGCTCGAGCAGCGGGACACCGCGTGGACCAAGCTCAACGAGATCCCCGGGGTGTCCTGTGTGAAGCCTTCGGGTGCGCTGTACGCGTTCCCGCGCCTGGATCCCGAGGTGCACGACATCCACGATGACGAGCAGCTGGTGCTCGACCTGTTGTTGCAGGAGAAGATCCTGCTGACGCAGGGCACTGGATTCAACTGGCCCACACCGGATCACCTGCGCATCGTCACGCTGCCGTGGGCACGGGACCTGGCCCAGGCCATCGAGCGGCTGGGCAACTTCCTGGCCGGTTACCGCCAGTAAGCCCCGCGCCGGGCCACAGGGACCCGCTCTACGCTGTCCACGTGGCGCACACGCATTCCCACTCGCATTCTCTGGCCGGCCCGTCGCCGTTGGGTCCACTGGCGGCCCGGATCGTCGTCGGCCTCTTGATTGCCATCGGGCTGGCGGTCCTCGTCGGCGCCGCCCTGCTGTGGCCCAGCCACCAGAAGGTCGACATTCCGCTGCCGTTTCAGAACGCCGCGGGCGGCGCTGTCACCACCGAAGCCGGGCACGTCGTCTCCAGCACGCTGGCGGACTGCGGTAGCCCGTCGGCCGGCGGTGTGCTGACGTCCTCACCGAGGCCGGCAGAGCCGGGCGGCGGCACATGTGTGCAGAACCTGGTGGCCATCGATTCGGGCCCGAACAAGGGCGCCAAGACACTGCTCGAGTTCACCACCGGCCCTGGCCAACCGAATCTCGTTGCCGGAGACAGCATCCGGATAAGTCGGCAGGTCGACGAGGCCGGGACGACGAGCTATGCGTTCTTCGACTATGAGCGCACCTGGCCGTTGATCGCCATGGCGGTGGTGTTCACGGTGGTCATCGTGGCGGTGGCGCGCTGGCGCGGACTGCGGGCGATCGTCGGCATCGTGGTGGCGTTCGCGGTGCTGATGATCTTCCTCCTACCCGCATTGCGCGACGGCGCCCCGGCGATCCCGGTGGCCCTGGTGGCCTCGGCAGCCATCCTGTATGCGGTGATCTATTTGGCCCACGGCGTCAGCCTGCGCACCAGCGCAGCCCTGCTGGGCACGCTCACGTCATTGCTGTTGGCCGCCATCTTGTCCTGGGCAGCAATCGAATTGGCCCACCTGACGGGCTTGTCCGAAGATCAGAACAACGAGGTCGCCGCATACCTGGGCAACGTGTCGATCACCGGGCTGCTGCTGGCGGGGTTCATCATCGGCTCACTCGGTGTGCTCAACGACGTGACCATCACCCAGGCCTCGGCGGTTTTCGAGCTCGCCGAGCACGGCGGCAGCCGCCGCTCGATCTTCGTCGGCGCCATGCGGGTGGGCAGCGACCATATCGCCAGCACCGTCTACACCCTGGTGCTTGCCTATGCCGGCAGTGCGTTGCCGCTGCTGTTGTTGTTCAGCGTGGCCAACCGGTCACTGCCCGATGTGCTGACCGGTGAGAGTGTGGCGATCGAGATCGCCCGTTCCGCGGTGGGCGGCATCGCCCTGGCGCTGTCGGTTCCGCTGACGACGGCCATCGCCGCCGTGTTGGCAACGCCGAACACGGCCACCCGCTGACCGCCGATCGGGACCTATGACGCCTTGTGCATTTCGTGCCGATCTTCCTGCGCATGCCTGCGTTCCTGGCCGATGAACTCGGCCGCATGACGGCGATCCAGGTCGACACGCTCACCGGCGTGCCGCAGGTTCAGCCAAGCGAGCTGGGACGCTTGCCGGATCGCGATCCCGAGGTGCTGTCCGGCGTGCCGCGTGGAGACCGCCACCCTGTGTAGCGCGGCCGCATCGGCCGCCCGGTCGTGATCGGTGATGTGCTGCTCGGCCAGGCGCGCGTGCTCGTCGCGGTGCCGCATATAGAGTTTCTCGTGCGCGGCGAGGTGCCTGGTATACAGCGCCGCATGCTCCTCGACGTGGCGGTGTTCTACGGCCGCGTGCTCCGCGACGTGCCCTGAGCCGGTGTGCGGTCTCTCCATTCCTTCGTTCGTCATGATTGCCGTTCCTTCTAGAGTTGGCGACCTACTCCATGACCTGACGGTACTCCGCGCTGACCAGGCGGAACACCCATTTCACGGCAGTCCCAAAACACAAGCGCGGCAACCGGACTTGATCACGCAGGCTACGGGCTGATCGTCAGTTGACGAGGTCTTTTTCGGTGAGCTCGGTGGCGGCCAGCGCGGCGGCCAGGGTGTCGTGACGGAACGCCGACGTGACGTGGTCGTGCACTACCCGGAACGCGGCCGCACCGGTGCGGGTGGTGCCGTCGGCCGCCATGATGGTTTGTTCGACGACGACCACGCCGTCGTGCACGAACATCCGTCCCGGCGTCACGGTGTCGCCGGCCGATGCAGCCCAGTTACGCAGGGCCACGTGCCCCTGGGCGGCCCCACTGGCATCTCCGACCTCGATGTCATCACTGGACAGCGAGATCAGGGTGTCGAGGTCATCCTCGTTGAGTGCGTCATGCCAGGCCAGGACCGTGGCGATCTCGGAAGTGGTCATGAACGAAACGTACGCCACTCAGAACGGTGTGCGGTCCAGCCAGGTGTCCCAGGTCGCGGTGTCGCCGAACACTTCGAGCCCGAGATCGGCCGCAGTACGCCGCCGAGTGATGGCCAGCAACAGGTCCGTGGCCGGCCCTTTCAGCGCGACAGTGCCCTTGCCGTGACTGTGGGACCATCCGAGTCCGTCCTCGTCGTGCTCCACGGTCCACTCCCCCGTGGGCCCCAGCCCCTCGTCGGTGGCGTGCAGGTGGAAGCTGGATCCCGACGCGAGAGGTTCGACGTGACGTTTGTTGGCCATGCCGGTGGAGATCTCAATCCACTCACTGACCGCGTCGGCAGCGAGGTCGACCGGCATGTCGAACGTGGTTCCCAAGGCCATCGCGGCGTCGCAGTGGTGTAGCGCCACCTCGTGCACCCGGCGCCTGATCCACCAACCCCCGGGTTTGGGGCCCAGGAACGTCCACACCCTGGTGTCGGTACCAACCTGGTCGACAGCCTTGAGGATCTGGACCACACCCGCATTGAGCCACTCGATCGCGGCCTCGGGATCATCGGGCGGCCTGCCCTCGTGTACCTCACGCGGGTCGAGAGGGGACACCCGACGCTCGGAGATAATCTGTGCCGCCCAACGGTTTCCGCGCCCGACATGGCGGAACAGTTGCTTGAGCGTCCACTCCGGGCAGGTCGGCACGGGCGTCTCGGGATCGCTGGAGGCGATCAGCTCCCCGAACGAACGGGTCTGGTCGAGCAGAGCAGCTCGGAAGTCCACGTCACGAACTTACCGCTGTGCGTGCCTTCCCGAGCGCGATCGGCAGAGTCGACCAGCCGCGCAGGATGCGGGTCTCCCGCCGGCTGCCCTCACCGGCCGGCCGCGCGTCGGGGAAGCGGTCGAAGAAGGTCTGCAGGCCGACCTGGCCTTCGGCCCGGGCCAGGGCGGCGCCGAGGCAGAAATGCCTGCCGCCGGAGAAGGACAGGTGCCGCCCGGCGTTGTCGCGTTCGATGTCGAAGCGGTGCGGATCGGTGAACACCGCGGGGTCGCGGTTGGCGCCGGCCAGATGGATGATGACCAGTTCCCCGGCCTGGACCGGGGTTCCGGCCACTTCGGTGTCGCGGAGGGCTACCCGCGCGCTCATCAGGACCGGCGAATCCAGGCGCAGGATCTCCTCGACGGCGTTCGGCCACAGCTCGGGCCGCGCGGCCAGGGTCTGCAGGTGTTCGGGATGGTCGAGCAGCATGCGGATGCCGTTGCCCAGCAGGTTGACCGTGGTCTCGAATCCCGCTGCCAGCACCAGCCCGGCCAGCGCCCGCAGTTCCGATTCGTTGAGCGGTTCCCCGGCCGCACCGGCCTCGGAGGCCTGGATGATCTGGCTGAGCAGGTCCTCGCCGGGGTTGCGGCGCAGGTGGCGCAAGTGATCGGTCAGCCAGGCCTCGAATCCGTGGATGCCGGAGTTCACCTCCTGGTACTGCCGCCAGGTCAGGCCGATGTCCAGGCTCGGCGCGCCCAACTCGCCGAAGTGCAGGATCTGTTGCCGGTCCGCATCGGGCACCCCGAGAATGTCGCTGATCACCGCGACCGGCAGCTGTGCACAGTACTGGTCGACGATGTCGACCACGCTGTCGTCGTCCATCGAGCCCAGCAGTTCGTCGGCCGTGTCTTGGACCCGTTCCCGCAGCCGGGCGACCGCGCGGGTGGTGAACACCGAGGAGACCAGCTTGCGGTAGCGGGTGTGATCGGGAGGCTCGGTTGCCAGCAGCGACGGCGCTATCAGGGGGTGCAGTCCGCCGGTATAGGTCTTGTCGGCCACCCACCGCAGCGGACGCGGCAGGTTCCCGCCGAGCCGCGATACCCGGAAGTCGTCGGAACGCAGTAGGTCGGTGGCGACGCCGTGGTCGAACGTCATGTAGAGCGCACGGCCGCGGATGATCGGTCCGCGACGGCGCATCTCATCTGCGAATGGCGCCGGGTCGGCCCGCACCGCGGGGTCGGCGATCAGCCGAGCCTGTGGATCCCCGTGGCGCATCCCGTACGCAGAGATACCCCGAACCACCCCGTGCAGGGCCATCCACCGGATTCGTTCCCGCATGGCCCGAGCCTACGACCGCGGAACTTGTTCTACAAGCGTCAAACAGTGGCGACCGGACGTCCCAACGCGTACACCCGCCACCCCGCGTCCCGCCACCGCTGCGCATCCAGGCAATTACGCCCGTCCACAACAACTTTGACGCGCACCGTGTCGGCCAGCTCGGCCGGATCCAGGTCGACGAACTCGGCCCACTCGGTGAGCACCAACACGGCATCGGCCCGGTCGCAGGCTTCGATGACCGAGGTGGAGTAGTTCAACGTCGGGAACACCCGCTGCGAGTTGTCCATCGCCTTGGGGTCATACACGTTCACCCCGGCGCCGTTGAGCTGCAGCATGCCCGCGACGTTGAGTGCGGGAGAATCGCGCACATCGTCGGATTCGGGCTTGAACGCCGCGCCCAGGACCGCGATGTTGGCACCCAGCAGCGATCCACCACAGGCCCGGGTGGTCAGCTCCACCATCGCGGTGCGGCGGCGCATGTTGATGCTGTCGACCTCTCGCAGGAACGTCAGGGCATGGTTGGCGCCCAGCTCGCCGGCCCTGGCCATGAATG
The DNA here is from genome assembly GCF_005924235.1 of Mycobacterium sp. DBP42. Classification (NCBI taxonomy): domain Bacteria; kingdom Bacillati; phylum Actinomycetota; class Actinomycetes; order Mycobacteriales; family Mycobacteriaceae; genus Mycobacterium; species Mycobacterium sp. DBP42. Next base: position 6,904 of record NZ_VCMY01000076.1, read on the forward strand.
CCCGGATGTCCTTGGGCAGGCAGCCACCACCAAAGCCCAGGCCCGCATTGAGGAATCGCCGCCCGATCCGCGGGTCATAGCCCAGTGCATCGGCCAGCAGGGTGACGTCGGCGCCGACGGCTTCACACACTTCGGAGATCGCGTTGATGAATGAGATCTTGGTGGCCAGGAACGCGTTGGCCGACACCTTGACCAGTTCGGCGGTCTCCAGGTCGGTGACCAGGAACGGCACCCCGTCGCCGATCATCGGCGCGTAGAGCTCGCGCACGGCAGCCTCGCCGCGTAGCGAATCACGTTGCACACCAACCACAATGCGGTCCGGGTGCAGCGTGTCGTGCACGGCGTAGCCCTCGCGGAGGAACTCCGGGTTCCAGGCAACCTCGACGTCCACGTCGACCGGCGCCAGACCTCGGGCCCGCTCGGCCAGGTCGGCGGCGGTCCCGACCGGCACGGTGGACTTGCCGACGATCACCGCCGACCGCCGCAGCCGGGGCACCAGGGTGTCGATGACGGCGTGCACGTGGCGCAGATCGGCGCTGTAATCGCCCTTCTTCTGCGGGGTGCCGACGCCGAGGAAGTGCACGTCAGCGAAATCGGCGGCCTCGTCGTAGTCGGTGGTGAAACGCAGCCGCCCGGCAGACAGGTTGTCGTTCAACACCTTACGCAGACCGGGTTCGTAGAACGGGATGTCACCGGCGGCGAGTTTGGCCACCTTGCCGGGGTCGATATCGACCCCGATCACCTCGTGGCCGAGCTCGGCCATGCCTGCGGCATGTGTCGCGCCCAGATAGCCGGTACCGAATACGGTGCATCGCATACTGCCTGAATAGGCTGCGATGATGAGCTAGCCGCTACGTGACACTGAGCGGCAGGCCAACGTCAGGTAACGGTTTTCAGCGCCCGCCGAACGACGGGAAAGGCCACAGCCCTCCGCCGTCACCGCCGCTGCGGGAACCACCGGAACCGCCGGACCGGCCCGGGTTCCAATCCCCGGAGCCCGAACCACCCGGGTTCCAGTCACCGGAGCCACTGGACCGGCCCGGGTTCCAGTCGCCAGATCCCCGACCAGGATTCCAATCGCCAGACCCCCGACCGGGGTTCCAGTCGTCCGAGCCCGAACCCGGCCACCGCGGGGTTTCCGGTTGGCGGCGTGACGGCGGATCCCACCGCGGCGTATGCTCACGCGGCTCCCACGGCGGGCGGAAGATGTTCGGCAGCCGCGGCGGGGGCGGCAGCACGACCAGCGGCGGGATGTAGGGCGCCGGCGGGTTGTAGATCGGGGCCGGCGGAGGCGGCGCCACAGGGG
>NZ_VCMY01000077.1:0-6695 GCF_005924235.1 Mycobacterium sp. DBP42
GAAAGGCCCGACCGAACATCACAGGAAAAGCTGGGCAGACCAGCGGCTACAGGCTGCCCACCACCCACAGCACGGCAAAGATCAGTCCCGAGACACCTTCAACAGGGTCGATCCACGGATCGAGGCTTAGGTGTGGGTCGAACACCCCTTCGAGTTCGGCGTTCGTGACCCAGGAGTCGAGCATGGTGGTGGTGGCGTCGGACAGGAACGCGAGGTGTAGTCCGCTCTCTTTGAGCGCGTGCAGCGCGGCCGGGGCTTCTGGCCAGGGTGTCAGTTGGAGCCATGAGTTCATCAGCTGTTCGCGACCGGCGGGGCTGAGTTGCAGACCGGACTGCTGTACGGCGAATTCGAGTGCGTCTTGGGTGATCGTCCAGAAGTTGGTGTACGTGCCTGTCAAGGTGCGTAGCCAGGTGTATTCGAATTGCCGGGTACGCCAGGTGTCGATCAATGTGGTTCCCGTGCCGGGAAATACGTCCTCGGCGGCGGCATCGACCGCGCGGCGGTCGAACACGGTGAAAGCGTCGAATGCAACAGCCCGAATGGGACCGGGTGGGCTGGGAGCAGCCGTGGCGAACGACGCTTGGCTTACGCCCAGGCCTGCTGCGGCCGCGAGCCCGAGGAGGCCCCGGCGTGATACGGGGGCCTTCATGCGCCGTCGGCAAGTGGTAGCCGCACCTCGAAGCGCGCTCCGTTGTCGAGGTTGTGCGCCGAGAGGGTGCCGCGGTGGGCCTGTACAAGGCCCGCGGCGATGGCCAGTCCCAGACCTGAGCCGCTTGGCAGCGATGAATCTGCCCGCGGCACACGGCCGTTCGAGCCGCGGTAGGCGACGTCGAACACTCTGGCTAGATCCGCCTCATCAATGCCGACACCGGTGTCGTCGACGCGGGCCCAGGCGCCGTCGGCGTCGCGGCCCAGCGTCAGTTCGACGCGTCCGCCTTCGGGGGTGTGGGCGATGGCGTTGGCCACCAGGTTGGAAAGCACCCGCACCAGCGCCCGGTCGCTGCCGATCACCCGGACAGGTTCAGCCGGCAGCTGGGCCGCCAACTGCACCCCGGCGCGCTCTGCGGCGATCCGGTGCGCAGCCAATACATCATCGACGACTTCGTCGAGTGCGACGGTGTCGTGCGCCGGTTGCACTGCGCCGGCATTGATCTTCGACATCTCGAAAAGGTCATCGACCATCTCGGACAACCGAATCGATTCCTGTTCAATGTGTTTGGCGTGGGCACGCACCTCTGCGGTATCCACAACACCGTCGGAGATCGCTTCGGATACCGCGCGGATGCCCGCCAGCGGGGTGCGCAGGTCGTGGCTGACGAACGCCACCAGCCGGCGCCGGGACTGTTCAGCGGCGCGTTCGGATGCGCGAATCTCCTGCTCCCACACGGTGCGGCGGGCTTGGTAGCGGGCCAACATGACCGCAGCTGGAATGGTCACCACCGCGACGATCACCAATACCACCGCAATCCGTTCGAAGGTCTCGGTGATCATGAAACCGCTGGCTCCCAAGACCCCGGTGAAGGTGGCCAGGGTGGGAATCAGCACGAGCGCCACCATGCTGACCGCCAGTGACCAGGATCGGGCGAGCCGGATGAGCACGGCGCCGGTGATCACCACCGGCACCGAGCAGGCCAATGCCCAGCCGATGATTTCCCACAGATCAGTCGCCTGCATGATCTCCTCCCCACATGTAGCCGCGACCCCACACCGTCTGAATCCGGTGTGCGTCACCGAGTTTGGCGCGCAGGCGTTTGATGTGCACCGTCACTGTCGACAGATCGCCGAAGTCCCACTGCCACACCAGTTTCAGCAGCTGCTCACGCGAGTAGACGGTGTCTGGATGGGTGAGCAGGAAGACAATCAGATCGAATTCGCGGTTGGTCAGGCTCACCGCGGCACCGTTGACGGTCACCGCGTGCGCGGCGGTCGATATCTGCAGCGCGCCGGTGGTGATCTCCAGCGGTTCAACGACCGCGCGCGCCGGCGTGCGGCGCAGCACGGAACGAACACGGAGCGCGAGTTCACGCGGACTGAACGGTTTGGTGAGATAGTCATCGGCACCGGCCTCCAGACCGGCGATCCGGTCGTCCTCCTCGCCGAGCGCGGTCAACAGGATCACCGGCAGTCCGTACCCGTCGCCGCGGCGCATGCTGCGGCACAGCGTCAGCCCGTCCGGTCCGGGCATCATCACGTCCAGCACCGCCATGTCGATGTGCTGCGAATCCAGCAGCGTCAATGCCTCGTGGCCGTCGCGTGCAGTACTGACGTCGTGGCCGTCGCGCTCCAGATACCGGCGCACGACATCCCGCACGATCGGATCGTCGTCGGCGATCAAAACCCTCGTCACACCAGACAGCGTAGTCGGCCGATAGCCCGTTACCTGGCCCCTACCAGCACCTATGTCACGAATTCGTCATCATTGCACCCTGGCGAGGGCGCCCGCTGCGCCTTACGGTCGGGTTATGTCCAGCACTGCGATCACAGTGATCCTGCCCTGTTTAAACGAGGCGGAGTCACTGCCCGCGATCCTGGCCGCCCTACCCGACGGGTACCGCGCGCTGGTGGTCGACAACAACAGCACCGACGGCACCGCAGCGGTGGCGCGGGCGCACGGCGCCGAGGTAGTCACCGAATGTCAACCCGGCTACGGCGCCGCGGTCCACGCCGGGGTGCTGGCGGCGCGGACACCCACCATCGCGGTGCTCGACGCCGACGGGTCCTTGGACCCGCGGTCGTTGCCATACCTGGTTGAGGCTGTGGATCGCGGTGCCGATCTGGCCGTCGGGCGGCGCCGCGCGGTGCCCGGACTGCGGTGGCCGTGGCACGCCCGGCTGGGCACCGCAGTGATCTGCTGGCGGCTACGGAGGAAGTATCGCCTTGCGGTTTACGATATCGCGCCGATGCGGGTGGCGCGCCGCGACGCGCTTGTGGAACTTGACGTGCGCGACCGGCGGTGCGGGTATCCGCTGGAACTGTTGGTGCGCGCCGCGCAGGTCGGTTGGCAGGTGGCCGAAAGCGATGTTAGCTACGGCCCGCGCACCGGCGGCCGATCGAAGGTGAGCGGCTCATTGCGCGGCAGTTTCCATGCTGCACTGGATTTTTGGCGAGTCCTCTCATGACGATTCCGGTGACCGTCCTGGTAATGGCCAAGGCGCCGGTACCCGGGCTGGCCAAGACGAGATTGGCGCCCGATCTGGGGGTTGGCGGTGCAGCCGACGTCGCGGCCGCGGCACTGCTGGACACGCTGGATGCGGTCGCGGCCGCACCCGTGGCCTCGCGCGTGGTGGCCATGACGGGAGACGTGGGCGCGGCGCGGGCGGCCGCAGAAATTCGGGAACGGCTCGCCACGTTCACCGTGATACCGCAGCGCGGACAAGATTTCGGTGACCGGTTGGCCAACGCCCACCACGACGCAGCCGCCGCCGGCTACCCCGTGGTGCAGATCGGCATGGACACCCCGCAGATCAGCGCGACACTGCTCGCCGACTGCGCCCGCCGTCTGCTGCGCACGGACGCGGTGCTAGGGCCGGCCAGCGATGGTGGTTGGTGGTTGCTCGGGCTGCGCAACATACTTGGCGCCGATTGCTTGCGCACCGTACCGATGTCGCAACCTGATACGGGTGCGCTGACGTTGCACGCGCTGGCGTCAGCCGGACTGTCCGTGGGCCTGGTGACCAAGCTGACTGACGTGGACGTCGTCGATGACATCGCCGCCGTGCAGCGTGTGTGCTCGGCCGATAGCCGATTCCGGCGGCTGACCGCCGCGATCGAGGCGTGACATGTTCGGGAACCTCTATGAGCGTGCCCTGGTAGGTGAGCGGTGCTGGATCCGGCATGACGACGGCACCCGCCAGCGGTTGCCGGTACACAACTGGCTGGGCGGTCGCCGTGCGGACCGGCAGTTCGACCGGGCGGTGCTGGCCCTGTGCCACGGGCCGACCATCGACTTGGGCTGCGGCCCGGGCCGATTGGTAGCCGATCTCATCCGGCGCGGTGTGCCAGCCCTGGGCGTGGACCAGTCCGCCACCGCCGTGGAACTCGCGCGGCGCAGCGGCGCCCCGGCATTGCGCCGCGATGTGTTCGACCCGCTCCCCGGCACCGGCCGGTGGCAGACGGTACTGCTGGCCGACGGCAACGTCGGGCTCGGTGGTGACCCGATCCGGGTGCTGCGCCGCGCCGCCGACCTGCTCCGGCGCGGCGGATCGTGCATCGCCGAATTCGACTCGGCCCCATGCGGAGTCAAGACGCAGTGGGTGCGGCTGGAATCGTCGCGGACGGTCGGACCGTGGTTCCGGTGGGCCACGGTGGGGGTGGACAGCGCGGAACGCGTCGCCGGTGACGCCGGCCTGACGGTACTGGACATGCATCCGGTCGGCGACCGGATGCTCGCCAGTCTGGCCCAGCGATGAATGCGTCGGGACTGCGTAGCACCGCGGTGACCGCGCGGGTCGGCATGATGCTCGGCATCGCCGTCGGCGTGTGCTTCCTGACCGGTCTGGTCAGTCACCTCATCCAGCATCCGCAACCCTGGTTCTACTGGCCCGCGCACCCGGCGTGGCTGTACCGGGTGACCCAGGGACTCCATGTCGCTTCGGGTATCGCCGCTATCCCGCTGACGGTCGTAAAGCTGTGGTCGGTGTGGCCCAAGCTGTTTGAACGCCCGATTATCGGTGGCCTCACGCGGCAGCTGGAGCGCCTGTCGATCCTGGTGCTCGTCGGGGCGATCTTGTTCGAGCTGTCCACCGGGTTGTTGAACATTGCGCAGTGGTACGTGTTCCGATTCTTCTTCACCACAACGCATTACGCAGTGGCCTACCTCGCGGCGGGCGCGGTACTAGTGCACCTCGCGGTCAAGCTGCCGGTGATCCGACGCGCTCTCGGCGAACCGCTCGACGAACTGTCCACCGCCGCGGTCGGCCCGACCCGGCGCACGGTACTGCGCGGCACCGGATTGGCGGTCGCGGCAGCGACCGTGGCCACGGCCGGCCAGACCGTACCGTGGCTGCGCCGGATGTCGGTTCTCGCGCCGCGCTCCGGCCAAGGGCCACAAGGTATTCCGGTGAACCGAACCGCGGTTGCAGCTGGCGTGCTGCAGACCGCGGCCTCACCGCAGTACCGCTTGACGGTGACCAACGGTGCGCTCAGCCGCGCCTTTTCGGTGTCCGAGCTGAACGCCCTGCCGCAGCAGACCTTCCATCTGCCGATCGCCTGCGTCGAGGGTTGGAGCGCCGACGCCGCATGGACCGGTGTGGTGCTGGCGGACCTGATCGCCATGGTCGGAGGGTCCCGCGACGCCGATGTGCGGATGGTGTCATTGGAGCCACCCGGGCCGTATTCGCGCACCGTGCTCCCGGCCGGGCATGCTCACGACGGCCAGACCCTGATCGCGCTGAAACTCAACGGCGACACGCTACATCCCGATCACGGCTATCCGTGCCGGCTCATTGCACCGTCGCGGCCCGGAGTGCTGCAGACCAAATGGCTGTCCCGGATCGAGGTGCTGCCATGAGGGTGCTGCTGTTCATGTCCGGTCTGGCCCTTGCCGGTTACGGCGCGGTCCTGGTGTCGGAGAACCCACCGGTGATCATCATGCGCATCGTGGTCTGGGCGTTGGTGGCGGTGGCGCTCCATGATGTGGTGTTCGCGCCACTGTGCGCGGCGATGGGTCTTTCGTCTCGCCGGGTGCTGCCGACGGTGTGGCAGGCACCCGGCGCGGTGGCCGCGTTGTGCACGGTGGTGCTGGTGCTGCTCGCCATCCCGGTGTTCGACAAACCCGGGGCGTCTCTGGACAACGCCACCGTTCTCGATCGGGATTACCATGCTGGACTGTGGATTTCGATCGCGGTGGTGTGGGCGTGTGTGCCCGGTTATCTGGTGGGTCGGCGGTTTCTACCAGTTCGTCATAATCAGGTGGTTGAGAGCAAGAGCGCCGACGACGTTGGCGACCAGCCACCAGCGTCGTGATCGCGCCGGCAGCAGGGCGCCCGCGGCGGTCAGCCAGACGGTGAACGGCAGCCAGATCCGTTCGGTCTCAGCCTTGCTCAGCATGCTCAGGTCCGCGCACATGATGGCTACCAACGAAGCCAGCACCAGCAGGTGCAGGCCGCTGCGCCGCCGCAGCGCGGCTCGGTTGAAGGCGAGGCTCAGCCCGGCGACGCTGCCGAGCCCGATGGCGCACACCACTGATGCCAGGTTGGCCCACGACCAGTACTGGAACGGCCGGTTCGTGGCGATACCCTGCCAATACCGTTGCTGCACCAAGATGTAACCGTCGATCCACCAGAATCCCGTGGCAGCGAACGCGCCGACCACCGCCAGCGTGGCGCCGACCGCGGGCAGCAGCACTCGGGTCACCACGCGCCGGCTAGGTGCGGTGCAGAGCACCGCGACCGCCGGTATCGCCATCAAGCCGAGGCCGTAGTTGAGGAAGATGCCCCAACCCAGCAGGAGCCCCGCGCCGGCGCCGGTGAGCGCGGGGCGCCGGTTGCGGGTGGCCAGTGCGAGCAGGGTGATACCCCACGCGGCGACGCCCGCGTAGTAGGCATCGGCTGAGACGGCGATCCAGATGGCGGTCGGTGCGACCGCGACGAACGGGGCGGCCGCACGGGCGGTGGTCTCATCGCACAGCGTGCGCAGCGTCACGACGATGGCCGCGGCGGCACTGGACCCGATCACCAGGCACCACAGCCCCGCCC
>NZ_VCMY01000078.1:0-6437 GCF_005924235.1 Mycobacterium sp. DBP42
GAGGCCGAACGCGCCGGAACCTACCAGCACTGGCTGCATCACTACAATCACCACCGACCCCACACCGGCATCGGCGGAATGACACCAATCGAGCGCCTACGCGTTCACAACCTACCCGTGAAGAACACCTAGGCCGCCACGTTTGTTGGGCGATGCCCGGCGGCGGCGCTAACAACACAATAGCGCCAATCACACTAAGCGCTCGGGCTAGGAGCATCGAGGACATCAGATCAAATCCCAAGAAATGGAAAAGTCAAGTAATTGCCACAGCCGATTCCGTATACGATGGCATCGCGATAGAAAGTCCTGCGTCAAGGCAAGCGTTCGAATCTCATCAGGCAACGCGGCGAAACGAGATGAATAATACCCCTCCTGAAGCGTTTGTCACCGCCGCAGAGCAATACTACAAACTGCTAGTTGCAGCCCACACGCATCAATGCCCGGAATTGAATGCGGAATAGAACAGAGACAGTAACCGCTCAGCCGGAGGGCATGGCTCGCCGCGGTTGGAGTCCAGGATGAGATAGTCAGAGAATGACCAACGGAGGTGGCGAGGCCTGGAGCGCCCAGCCTCCCGAGACAATCGCCAATGCCGAGCGTGTCCCCTTGCAGCGCAACCACCTGAGTTAGGACATCGATCGGGGATCTGAGGGGTCTTATCGCTGTGACCTGGGGTTTCGTGTGGTGATTTGGGGCACTAGGGGCACTAACGGGGTAGGTTCGGGCGGTGGCGTACGTGCGGAAGGTGCGCACTTCCTCCGGTGCGGTGGCGGTGCAGGTGGCCCGCAAGAACCAGGGCAAACACGAGATCCTGGCTCATCTGGGGTCCGCCCATACCGACGTTGAGCTGGGGGTTCTGCTGGAGCAGGCCCGCCGGATCGCCGATGGTGATCAACAGGGTCTGGATCTGGAGGTAGCCCGCAAGGTCGCCCGTGTCGGCGAGGTCGCCGACTGGCGGCCCGCCGATGAGACCGTGGCGCCGGCGTCGGCCGGCCCGGGTCACATCACGGGCACCTCCTCGCGGTTACTGCGTGAGGTCCTCGGGCACGTGTATGACTGGCTCGGATTCGATGTGGTCGATGACGCGGTGTTCCGGGATCTGGTGAGCGCCCGGATCGTGGAGCCGACCAGCAAGCTCGACTCGATCCGGGTGCTCGAAGACTTGGGCGCTACGACGGTGTCGTATCGGACCATCCAGCGCCATCTGGACGTGATCGGCCCGGGTGGGTATCGGGATGCGATCGCCGCGAAAAGTGCAGTTGAGTCCCGCATAGTGGTGTAGCGCGGTTGCTGGGTTCGTCATCGTGTTGGTGATGGACGTGAAGCGGCCACCGCGTGATCCTTCGAGTCAACCTTCCACAGAATCCTCGAGGAGCATCACGATGACCGCACCCCACATTGTCGACCCTGCCGGCCTTCTTGGCGAGGCCCTGTCAGAAGCGTCACCGGATCTGATGCGCTCGCTGTTGCAGACCGTGATCAACGCCCTGCTGTCGGCGGATGCTGATGCCGTGGTGGGCGCTGAATGGGGCCAGCCCACACCGGGACGCCGTGCCCAGCGCAACGGGTACCGCCACCGCGGACTGGACACCCGGGTCGGGACCATCGATGTCGCGGTTCCCAAGCTGCGCAAGGGAACCTACTTTCCCGACTGGCTGCTGGAGCGACGCAAGCGGGCCGAATCCGCCTTGATCACCGTGGTCGCCGACTGCTACCTGGCCGGGGTGAGCACGCGGCGGATGGACAAACTGGTCAAGACGCTGGGCATCGATTCGCTGAGCAAATCGCAGGTCAGCCGCATGGCCACCGACCTCGACGACCACGTCGAACAGTTCCGCCACCGACCACTCGATTCTGCCGGCCCGTTCACCTTCGTCGCCGCTGATGCGTTGACGATGAAGGTCCGCGAAGGCGGCCGGGTCGTCAACGCGGTGGTGCTTTTGGCCACCGGCGTCAACGGTGACGGACACCGCGAAGTCCTGGGCATGCGCGTGGTCACCAGCGAGACCGGCCCCGCCTGGAACGAGTTCTTCGCCGACCTGGTCGCCCGCGGACTGGCCGGCGCACGACTGGTCACCAGCGACGCCCACGCCGGCCTACGCGAGGCCATCGCGGCCAACCTGCCCGGCGCAGCCTGGCAGCGGTGTCGCACCCACTACGCGGCCAACCTGATGAGCATCTGCCCCAAGAGCATGTGGCGAGCAATGATCAGAACCTGTGGATGAGCCTCGGGATGGGGGCGTGAAAGTGGGCGCACCTTCCCGAGGATGATCTGAAAGTCAGTAGGTCCGATCATGAGCCGGCGTTGGCGCGCTGGTTCGGGAAGGTACGCCCATGCTCACCGTAGTTCACGACGCCGAGGACGCCAACGGCCACGAGGCCTCTGGGCGCTCGTTGTTGGACGAGATCGTCCGCGACGGTGCCCGGCAAATGCTGGCCGCGGCGTTGCAGGCCGAGGTCGCCGCGTATGTGGCCCAGTACGCCGATCAGCTCGACGACAACGGGCACCGGCTGGTGGTGCGCAACGGCTACCACCAGCCACGTGAGGTGTTGACCGCAGCCGGTGCGGTGCAGGTGAAAGCTCCACGAGTCAACGACAAACGCGTCGACCCCGACACTGGTGAGCGGAAACGGTTTTCCTCGGCGATCCTGCCGGCGTGGGCGCGCAAGTCACCGCAGATGAGCGAGGTGCTGCCGCTTTTGTATCTGCACGGGCTGTCGACCAGTGATTTCGGGCCGGCCCTGGAGCAGTTTCTGGGCTCGGGTGCCGGGTTGTCGGCCACCACGATCACCCGGCTGACCAGTCAGTGGCAAGATGAGGCCCGCGCGTTCGCCGCCCGGGACCTGTCGGGCACCGATTACGTCTACCTGTGGGTGGACGGCATCCACCTCAAGGTCCGCCTGGACCAGGAAAAGCTGTGCTTGCTGGTGAAGCTGGGTGTGCGCGCTGACGGCCGCAAAGAACTGGTGGCGATCACCGACGGCTACCGCGAATCGACCGAGTCGTGGGCTGATCTGCTGCGCGACTGCAAGCGACGCGGCATGACCGCCCCGGTGCTCGCGGTCGGCGATGGCGCACTCGGGTTCTGGAACGCGGTGCGTGAGGTGTTCCCGGCCACCAAAGAGCAGCGGTGCTGGTTTCATAAGCAGGCTAATGTTCTTGCCGCGCTGCCGAAATCAGCGCACCCGTCGGCGTTGGCGGCGATCAAGGAGATCTACAACGCCGAGGATATCGACAAGGCCCAGCTCGCGGTCAAAGCCTTCGAGGTCGACTTCGGGGCCAAGTATCCTAAAGCGGTCGCCAAGATCACCGACGATCTGGACACCCTGCTGGAGTTCTACCACTACCCGGCCGAACATTGGATTCACCTACGCACCACGAATCCGATCGAAAGCACCTTCGCCACAGTGCGTTTGCGCACCAAGGTCACCAAAGGCCCGGGATCACGCGCGGCCGGACTGGCTATGGCCTACAAGCTCATCGACGCCGCCGCGGCCCGCTGGCGCGCCGTCAACGCCCCACACCTGGTCGCTTTGGTCCGCGCCGGCGCGGTCTTCCACAAGGGAAAGCTGCTCGAACGCCCCACCGAGATCACCCCAACACAGCCGCCCACCGACGGCGCCGAACAACCCGGAACGGAGGTCGCCTGAACAACCCGATCCACAGGTATTGACAATTTCTCCATGTGGCCAGCGGTCAAAGCCATGCTGCACAGCGTCTATGACCAACCGGACGCACCCGCGGTGGCCGCGCAGTTCGACCGGCTCATCGACTACGTCACCGACAAACTGCCCGCCGTGGCCGACCACCTGGCCGCTGCACGCGAAGACATCCTTGCCTTCACCGCATTCCCCAAAGACATCTGGACCCAGATCTGGTCCAACAACCCCGCCGAACGACTCAACAAAGAGATCCGCCGCCGCACCGATGCGGTCGGCATCTTCCCCAACCGCGACGCCATCGTCCGCCTCGTCGGCGCCGTCTTGGCCGAACAGAACGATGAATGGGCCGAAGGCCGCCGCTACCTCGGCCTCGACATCCTGGCCCGCTGCCGCCTAACCACCATCACCAACGACAACCCCGAAATAGGAGCCGACGACATGCCCGCACTCACCGCTTAACACACCGGATCACGCAGCACTACACCACTTCCCGGGACTTGACCCGAAGTGCTTTGACTACTCCCGTGATTGCGGTGGGCTGTCCCTGTTGCTCTATGACGTTACGACCTTGTATATCGAGGCTGAATCGGAGGATGAGCTGCGCAAGGTGGGGTTCAGCAAAGAACGGCGGGTCGACCCTCAAATTGTGGTCGGACCGCTGGTGGATCGCAGTGGTTTCCCTTTGGAGATCGGTTGTTTCGAGGGAAGTACCGCCGAGACGACCACTCTGGTGCCGATTATCGCCGGCTTCGTCGAACGCTGACGAGGCTCAGGGAAACTCCCCAGTTGTGCTCGGCGAAAATCCCCACCTATGAGCGGTCCTCACTGTAGCGGTTGTCGGGTTCCGGTGGTCGTTCTACGCAGTTTTTCTGCTCGGGCGTTGTGGTCGCGTAGGCGGTAGGAATCACCGTCGAGGTTGAGCACGACGGAACGATGCAAGAGGCGATCGAGCATCGCTGCCGCGACGGTGTTATCGCCGAGCACCTCACCCCATGATCCGACGCCTCGATTGGTGGTCATCACGATTGACGTTTTCATATAGCGTTGGGAGACGACCTGAAACAACGCTGCTGCCGCCTCGCCGGGCAGCGGCAGATAGCCCAGTTCGTCAATCACCAGCAACGTAGGACCAGCGTAGAACCGCATCGTGGTCGCCCATCTACCTTCGATCGCGGCGCGATGACACCGGGCAGCGAGGTCGGCAGCAGTGGTGAAATAGGTGCGATACCCGGCATACGCTGCAGCCCTTGCCAATCCGACCGACAGATGGGTCTTGCCGACCCCCGGCGGGCCGATCAGCAACACGTTCGTTGCGGTCTCGAGGTAGCGACCGGTGGCCAGCTCATCGATGACCTTGCGATCAACGCCGACGGCGGCGTCGTAATCGAAATCCTCCAGCGAGGCAGGGGTGGGCAGGCAGGCAAAGCGCAGTCGACCCGCCAGACGTCGCGCTTCGGTGGCCTGCACTTCGATCGAGAGCAGCCGGTCCAGGGCGGCGGTCATCGACAGGTCCTCTGCCGATGCCTGATCCAGCACCGAGGGCAACGCCTCGGCCGCATCGTGCAGTTTCAGCACTGCCAGATGCCCACGCAGACGTTGGTATAGGCTCGCCGATTCCGCGGTATTCGGAGGGGGTAAACGGTCGCCAGATCCGGTTGTGGTGCGTGTGGTCATGACAGGGTGTTCCTTCCGTGGGCGGCGCGCTCGTAAACCGAAAGATCGTAGAGAGCCGCAGGTTCGGTATCGGACTGTGTTGTGCTGGGAGGTGATTGGGCCTCAGAGCTGATGGTGGTGGTGGGGTCTGCGCGGTCGATACGCAGTACCGCGGCCGCGGCAAGAGCCTCGGGTCCTGGTGGGATACGTTCCTTGCGGCGATGCGGCCGTCCGGTTTTCGCCCCCGCCATCGCGGCCTGCTCCAAGGCGTAGACGTGGCCGTGATCGCGCACCATCGCCCCGGTCCCATCGGCGGCCAGACGGTGCCGGGCGATGGTGATCCCCGAAGCGGTGACCACATCGATGACGCCGGCGCCGAGGACCTCGGTGATGTTCACCCGCGCCGAGGCGAGCTCTGGGGGCACCGAGTACCGGTTGCCGCGATAGGAGATCAACGCCTGCCGCGATACCACCCGCTCGCAGGACATGATCGCCGGATAGGCTCGCGCCGGCATCGGATGCAAGCCCTCGCTGCCGGCCACGGTCGCCACAGTGGCTTTCCCGTCGGCGGTGGGCCGCAACCGGGTGTCACCGCGCAGCCGGCAGAACTTGTCGAGACTTTCCTGCGCCTGCTCAACAGTCACATCGTCTGGCAGTGTCCGCCACCAGCGTTGGGCGGCAGTGTGATTGGACTTCTCCACCGCGCCTTTGCGGTTGCCTCGCCGCGGTGGGCAGATCGCGACCGACACCCCGTAATGCTTGGCCACCCCGGCGAAGCTGGCCGTCACCTTCCCCGACTCCGGGTGACAGACCGTGGCCATCCGATCAAAACGCCACACCCGGCTCACCCCGCCCAAGCCGCGGCAGACCCGGTCCAGGCCCTCGATGACCCTGGGCTGGGTCATCTCCGGGGCCAGCACGCCGCGCCACTTGCCCGAGCACGCCAGGGTGCCGACGAACAAGTGCGCCATCGACCCCCATCCCCACGCCGCCGGAGGAATTGTCAATACCTGTGGATCGGCGTGTTTCAGGCGACCTCCGTTCCGGCTTGCTGATCGCCGTCTGAGGGCGGTGTCGGTGGGGTGATTTCGGTGGGGCGTTCGAGCAGTTTGCCCTTGTGG
>NZ_VCMY01000079.1:0-6153 GCF_005924235.1 Mycobacterium sp. DBP42
CACCGGCACCGATCATTATCGGGCGCCGGGCACCGCGACCGAGGAGATCCTGGCCGGCATCTACGCCCAGGTCCTCGGCCTGGAACGGGTCGGCATCGACGACTCCTTCTTCGACCTCGGCGGCGACAGTATTCTCGCGATGCGGGTGGTCGCCGCAGTCAACACCGATTTGGATGCCGGGCTGGCGGTACGCACGTTGTTCGACGCGCCGACGGTCGCGCAGTTGGCACCGCATGTCGGCGAGGATTCGGACCGGCGTGCGCCTTTGACGGCGGGCGAGCGTCCTGCCCTGGTCCCGTTGTCCTTCGCACAGAACCGTATGTGGTTCCTCAACCGGTTCGAGGACGGAGCGGCGACGTACAACATGCCGATCGCGTTCCGGATCAACGGCGCCTTGGATGTCGACGCCCTGGAATCGGCTCTCGACGATGTGATCGACCGCCATGAATCGCTGCGCACGGTGTTCCCCGACATCGACGGAGTGCCCTCGCAAAAGGTACTGCCCGCACAGCCCGGGCTGTGGCGCCGCGGAGGCCCGGCCGTGGTGCCGGTGACGGACGACGATCTGGTCGGGGAGCTGATCTCCCTGGCGGGCTACACGTTCGACCTGGCCAATGAGATTCCGATCCGGGCCCAGATCTACGCCGTAGGCCCCGAGCAATATGTCCTCGGAATCGTTCTGCACCACATTGCCTTTGACGGATGGTCGATGGCACCTATGGCCCGCGACGTCGGCGCAGCCTATCGGTCGAGGGCCGTGGGCCAGGAGCCCGATTGGTCACCATTGCCCGTCCAGTACGCCGATTACACGTTGTGGCAACAGGATTGGTTGGGATCAGAATCCGATCCCGACAGTGTGCTCGCCAACCAGCTCGCATACTGGCGGCGGGAACTCGCAGAACTCCCCGAGGTCATTTCTCTTCCCTCGGATCGGCCACGCCCCCCGGTGCCCAGCTATCGCGGCGATGCCGTCGATCTGCGTATCGACCCCGAGGCCTGGGCTGGGCTCAAGGCCGTGGCCGCAGCCCACAACGCAACCGTGTCGATGGTTTTGCAGGCTGCGATGGCGGTGGCGCTGCACCGGGCCGGAGTCGGTGAGGACATCGCGTTGGGCACCCCGATCGCCGGGCGCATGGACCAGGCCCTCGATGAGCTGGTCGGGTTCTTCGTCAACACCTGGGTGCTCCGGGTGGACGTTGATCCTGCGTCGCGGTTCAGCGAGGTGTTGGAACGTGTCCGGCAGAAGGCGCTGGATGCCTACGCCAATCAGGACGTGCCGTTCGAACTTTTGGTCGAGCGGCTCAACCCGACCCGGTCCACATCGCACCATCCGCTGTTCCAGGTGGCCTTGGCTTTCCAGAACAATGTGCGCCCCGAGATCCAGCTCGACGAACTCGACGTCGAGCCGATGGCCGCCGACATTCGCACCGCCCGGTTCGACCTCGAATTCGATCTGCGAGAAGTGTCCAACGGGGACGCGAGTGCGCTGTTCGATCTGCACGCGGTGCCCGAAGAGGGCCGCGGTGCACTGATGGCGGCAGGCACCGTCGCCTACGCCACGGATCTGTATGACCGATCCAGTGTCGAGCGCTTGGTGGGTTGGTTCGGCCGTGTCGTCGAGGCTGTGGTGGCTGACTCGTCGGTGGTTGTCGGCGAGGTCGGTCTGCTCGATCCTGACGAGCAGGATCTGTTGCTGCACAAGTGGTCCGGTGCAGACGTAACTCGCCCGATGGGATTGGCCCCGGAGCTGTTGGCCGCCGCGGTCGCCGCGGATCCGGAGGCCGTCGCAGTCGTGGACGGGAGCCGCGAGCTGTCCTACCGGGAGCTTGATGAGGTATCCAACCGACTGGCACGGGCGCTGATCGAAGCCGGGGTGGGCCCTGAACGCGCCGTCGGTGTGGCGATGGGGCGCTGCGCGGACTTGGTGATCGCCTGGTGGGCGGTACTCAAGGCCGGCGGAGTGTACGTTCCGGTCGATCCGGCTCACCCCGCCGAGCGGGTGTCCACGGTATTGGACACCGCCGAGGCGGTTTGTGTGCTCACCTGCGGCACCGCTGCGGTCGAGGGGACCGGGAGCCGACTCGTGGTCCCGCTCGATGTGGTTGATCTGTCAGAACACAGCGCGGACCCGGTAGCGGATCCGGATCGACTGGCGCCCTTGAGTGTTGACGACGCGGCATATGTGATCTTCACATCGGGGTCCACCGGAACTCCGAAGGGTGTCGCGATCAGCCATGCCGGGGTGCTCGGTGTCGCGGCCGCACACCATGATCTGCTCGGGGTGGCTCCGAAGGTTCGGGTGCTGATGGTCGCCGCACCGACTTTCGATGCCTCGATCTTCGAGTGGTTATGGGCGGTGTCCTCCGGGGCGGCATTGGTGGTGGCCCCGCCGGATTCCTACGCCGGGGCCGCGCTGGCCGAGGTATTGGCGGGCGAGCGTGTCGATGCGGCATTGATCACCCCGACGGTGCTGGCCACCCTGGATCCGGCCGAGATCGACGGGCTGGACACCTTGGTCACCGGTGGCGAGGCATGCCCGGCCGAGTTGGTGGCCGCATGGGCCCCCGGACGGCGGATGTTCAACGCCTATGGACCGACCGAGGTGACCATCTGGGCCACCTGGAGTGCGCTGACAGCCGGACAACCGGTGCGCATCGGTGCCCCGGTTCCGGGAACGTGCGCGTTCGTGCTCGATTCGCGGCTGAACCCGACGCCGGTCGGAGTCGTGGGCGAGCTCTACCTAGCCGGTCCTGCGGTCGCTCGTGGTTATGTGGGACGCCCCGATCTGACTGCGGATCGCTTCGTGGCCAATCCCTTTGGAGGACCGGGGACGAGGCTGTATCGCACCGGTGACCTGGTGCGCTGGGCCGAATCAGGCAGCCTGGAATACCTCGGCCGTGCAGATGCCCAGATCAAGCTCCGTGGGCAGCGCCTGGAACTGGGTGAGATCGAGAACACCCTGTTGGCCTGCCCGCAGGTCACCCGCGCGGCCGCGGCCGTGCATCGGGGCAGCACCGGTGTCGATCATCTGGTTGGTTACATCGCCCTCGAGCAGACCAGCACCGCCGACTACGACGCCGACGTTGTCGATCAGTGGCAAGGCATCTACGACGAGCTCTACGACGCTGACCTTGACGTGGTCGAATTCGGTAACGATTTCCGCGGCTGGAACAGCAGCTACACGGACGATCCGATTCCCCTGCCCGAAATGGAGGAATGGCGCTCGGCCACTGTGGATCGGATCCTGTCCATGCGCCCGCAGCGAGTACTCGAGCTGGGCGTCGGATCAGGCCTGCTGCTGTCCCAGCTGGCTCCCGAATGCGTCGAGTATTGGGGCACAGACTTTTCCGCGCCGACTATCCAGAAGCTGCAGAAGGCGGTGGCCGGCCAGCCCTGGGGAGACCGGGTTCATCTGCTGACCCGACCGGCGCACATCACCGAGGCGTTGCCGCAGAACCAGTTCGACATGGTGGTGATCAACTCGGTGGTCCAGTACTTCCCGAGCGCTGGGTACCTGGCCGAGGTCGTCGACAAGGCAGTGGAATTGCTGGCTCCTGGCGGCACGCTGTTTATCGGCGACGTGCGCAATCACAGTCTGCAGGGTGCCTTCCAGACCGGTATCGCGTTGGCACGCAGCCGGAACGGTACCGATACTGACGAGATCCGCCAACGGGTACAGCGCGCGATGCTGGGCGAACATGAGTTGCTCCTCGCCCCAGAGTTCTTCACCACCTGGGCAGCCGACCATCCATCCGTGGGCGGCATCGACATTCAGGTCAAGCGTGGTGAGGCCGACAACGAGCTGAGCCGATACCGCTACGACGTCATCGTCCACAAGTCGCCCACGCAGGTGTGCTCACTGGCCAACGCCTCGACGTGGGTGTGGACGGACTGTGCGGGTCTGAGCGGGCTGCATGCCGAGTTGACGGCTCGGCAGCCGTCCACCGTACGGGTCACTTCCATTCCACGTGCCGGCGTGATCGCCGATGTGGTGACCGAACAAGCTTTGGGTGCAGGACTCCCACTCGCCGAGGCACTCGTCCACGCCGACTCCGCCGCACAGGATGTCGTCACTCCTGAAATGGTGTACCGGCTCGGCGAGGCAGCCGGCTACCACGTCGCAATTACGTGGGGCACCCAACCCGGAACCTTGGATGCCGTCTTCATCGCAACCTCCGGCGGTGATTTGCCGCCGGCGCTCACTGAGCTCTACCAGCCGGCGCCCGACGCCCGTCAGCGCGGCGGTTACGCCAACGACCCGCATACCAACTCAAAGGTCACGGCGGTCCGCCAGTGGTTGGCTGAACGGTTGCCCGAGTACATGGTTCCGAGCCAGATCGTGGTGCTCGACGAGTTCCCGTTGACTTCCTCGGGCAAGATCGACCGGAAAGCACTACCTGAGCCGACGTTCGTCGCAACCTCCTTCCGGGCTCCCCAGACCGATACGGAAAAGATTGTCGCCGAGGTGTTCACCGAGGTTCTCGGACTCGGCAGGGCAGGGCTTGATGACGATTTCTTCGTCCTCGGCGGCGATTCCCTGATCGCCATCCGGGTCAGCACACGTCTGCAGTCCGCTCTCGGCCGGGATGTGCCGGTTCGTTACCTGTTCGACGCGCCAACGGTCGGCGGGCTGGCCGACTATCTCGATCGGCATCAGGACGGTGTGGCGCGGCCACCGCTGACTGCGCGGCATCGTCCGGCGGCCATTCCGTTGTCGTATGCCCAGCAACGACTCTGGTTCTTGGAGCAGCTGCAAGGGCCCTCGCCGATCTACAACATGGCGGTGGCCTTGCGGCTCAGCGGGCACCTCGACGAGGCTGCCCTGGGTGCCGCGCTGGCGGACGTCGTGGGCCGGCAGGAAAGTCTCCGGACGGTGTTCACTTCAGTCGACGGGGTCCCCCAGCAGGTGGTTCTCGACACCGAACAGGCTGATCTGGGATGGCAGATCGTTGATGCCGCCGGGTGGTCGGCGGCCCGGCTCGACGAGGAGATCGGTGCAGCGGCCCGCCACAGTTTCGACCTCACGAGTGAAATCCCGATCAAAGCAACACTTTTCCGCATCAGCGAGAACGAGCACGTCCTGGCGGCGGTGGTTCACCATATCGCTGCCGATGGTTGGTCGGTCACCCCGCTCGTGGTGGATCTGGCGACTGCCTACGCCAGCCGGTGCGACGGGCAGGCCCCGGATTGGGAGCCCCTGCCGGTGCAGTATGCCGATTTCACGTTGTGGCAGCAGGAGTGGCTGGGCTCGGTATCCGACGCCGACAGCGTGATCGCCGGGCAGCTGAAGTACTGGGAGGACGAGCTGGCCGAACTGCCTGATCGGTTGGAGCTACCGACTGACCGGCCGTATCCGCCGGTGGCCGACTACCAGGGTTCCAGTGTGGTGGTGGATTGGCCTGCCGAATTGCAGCAACAGATCGCCCGGGTCGCCCGCGAGCACGGCGCGACGAGTTTCATGGTGGTCCAGGCAGCTCTGGCGGCGTTGATGGCTCAGCTGAGCGCGAGCACCGATGTGGCCGTGGGCATCGCGTCTGCCGGCCGCGGCGAGCCCGCACTCGACGAGTTGGTGGGTTTCTTCGTCAACACTTTGGTGCTGCGCGTGGACCTGGCCGGGGACCCCACTGTCGCAGACCTGTTGGGTCAGGTGCGGCAGCGTAGCTTGGCGGCGTTCGAGCATCAGGACGTGCCGTTCGAGGTGCTGGTGGATCGGCTCAATCCGACCCGCAGCCTCACCCATCACCCGCTCGTGCAGGTCATGCTGACCTGGCAGAACCTGCCATGGCAACACAGCGACCCTGCTGCCGCATTGGCACTGGGTGAGGTCCGCGTCACGCGACTGGAGGCCGAAACACAGACGGCCCGTATGGATCTGGTGTTCTCCTTGGCGGAACGCTTCAATGATGCCGGTGCGCCGGCAGGGATCGACGGATCGGTGGAGTTCCGCACGGACGTGTTCGACGCCGCCACGATCGAGACTTTGATCCAACGTTTGCGGCGGATGCTGGCGGTGATAACCGCCGATCCTGCTCAGCGGTTGTCGGCTGTAGATGTGTTGGATGCGGCTGATTGTGCTCGGTTGGATGAGGTTGGTCATCGGGCGGTGTTGATGCGGCCGGTGGTGGAGTCTTCGATTCCGGTGTTGTTCGGGGC